>JAURZE010000015.1 GCA_030653545.1 Nitrospira sp. | reverse complement strand
CGCCCACTGCGCCAGTTGCTGGCGTTCGGGATCAGTCAGCTGCAGGGACGGGGCAATGCGCATAGGCCAGTCCTCCTCTTGGGGAGGAGTATACCCGT
The DNA here is from genome assembly GCA_030653545.1 of Nitrospira sp. Lineage (NCBI taxonomy): Bacteria > Pseudomonadati > Nitrospirota > Nitrospiria > Nitrospirales > Nitrospiraceae > Nitrospira > Nitrospira sp. Next base: position 103,135 of record JAURZE010000015.1, on the reverse strand, counting down.
ACGGTATAATAAGTAAAGCTATTTATGTATCACTACACTAGGGGGAAGGGAGTAAAGACAAGAGAGCCGGAAACAAAATGCTCGCTATTCCTCTTCTCCCTCATCCCTCGCCGAAGGGATGCCGTAGCGTTTGCACTTTTCCCACAAGGCTTTGCGGGAAAGACCGAGGATTTTCGATGCGGTGGTGCGACTCCCCTCCACCCGTTCCAAAACAGAGAGGATGTAGTCCTTCTCAAAGGCTTCTCGGGCGGTCGAAAGCGCGGTGAGAGAGAATTCTTTCTTTTTGGGCTTTCCGGTTAACCCCTCATTACAAAAGCCACAGGACTCTTGCGGCTCACCGCCCAGATAGGGGCAGGCCTGAAAGCCGCACAGATCGGACGGCTGAATCGGCTCCCGGTCGCGGCCCAGCGCCACGGCGCGCTCAACCATATTTTCCAACTCGCGCACATTACCCGGATAGGAATAGCGCAGCAGCAGCTCGCGCGCCGGCTGGGCAAATCCCCGCAGCTTCTTATTCATCTTGGTTGAGCAGGTCTGCAACACATGATCGGCGATGACGGTAATATCCTCCTGCCGCGCGCGCAGCGGTGGAATCACCACCTGCACGACGTTCAAACGGTAGAAGAGATCCTCCCGGAACCGGCCCGCCGCCACTTCTTTCCGCAAGTCTTTTTGCGTCGCGCAGACCAGCCGCACATCCACATCGATCGTCTGGTTACTCCCGACCCGTTCGAACTTCCGCTCTTGGAGCACACGCAGCAGCTTGACCTGCACGACCGGAGAGATTTCCCCGATTTCATCCAGGAACAAGGTGCCACGATTGGCCATTTCGAACCGGCCCCGTCGTTGACGCAACGCGCCGGTGAAGGCGCCCTTTTCATGACCGAACAGCTCCGCCTCCAGCAGCGATTCTGGAAGGGCCGCACAACTCACCTTGATCAAGGGATAGTCCCGCCGCGGGCTGTTCTGATGCACGGCATTGGCCGCCAGCTCTTTCCCTGTCCCGCTTTCGCCCAGGATCAGCACCGTGGAATCCGTGGCCGCGACCGTCTTGATCTTGTCCAGCACCGCCCGCATTTTCGTGTTGGATCCGAGAATACCGCCGAAACTGAACTTATCCTCCAGGATCTCCTTCAGATCCTGATTCTCTTTGCGAAGTGCGACCACGGTTCCCGCCCGTTCGACAATCAGCAACAGCTCATCCATTTTGAACGGCTTGGTAATGTAGTCGAAGGCGCCGAGCTTCATCGCGCCCACGGCGGTTTCGACGGAGCCATGCGCCGTGATCACCACCACTTCGGTCTGCGCCCGCGCCTCTTTCGCTGCCTTCAGCACCGCCAGCCCGTCGGCGCCCGGCAATCGCAGATCGGTGATCACGAGATCGTATTCCCGCCGGCGCGCCTCTTCGATCCCTTCGGTTCCCGTGGCCGCGGCGCAGACGTCATGACCGACCGCTTCAAGCGCATCGACGATGGACAAGCGCATCAAGGGTTCGTCGTCGACGATCAGAATCGTAAGCGGCGTCATGAAACCCGCTCCACCGGCTGCCGCTCGCGGGAGACGGGCAACCAAAGAGTAAAGACTGTGCCTTTGCCGACTTCACTATCCACAAGAATCTTGCCTCCATGACGCTCAACAATCCCGAGACTCACCGACAAACCCAACCCCGTCCCTTCACCTTCGCGCTTGGTCGTGAAGAACGGATCAAAAATCTTCGGCAGCACCGCCGCCGGAATACCGGACCCGGTGTCTCGAATTTCCACCAGACAGATCCCCTCTTCGACCCAGGTCCGGATCGAGAGGACGCCGCCCTCTTTCATCGCCTGGACGGCATTCAAAATCAGATTCATCAAGACTTGCTCGATCATATGCCGGTCGATCATGACCGCCGGCAACCCGTTGCCTAGAGAGGACTCGAGCACAATCCGATTCGGCGCGAACAAATGGGTCGTCAGCACCAGCACCCGTTCGATCACCGTGTTGATGTCGGCCGGCGCAAACTCCGGCTGATGCTGCTGAGAGAAATCCAACAACTGCCGGACGATCTTCTGCACACGGTGCAATCCGTCTTCCATCGAAGCCAAATACTCCTCGCGCCGGGCCGGTGCGATCGTCCCCTTTCCGAGATTGTAGAGGCAGTTCAGGATGCCACCTAACGGATTGTTGATCTCGTGGGCCACTCCCGCCGCGAGCTTGCCGACGGACGCCAATTTCTCCGAATTCCTGATTTGCTGTTCCAGTTTTTTCGTGTCGGTCATATCGCGGGCGATCCCGAGGACGCCAAGTATCTCCCCGTCCACCCCGTGCAACGGCGACACACTCACCATAACAGACCGGGCCTCGCCCGTGCGGGTAACCACTTCGACCTCGTACACCTGCTTTGCGCCGATATCGAGCGTGCTCTTGAGCCGGCGCCCCCGGTGCCGCTTAGATAACAGGGACAGGTAGGGCCGGCCAATGAGGTCGTCTTTCCGGTAACCCCAGGCTTCAATCTTACTGTTGACGTAAGTGAAGCGCTGTTCGGTGTCCAGCGTGTAAATGACATCGTTCGCATTTTCAAGCAGGTTTTCTAGATACTGCTTCGTCTCTTCGATTTCCTTCGTGCGCTCCCGGACTTTCACTTCCAGTTCATCTCGGTAAGACCGCAGCTGCCGTTCCATCCGCTTCCGGTCGGTGATGTCGCGGAGCTGCACCATAATCAACGGGGCCTCGGCGGCGCCGGTGCGAATCAGATCCATTTCAACCGGGGTCTCGACACCGGCGGCGGTGAGAACAGCGATCTCGTGGGTAGGGACCTGCCGCTGCCCTCCGGCCAATTCCATCAACAAGGCACGAACCCCCTCGCGAAACGCGGGCAGAGCGATGTCGAAGATACTGCGCCCAACGACCGACGACTCCGAATAGCCCAAGGCCTGCTCTTCCCGCTGGTTGACCGCCACGATCTTCCCGTCGCGATCCACCATGAAGACGGAGTCGGCCACAAGATCGAAGAGCGCCTTATAGCGCGCCTGCGACGCGACCAACTGCTGAGTCCGCTCGGAGACGGCCGTTTCGAGTTTGCTCGTATATTGCTGAAGCTGCCGCTCCAACTGATGCCGCTCGGTCACGTCCCGTACGAATGCGCGCGTATGGACGATGCCGCCCCCCTCCTGATCGAACAACGCCGTGGCATGGATCTCCACGTCGATCTGACGGCCGTCCTTCGCAAGAAAGATCGTTTCAATGGTGTTGCGGCCTTTCACCATGAGCCGTTCAAGATAGCTCAGGACATGCCCCGCCTGGTCCGGCGGCACCACGTCCCAGAGCCGCATGGCCAACATTTCGTCGAGGCTGTACCCGAGTTTCTCCAGCCCGGTCTGGTTCACATGGACAAATTGCCCTGCCCGGTCCAGCTGATAAATCATTTCCGGGGAATGCTCGATCAGATCCCGATACTTTTCCTCCAACCGCCGCACTTCGAGCATCCGCTGTTCGATTTGCGCAAACGACAACTTTAGATTAGCGGCCATCTGATTGAAGGCGCCGGCCAGGTGTTCGATCTCATCCCCTGTTCGGATCTGCAAGGTCTGATCGAGCCGGCCGCTGGCGATCTCCAGAACACCGTCGTGCAAGATTTTGATCGGCCTGGCGATCCGCCGGGCCACGATCAACCCCGTGCCCACCAGCACGGCAAACACCACCACTCCATACAGCAACACTCGGCCGACGAGACGTCCCAGAGGAGCGTAGGTCTCTTCCGGATCCTGCCGAATGACCGTTACCCATTGTTTTCCGCCCATACTGCCGGGCGCCAGGGGTTCGCTGAACCGCACCGGAGCGAATCCGATCAAGGCATTGTGGCTCCCATGGGAGTCGTCAGGCGCGATGGCCCAACCGGCCTTCTCCTGCACGATGGTCCTGACCAGTTCCGGCGTCATCGTATGCTCTTCAGGCGACAACACCGGACAAATCAAGGAAACGCCGTCGGAGTTGAAGAGCATCGCGTGGCCGGATGAGCCGATCGACACTTCGCCGATCGAATGGAACAGCGTGTCGCGCCGGAGCAAAATGGTCACGGCGCCGATGACCCCCCGGCCACCGTCCTCAATGATCGGCACCGCCACGACCACGACGTGCGTTCCGAAGGCCGGATCGAAGGCGATATCGCTGACGTACGGACGGGATACTTGCGACTTCACCAGCGCCGTCCACCAGGGCGTCTTGCCGTAGAAATACTCCACCTGGGGGATCGAACTCACCACGAGGGCGCCGCGGGCGTCCGTCACCAGAATCCCGACGTAATCGGACTTCCGGATATCGTGCCAGCGGATGAGATAATTCGTGACGATGCGGTTGATGAACAGCGGGAACTCGCTGCGGGTGTCGCGCTGGCGCCAGCGTTGCTGCCAGTCTTTGATCATGGCATCAATCGCACGCTCGTCCTTCCCCTCATAGGTGCGGTTCGACTCCGTCACGGCCGTGCGGAGGAAGGGGGTGGTCCCGAGTTGCTGCGCTTCGTTGATCCCGCGCGTCACATGCATCTCGGTCCGACGCGACGCCTCGACCGCCACTTCCTTGAAATTGGCGCCGATAGCCTCGCGGAGGGCCCGCCGTTCTTCCACGTAACTGAGCAGGAGGGAGAGACTGAGTGGCAGGAGACCCACCATCACGATCGCCGTGATGATTTTCTGCTGGAGACTGTGAGACCGACTCCAGAGTGTCATACTGATGCCCCAAGCAGCATGCGGACAGAAACCGACGGCATCCGGAATCCGGGGGGTTCGCGCCTGCCGACCAACCGGCGTCGGCGCACAGGCGCGAACAACGAGCGCCCCGTTTCCGTTAGCTCCGCTTCATCATCCGTCCGCTGGCGCCCGGCCAGAGGAGAAGCAACGGACTGGCGACGAACACCGACGAATAGGTTCCGAAGATGACGCCACTCAGAAGGGCGAGCGAAAAATCATGCAAGACTTCGCCGCCGGCCAGCGTCAGCGGGATCAGCACCAGCACCACCGTCAAGCTGGTGACAATCGTGCGGCTGAGGACCTGGTTCACCGCGCTGTTGATCATGCTCTCTTCCGAGTCCCGCCGCCTGATCCGCAAGTTTTCTCTGATCCGGTCGAATACCACGACGGTATCGGTCAGTGAATAACCCGCCAGCGTGAGCAACGCCGTCACCACGAGCAGGGTGATTTCTTTATCCAGCAGATAAAAGGCACCCAGCACGGCGAGCACATCGTGGAACGTGGCCAGGGCGGCCGCGACGCCGAAGCGCAACTCGAACCGGGCCGCAATGTACATGATGATTCCGGCAAACGAGATGACGATCGCGATGAGCGCATCTTCCTGCAGCTTCTTCCCGATGGTCGGGCCGATTTCCGTCGACGCATCCACGACAAATTTATTATTCGGGAATTCTTTTGAGAACACCGCCATGACCCGTTCGGCCGTCTTTTCCTCAATGGTGGTCGAGGCTTTAATGCGGACGAGCAATTTATTGTCCTGCCCGAATTCCTGCAACTCCGCATTGCTCAGCCCGTTCGACTCCAGAGCCTTCCGCGCCTCCTCGATCCGAATCGCCTGATCAAACTTGAGCTGCACGGCCGTCCCGCCGGCAAAGTCGATCCCGAGATTGGCGGCCCCGCGCGAGATCTGCACCAGAGCAATCAACCCGAACAACACCATAATGCCCGAAAAGATAAACGCGATCTTGCGCTTACCCATGAAATCGAAGTTTGTTTTTCCGAGAATCTCTAACATGCTCACTCCCTTTTCGTCGTGTTCAGCTCTCAGTCTTCCGCCATCAGCATCACGGCTAAATGCTGAGCGTGTCCACTTTCTTACCTTGATTCAGCAGATCAAATACGACCTTGGTTCCGACGAAGGCCGTGAACAGATTGATCGCGATCCCCAAGCACAACGTCACGGCAAATCCTTTAATCGGACCGGTGCCGAACAAGAACAGCGCCACGCCCGTGATCAACGTCGTCACGTGCGCGTCGATGATCGTGAGCAGCGCCTTGTCATAGCCGCCGTCCACCGCCAGGCGCACGGCTTTTCCTGCCCGCAATTCTTCGCGAATGCGCTCGAAGATCAGCACATTGGAGTCCACGCCCATACCGATGGTCAGCACAATGCCCGCGATGCCCGGCAACGTCAGCGTGGCGTTCAGGGCCGAAAGCGCTCCGAGCAAACAAATCAGGTTGAGCAAGAGCGCGAAATCGGCGATCACTCCGGACAAGCGGTAATACACGATCATAAACACCACCACCAGCAGTCCGGCGATGAAGGTGGATTTCATACCCTGATCGATAGAATCCTGTCCAAGCGACGGCCCGACGGTGAGGTCTTGAATGATCTTCAATGGAGCCGGCAATGCGCCGGCGCGAAGGACGATGGCCAAATCGTTGGCCTCCTGCGTGCTGAACGTCCCGGTGATCTGAGCCCGTCCGCCGGAGATCCGGTCCTGAATTACCGGCGCAGAATAGATCGTGTTGTCGAGCACGACGGCCATGCGCTTCTTGATATTCTCACCGGTGATCCGCTCAAACTCCCGACCGCCTTTGCCGTCAAAGGTAATAGAGACATAGGGGTCGTTGAACTCTCCGATGGAGACCCGCGCGTCGCTCAAGACATCGCCCGTCAGCATCACCCGCTTCTTCACGAGGTACGGCGTCCGGAATTCCCGGCCGGTGTCTTTGTCGACTTGGTGCTCGAACAGGATCTGATCGCCCTCCGGCACCTTGCCCTGGAACTGCGCCAAGACTTCGGCCTCTTTTTCCTTCGGGATGCGGGCAGGGAAATCCATCTTCATCTGATTGTCTTCGTCGAGCATCTTGAACTCGAGCAAGGCGGTTTCCTTGATGAGATCCTTCGCCCGCTTCGGCTCTTTGACACCCGGCAATTGCACGACAATCTGCTTCAATCCCTGACGCTGTACCAGCGGCTCGGACACGCCGAACTGGTCGATCCGGTTCCGAATCGTTTCGAGCGCCTGATTGATCGCCGAATCCTTGATCCGCTTGATCTCCGTCTCGCGCAACTCCCAGACCAGACTGTTGGCCGACCCCGCGGCATCCACTTCAAAGAACGTGGGATACTCATCCACGAGCTTCTGGATCTGCGCTTTCAGTTCGGCGTTGGCAAACTGAATAGTGACCTGATTCGCGGCGGTCCGTTTCACCGATTCAGCCGGCAGCTTCTTGTCGACCAAGACATCCTGCAACGATGCGACCGACCGCTCGACGGCGATCTCGACCGCCCGGTCTTCATCGACCTCCATCACCATGTGAATGCCGCCCTGGAGATCCAACCCCAGCGTAATGCCCTTATCCGGCAGAATCTTCCGCGCCCAGTCGGGCAAGGCCTGATACAACGGCTTGTACGACGGCAGGAAGAACACCACCGACAGCACAACCACCAGTGCAAGCAATGCAAACCGTCCACCAACTTTTTTCATGTCTCTGCCACCCTCTCTTGCAGAATGCTGAAACAGCCCGCCAGCGTCGTTCTCGCCGCGCTCAGAGGCTCACCGTACCGCCGCGTACGCCTCGCCTTTTCGCTTGCTGCGGCCTTGCCGGGCAGCCTGTTCGAGCATTCTCGTGTGATTAACGTCGTCCGGCTACTCTTTGTCGTCGTCTTCCGCCCGTATTTTCGCGATATGCTCTTTCTGAATCTTGACCTTGGTATTGTCGGCAATCTGCAGCGTCACCGTCTCTTTCCCGAGATTCGTGATGGTCCCCCAGAAGCCCGACGCCGTGATGACCTTGTCCCCCTTCTTTAGATCGTCGAGCATCGCCTTTTGCTGCTTTTGCCGCTTCTGCTGCGGCAGAATCAGCAGGAAATAGAAAATCACAAAGATCAGGACAAACGGCACCAACGAGAGCAGCGAACTCGATGTGCTCCCGCCGCCCCCGGGCCCCTCAGCCCACGCCACCGACGCCATCACGACCATCATCATAACTCTGGCTCCCCTTACGCTAGTCGAGGCCGGCCCGCGGTTCCTGCGCGGCGATTGCTGTCTCGCCGCCGGTCCGCTCGGCTTCCGCCCGCGCGCGATAAAACTCCTCGCGCATTGTGAGAAATGTCCCTCGCTCGATCGACGAGCGCACTCGTTGCATCAGATCAGCAAAATACCAAAGGTTGTGAATCGTATTCAGTCGCGATCCGAGCATCTCCTTCACGTTGAAGAGGTGATGCAGATAGGCGCGCGAATAGCGTTTGCATACCGGACAGCCGCAGTCGGGATCGATCGGCCGTTCGTCCTGTTTGAATTGCGCCTGCTTGATGGATACACGGCCGAACCCCGTAAAGAGCCATCCGGTCCGCCCATGGCGGGACGGCACCACGCAATCAAACATATCGACCCCGCGAGCCACCCCTTCGATGAGGTCCTCCGGAAGGCCCACCCCCATCAGATAGCGCGGCTTGGACTCCGGCAGTTCCGGAGCGGTCACATCCAACATCGCATACATATCGGCCTTGCTCTCCCCGACGGACAGTCCACCGATGGCATAGCCTTCAAAATCCAGCGCCACCAGCTCCTGGGCCGACTGTCTCCTGAGATCGGCTTCCAGTCCGCCCTGGACAATGCCGAAGAGCGCCTGATCGTTCCGGCGCCGGCTCGCCTGACAGCGTTTCGCCCACGACGTCGTCCGCCGCAAACCCTCCAGAATCGCCGCGCGCGACGCCGGCAGGGCGACACATTGATCGAACGCCATGATGATATCGGCGCCGAGCGCCTCTTCGATTTCGATCGCCGTTTCGGGCGTGATGAAATGCGTCGAGCCGTCGATGTGCGACTGAAACGTCACGCCCTCATCGGTGATCTTGCAGAGTTTCGCCAAGCTAAAAATCTGAAACCCGCCGCTATCGGTCAGGATCGCGCCAGGCCATCCGGTAAATGCGTGCAACCCGCCCAACTCCGCCACAATTTTATGCCCGGGCCGCAAGTAGAGATGGTACGCATTATTCAGCATGAGCCTGAACCCGAGATCGTGAAGATCCTCGGGCTCCAGCCCTTTCACCGGCCCCAACGACCCCACCGGCATGAACGTGGGCGTGTCGATGACGGCCCGGGCGGTACGGAGCTGTCCCAGCCGCCCCTTGGTCTGTCGGTCCTGCTGTTTGATCGTGAACTGCATCATCGTGCGAGTACGTTCCGTTACATCTGCTCGGGAGCTGAAATCCCCAGGACGGTCAATCCGTTTTTCACGACCTGCTGTACAGCCCGCATCAACACCAACCGAGCTGCCGTCGTCTTAGGAGATATCTCCTCCGCCACGGGCGCGTCGCCGGTCTCCAGATCGGCCGCCGGAGGAAGAATCCGATGCTTGTTGTAAAAAGTGTGCAGCAGGGCCGCGAGCTGCTGAAGATAGTAGGTCAGGCGATGCGGCTCAAACGCCAGCGCGCTCGCCTCCAACACTTCAGGAAACATCGAGAGCTTCCGGATCAAGGCAAGCTCGTCGGGATCGGTCAGCACCGTCAGATCGGCTTCCGCCGCCGTCGGGCAGGCAATTCCACGCGCCGCGGCCACCCGCCAGAGGCTCGCAATCCTGGCATGGACATACTGCACGTAATAGACGGGGTTGTCCGAGGACCGCTGCTTGGCCAACTCCAAATCAAAATCCAAATGCGTGTTCGAATCCCGCATCAGAAAGAAGAACATGGCGGCATCGACACCCACCTCATCGATTACCTCGCGCATCGTAATGAATTCGCCGGAGCGTTTCGACATTTTGACTTCGACGCCGCCTCGCAACAACTTCACGAGTTGCACCAGCACGACCTGTAGCCGCTCTTTCGGATGCCCGTAAGCTTGAATGACCCCCTGCATGCGCGGGATATATCCGTGGTGATCGGCGCCCCAGACATCGATCAACAGGTCATAGCCCCGCTGGAGCTTGTCGCGATGGTACGCGATGTCGGAAGCGAGGTAGGTACATTCGCCGTCCTTTTTGCGGACGACGCGATCCTTTTCATCACCGAATCGGGACGACCGAAACCACCAGGCCCCGTCCTCCTCAAATAAGAGGTCCTGACTCTTTAGCTCTGCGAAAGCCCGCTCGACGGCGCCGGACTCAATGAGCGAGGCTTCGCTGAACCAGGACTCAAACTCAATGCCTAACATCGACAGATCTTCACGAATGCGCTGCAGCAGGGTCCGATAGGCCAGATCACGACAGCGTTGCTCGGCCTCCACCGGAGACATCGTCGCCAGCGTCGCCCCGTCTGACTCCTGAATCTGTTCAGCCGCAAGACGGATATACTCGCCGTGGTAACCGTCTTCCGGAAACGTGACGGGCGTCCCCGCAAGCTCCTGCAACCGTGCGTACACGGAAGCGCCCAGGAGTTTCATCTGTCGGCCGGCGTCATTGATGTAGTATTCACTGACCACGTCGTATCCGACCGCTCTCAGCAGCCGTGCCAATGCTTGACCAACCGCGGCGCCTCGCCCATGCCCCACATGAAGCGGCCCGGTGGGATTGGCACTGACATATTCGACCAACACGCGCTTCCCGACTCCGACCACCGACGTGCCGTAGGCCGCGCCTTTCCGCTCGATGTCCCGCAAAACTTCTAACCAGATGGCAGGCTTGACGGTCAGGTTGAGAAAACCTGGCCGGACGATCTCAACTCGCTCGAATAATTGATCGCGGGTCAACAGATTATCGGCAATGATCTGAGCAATGTCATGGGGTGCGCGTTTCTCTGAGGCCGCGAGAGACATGGCAACAGTAGTGGCAAGGTCACCCCACTCCGGACGCTTGGGCGCATCCAGGGTGACGGTAGGCCAGGACTCGATTTTCAACTGCCCCTTCGCCTTTGCGTCAGAGAGAGCTCCCTGGACCGCATTCGCCACCTGTTCTTGCACAAGCCCCTGCGTCACAAAATCTCCTAAGTCCTTAGAGAAGAAAGAGAAAAACAATTTTGCACTGTAGCATATGGTACATAGTGTGACAAGGTGAGGCGTCAGGAATTTGTTACCCGACGGTAGCGAAAATCGACGGTATCAAGCGCCTCGAAAACCTTCTCCGGCATCACATTCAGACAAGACTTTGCCGCACAGACTCGCACCGCGTCCCAGCCTACGCACAAGCAGCCTCCTCCCCTCACGACAGTCACTTGCTCCCCGCGCGGAGCCCATTGCCGCTCATCGGTTGGCCCGAACATCGCCACCGTCGGCACGCCCAGGAGGGCAGCCAGGTGGGTCACGCCAGAATCGTGGCCGATATACCCCTGTGCCTGCGCCAGGATCGCGGCAAGCATCGTGATGGACGGAGGGCGAAGCATCAACATTCCCGGAAGACCCAGAGCCTGGATGGCGGCCTCGGCTTGCTCATCAGCAGGCCCTAGCACCATCACAGGTAAGAACCGCTTCGCCTGACATCCCCGAATAAGCATGCCCCACGTCTCCGCTCGCACACACTTGTGCGTGCTTCCGCTTCCCGGGTGGCACATGATCAGAGGCGCCGTTTGTTCGATCCCGACGGCACGAAGTGCGTCCATCCCCGCCTGCAGCACCTGATCGGGAAGACGGAGACGGATGGAAGGGTTCGCACCGACCGGAAATTCCCCCTTTAGCGTCTCCAGAAACCGATCGCTTTGGTGATGCCCCCCGGCATCAGCCGGCGATTGCAACATCACACGTGGAACTCCCACCTCCTGGAGCCCACGCCGGATCGAACCATCCCGATCACTCAGCCATCCAACCACAAGATCGCATCGCCTCAAGAGGTCATGCGGTAGATCTGAAATCTGCACCCTTCCGGAAAACAGCGCGCTGAACCGGCTTGATTCGATCGGCAAAGATTGATCGATCACCCCGCACTGACCCAGTAGATGCCCTACGTCAGACCCCGCGAGCAGGATCATCTTGTGTTGCGGGAAGGCACTCCGCAGGACGGCCATTGCACCAATCGACAGCAACACATCACCCAGTCCGCCAGGGTGAATCACCAGGATCGTGCGCTGGGAGGCGGGCATTATCGAGTCAATGAACGGTTACGAAGTGCGGCTCTCGCCGCGGCGAGATCAGCCGGCGTGTTCACATTCTGAAACGATCGGGCGAGGGCATCACGCTCGCCCCACTCGTCGGCCAAAACGACGGTTGTGTGGAGTGAGGGTTCTGAGACAATCTGTTGGATCTTCAGAGTATGCATGGTGGCCATGCGCTCCAGGACAGGCAATGCGCGTTTACTATAGAGCGCGTGAAGAGATTGCAGCCCGGTCGGCAAACGTGCCATCACAATGTCTGCTGCAGGATCGCGATCGACAAACCAGCGGATCATGTCGGGATTCAGAAACGGCATATCACAGGCCACGACGAAAATACGCTGCTCCGAAGCCTTTACCAAACCTGTGTAGAGGCCGCCGAGACTTCCACAACCTGCAATGAGATCTCTGTGAACGAGGCATCCGGAGACTGTGAGCGGCGGACTATCCTGCGCAATAATCACGAGCACTTCAGGAAAGAGCTGAGCCATCACCGAGGTCGTTCGCGTCAATAACGTCTCCTCCCCGACCAGTAGGAAACGCTTATCCTCCCCCATCCGCCGGCTCTTGCCGCCGGCCAGCACGACTCCAGTGACATTCATACAGATCTACCGCTTCATGGCGTGAAAACACGAAGGGGGTGGGTTTCCCCACCCCCTTCATTCGCTGCTCAGCCACTCACGTACAGAGTGCGCTTAGAGCGTCTTGCCCTTCCGCTTGTTTGCGCGGCGCGTCAAGACCCATGCTTCCAACAGCACGATCCCGCCGGCAATGACGAACGGATAGATATACACTTCACGGGGCGTCGGCGGCTGCATGAACGTGTAGTAGAAAGCCGAGACGGCCATCTTGCGTCCTGCATCACCGTTATGACCATCCCAGGCAAAGAACACGGTCGGGATGTATTTCCCCATTTCGAACAGCGTATCTTCGTCATAATCCTGGTCCTTCTTGTTTCCGACTGGACGCTGAATCATGACGTACCAACGACCGTTCTTCCATTCAGACTTGAGAATCTTTAGATTCTCTTCATAGCTATCGCGCTCTTCGAAATCCTTATCCCAACCGGTTCCCTTGAAAGCCCGGAGAGATCCGTCAGCTTCCCACTTCACAATATCCACGGGATATTGCTCATTGCTTCCGAAGAGATACCGCGGCTTGATCGGAGCAGGAAGATCCTGCCACTTGACCGGCGTCTCAATTGCGACCGCGTCATTGTACACTGCGTAATTATTTTGATGCGCGGCGATAGATCCTTCTTCACCGGTCTTCGGATCCTGCTCCTTCACATCGATATTCACTTGAGTCGGAGCCCAGGGCAACTTCCCTTCGGCCACGCTCTTGGTACGATCGTCCCATTCGATCAAGTACACAATCGACTTTTCGTTATACAGCGACCGAACCCAGAGATCATCGATCCGGTTCACGAAGTTACGCGGCTTGTGCGTGATCTGACCACCCATGGCGATAAGGCGCTTTTGGGTTTTCTGCCAGGCTTCGTTCTCGATATCCGTGGGGATCTCACCTTCCACCGGATTCGAGGGAAGCACGAAGTTGACTTTCGGCTTATCCGTCTGTGGATCGATTGAGAGCGGATTCCCTTGAGCATCTCTTTCGCACAAGGAGTTCACAAAGTTCGCAATATCCCAACGATCATCGACTGACGTGCTATCCGCAAACGACGGCATCGGAGTTCCATTGACGCCGGTCGAGAAGGTCCGGAAAATATTCTTCACATTGTACGGATCCTGCCGGCTTCCACGGAAATTCCAGCACTTGTGCCAATTGGCAGGCTGAATCGAGAAACCCCAGTCATCCTTCAGATTGAAGGCGTTACCATCGCCACGGCCTTCCATGCCATGACATTCCACGCACTTCTTTTCTACGATCAGCTCGGATCCTCTCTTCTTGCTTTCCTCTGTCGCCTCTTTCGGCTTCAAATCGGCCATCTGAAGAATCGTCTGGGATTCCGACTGCTTATCGGTGAATTTCCGATCCTTCACCAACTGCGTAGTGACGAAGGACAACACCTGAAGGCGTTGCTCTTCGGTCAAAATACCTTCCCATGAAGGCATCGCAGAACCAGGCAAACCATGGGTCACCGTCTCAAAAAGGTCGTTTTGCCCGGGAGTCGGCTTTTTGGCATCAAACAACGGCAGTTCACCGCTGGCAGTATGCCGGATCTTGAAAGTCCCCTGGTTGAAGTTGCGGGGACGCGGCCAGAGTCGGTCGGCGCCGGGCCCGTCGCCGGCTCCATCCACTCCATGACACCAGACGCACTTGGTAAAGTAGACGCGCTTCCCGGCCTCGATCATGTCTGCAGCCGGCTCTGGCGCCAGTTCACCCTTCTTAAATCCCTGCGGAACTTCCTCGGCAGATGCCGAGAGGACCAACGGGCCGGCAGAGAAAAGAGCCAGTCCAAAGGCCGAGGCAAGGACGATCCCTGCTTTTTTGCCCATCGACGTATTCATCATTTTTTTCCTCATGTCGTAATCCAGGGTTATCCGTTATGCCAGTGGACTTTTAGTCCCAGGTCCTGGGGTAGTAACCCGTATGCCAATACTCAAACAAAATGACCTTCCAGATCTCGTCGACGGTCAAATGCTGTTCCCATGGCGGCATCACTGAGGCCCAGGGGAAACCTTCGTTCGGCAATCCAATACCACCCTTGGCAACGCGCCAGAAAATGAAGGTCTCCTGGAGCTGAGCGATTGTGCCTGGATCGGTAAAGTTCGCAGGAATCGGGTTAAACGCAAAGGCGTGAAGACCACGACCATTTAAATTGTCGCCGTGGCAGAAGTGGCAGTTCTGGAAGAAGATTTCTCCACCTTCCTTCACATACTTCAGATAGCCCTGATTCTTCTCATCCCACGGATTGGCATTCGGGGCCATCAAGCGCCCCATGCCCTGCTCAACGATCAGCTTGTTGCTATATTCCTGATCAAACTTCCCTTCCGGGTTGACCCGGTACGGATTCTGGGAGGTCTGGAGAGTGTAGGTCTTACCATGAACTTTCGTGCTGGCCGGAGGGGCCGGATGCACCGTTCGCAACTCAACCGGCTCTTCCGACGTTGGCTTCATCGCATTGAAGGAGGTGAAACCAACAAGAACCGGAATCAGAACGAGATACGCGTAGCGGAGCATCTTGTTTGCTCCACTCTGGGCATCGAGAACGTTCATGATCGGCTGCTTAAACTTTTTCCAGTCGTCCTCGTTCGCGGACACCCACATAAAGACCGCGACGAGCGACACCGTACCATACATGGCTCGAACGCTGAACGGGATGGGCGGATAGACGCGGAATTTCAAATAGAGCAACACAAAAGCCCAGAACCCGATTCCCTGCCAGAAGCGGGGAACCGCCATACCCATTGAACTGAGCATGTAGCTCAACCCGGCAAAGCCGACAACGAAGCAGGCTACCTCAACCAACATCTGGATCGGCATGTAGCCTTCGACTAAGCGGACGGTATTCGACGGGACGACGTCGAGGATCATCCCGACTAGCAGGAGGAGCGCAATAGCTCCTACCAGCGCGCCGACTGACATCAATGCTTTCATGAGTTCACTCCCTTTGGTCTAAAAGATTCACAGCTCAGTTACGAAATCTTTGGAGGCTCTTTTCCCTCGTAGACTTGCGAGAGATAATCCACAATCTTCTTGAGCGCTCCCGCACTGAGTTTCTGACCAAACACCTTGGGCATCGTATTATCAGGGAATGGCTTCACCACATAGGCACTGGGTGATACGATCGACTCCATAATGTAGTCGGATGTCGACTTGGCCGTTCCCTTATACTCCTTGTCCTTAATGCGACCAGGTGCATTCGTCCCCTCAACCAGCTTAGGGCCGATTGTCCCATTCGCACCCGGGATTCCAGGAATCGTGTGGCAAGATACGCACTGTGCTTTTGCAAATATCTGGTCCACAGGCTCGGTCCCGTCAGCCATAAGAGCACTAGGCGGCCCGGTTTTTTCTTCCTGCTTCTTCGGCCGATCCGCTTCAGGAATAAACTTCTCGTACGACTTCACAATCTCGTCGAAAGATGGAGCATCACGGCCTTCGCGGACATACAACCATGTATCCACGGCTGCGAGCTCATCAAGGCTGAGCGATATCGGCGGCTTGTGAATCGCCGGCATCGGGCTTTCCTTGTCATTGGTTCCCTTCACGCCGAAACCAGCCACGACGTAGCAGTTCGGGCAGGCGTGCGACTCAGCAATATACTCCTGTCCATTTTCAGCAGTGCCTGATCCAGGGAACGCTTCCTTTTGGGCATAGTCACGCTTGGCGGCATTGCCCTTCGAATATTTCGGATCTTCAAGACGCTCTTTGCCGGCGCGCTCGGGCAAGCCGCTCAGATTGGGAGCACGTTCACCCAACATGCCAGCATGGAATGCGTGACAGAGCGGACACTGGCCTTTGCCGATAGCACCCTGCTCTTTGTTTTTCCCAACGCCACCGAAAATAATCTTCTCGCCTTCATCGGCCAGCTGTTGCGCCGTCATACCGCTATACTCGAGCTTCTCTTCCTTCGGCGGGAAGCCACCTTCGACCTGCGGCAACCAGTTTCCATAACCGGAAAGAAACGCGGCCACAAAAAACATGAGCCCGCCGATTTTGAGCAATGCCCCAAAATTAGGGAAATAAATCGCTACCATAAAGGAAGCGGCGGTAATCATCACAAGCGAGACCGGCAAGAGCCGATTCTCGCCGTAAAAATTACCCGTGTAATTTACGATCGCAATAAACAAAAGAAACGTTGCCGCCATCCCAATGATCGTCTTGAGCGTGGCCCGCTTCTTTGCAACGGGATCACTGATGGAAAATTGGAAATACACCAAGAGGCCGGCCAGCAACGCCAGTGCCGGCCACCCCATCGCTAGTGCTTGATTAATCAAATCGCCCACGGTTTTAACCTCCTGCGGCTACACCGGGGGAAGGCGCTTGCACGGCCTCCCCCCTGAGCCAGTTGCTCAATAAGATGGTTAGTGGCTACCTGCCGGCTGAGGCGCGCTACCAGGAACCCCCGCCTTCTCACCAGCCGGAGCCTTCTTTGCCGCTAAGCTTCCAAGCCAGAATACGAAAAGAATACTGATCCAGAAGAACAGCACGTTAAAAGAAATCATGTTCGCAGCAAATCCAACCGTGTGCGTATAGGCCCACGGTGAATTGTCCCGCATGATTTCATTCACGTGCCAGAAGAGGCGAACCGATGAGCGAATGTATCCCATCAAGCCCATCATCCAGGTAAATGCTGTCGCCAACATGATCAGCGCATACTGCGAGCGGGCAGAGATCTTACCCCACTCGATCGGCCCCATTTGTTTGGCACCCTTCATCATGACGCTGTTCAAAGCGAACATGAAGAAGAGACAGGAGAGCGTTGTCGCCACCTGCGGGACAGACAATCCAACTCGGACGTTAGCCGGGATGTAGTATCCGTAAATCGCCAGCCCAATAATATTGACGTAGGCGAAGAAGAAGAAACATCCCATAAAGATGTTCCCGAATTTCGACCAAGAGACAGTCGAAATCTTGTTGCCGCGCATATACCAGACGAAGCTCAACACCGTGGTGGTGATGATGACGTTGATGCCGCCGTTTTTCGCCGACATGACGCCATAGTTACCCAACACCGGGTGCTGCTGTCCGCCCATGGCCTTCAATTCCGCCGGAGTCATGACCATCGTGTGCGGCGTAATAAAGACCAAATACCCGCAAGCGAGGATAAACACCAGGTACTTGATGTAACGTTGATACTTCTCCGCTCCACGCATGCGTCCCATCGCCTGCCACAAATAGTAGTTTGTGCTCAGGAACAAAATACCGATCATGGTGGCCTGAATAATGAAGAGCCAGGCCAACAATCCACCCATGAGCGTAATGCCCATCTGTTGGCGATACGCATAGACTTCGCGCATGAGCCAGTAACCGGCAAACGGCAACGGGATCAAGAACGCGACACCGAGCGCCATCGCGATGTAGCCCATCCAATCATAGTGGGCGCGATCCTCATCGGTCTTCGACGCTAAGAACTTGTACGCCGCGTAAGCCGCAACCACGCCACCACCGAAGGCCATATTGCCAAGGATGCGATGGAGGTTGAGCGGGTTCCACAATGCCGTATGAAGAACGTGCCAGATATTTCCAAGGAACCGCCCCTGCTCGTCAACACCGGCCGGAGACATCATGAATCCGATCCACGAGTTCGCCAGGAACATGAGCAAGGTCCCGATGATGTTCAAAATCACCGACATGCTCAGATGGATCCACTTCAGGAATCCCTCTTTCATCTTGTCCCAGCCGTAGTAGTAGATGTAGAGGGTGCCGCTCTCAGCCACGAACATCAACGCATAGATGTGCATGACCGGACGGAAAATGCTGGACAGATAACCGAAAAACGCAGGATAGAGAGTGAGGAAGGTAAAGATCAGAATACCGCCAAGCACGGCCGTCAACGAGTACGCCGTCAGACTGATCTTAATAAAGTCATAGGCAAGCTGATCATACCGCTTCGCCAACGCCTTATCCTTCGTCACCACACCCATGAATTCGACGACCATGCAGAAAATCGGAACGGCGAGCACGAAGCTGCCGTAGTATAGATGCTGCTGGTTCGCGAACCAGAGGAGCACGCGACTCTCGAAGTTATACCGGGGATAATCCCTCGGGCCGTCAACTGTCTTCGGGGCAGGCGCGCCAACCACGATACCTTCCGTCTTATAATAGACGTCACGCCCCTTCTCAACCTTCGCATCCTCCTTCTTTGCCGCGTCAGGCGCATCCGCACCGATTGCCAGTGACGGAAGCGACACCACCACAGGAAACAGGAGGAGGCCAACCATCGCGCAGAGCGCCATGATTGAGAACACTTTCTTCCGGGTTACAAGACCCATGGGATACCTCCTTAATGCTTTACGAAAAAGATTCATCACAAGCCCCAAAAATCCTACGCAGCGCCAAACTACTTACGGAACATGTACCAGAAGTCCAGGCCCTGCATATCCATCAGAAAATGGTCAACCATCAGGAAGTATCCTACGCAGATCGCCACAGAGATAATCCCATACAGAATATTCTGCCCCATCATCTCCTCCTCATCAGATCGATCAAAGTTTCACAACCGTCAGACTCGCAGCGGCCCTGAACTAGCAGGGGCACTGAATGCCAGCAAACCAATAGAAAAACCACAAACCAACCGCGCAAGTGATGTAGAAAATCATCTTGCCGACCTTAACCATCAAATCGCTGTCTGCTGTTGCCGTCGCCATCTTGCCTCCCCTTCCATGCTCGAAATAGTGAGTGAAGCCCGTGAATTCCTTGACACCCAAAAACCTGTGTGTTATTCAAAATTCCTTAGCTGGCGGCCATAACAACACAAGGAAACCCATGACAAAAAACTCAAAAATTTTCGACATTATAGTTTTGGCCGGTATGGTTGTCAATATCATTTTGGCCGTGTTTCTGATTCTCTACTACTTTGATTTTCTATAGATTTCTCGCTGCGATTCGCCGTCTCACCCACGCCATTTTCCACTGACATCGCGCACCGAAATCCGATCGTTTCATCACGAAAATCCGGGACCATTTTGCTTCGACTGGTGAGGCGAAGATCGCCCCCAGTCGTCGTATACGCACCCCCCCGCATCGTTCGATAGACGCCATACTCCGGACTTGGCGGATTTCGGTCTGGCGATTCCTTGTAATACCCCTCCGCATACCAGTCCTGGACCCATTCCATGACATTTCCCGCCCCATCCATGACACCGTAGGGACTTATGTCTGCCTTGAATGATCCCGCAGGAGCACTCGCCTCGAATCCGTCGTTGACTCGCGCCCAGTTGGCCCCATCAGGCTGTTCCGTATTTCCCCAAGGCCACAGTCGACCATCTGTACCACGCATGGCTTTTTCCCATTCTGCTTCTGTAGGCAGCCGCCTGCTCTTCCACTGACAGTAGGCCACGGCATCGTCCCATGACACATAGATAGCCGGTTGATTCGGGCCGCGCATTTTGGACACATTCTTGGCGTATCGAGAAGGAGGCCCCGCCTTCCGGTGACCGGTGGCCGCAGCAAACTGCCCATACTGCGAATTGGTTACTTCGTAGCGGTCGATTCGAAATGCATCGAGGAAGATCTCCCTGGGCGGCCCTTCGTCAAGCCCACCCATATCGGTCCCACGCAGAAAGGTCCCGGCAGGAATCAGGATCATTTCTTCATCTATCGCCGCTTCAGCTGCAGCAGGCATGTCACCAGGCTGTACCGAAACCGGGGAACCGGGATCACTCTCTTCGAAAGGAGTCGTAGTCGTCCCGCGAAGGATGGCAATAATCGGCATGGCCGCAAACAGCAAGACCACGATAAGAAACACCACCTTGAATCTGGTTTCCAGCATGACCGCTACTGACCGACCGCATCGCCGCTCAGCTCCAAATCGCCGGCGCAACGAATTCCAATCGTAATATCATTCCGCCAATGCTTAGCCGCGAATCGTTTGGAGAGCCTGGCGTTTTGCTCGGTTTCCCTCCAGGAGCCACCACGCACCACTTTCAGATCACCCTCATCGGGCCCCTTCGGGTCACGATAGCCACCCTTTTTGTAGTAGTGCTCGTCATACGTATCCGCGACCCATTCGGCGACATTTCCCGTCATATCGTGCAATCCGTAGGGGCTCCGGCCGGCCTCAAACGAGCCGGGAGGCGCCAGATACTTGTATCCATCCTCAGGCCCATCCACATTGGCCACACCATTCATGAACTTGTCGCCCCAAGGGTATTTCCGTTTCCCCTCACCCCGCCCGGCCTTCTCCCATTCAGCCTCTGTCGGCAATCGCTTACCGGCCCACTTACAATAGGCGACCGCATCGTCCCAGGAAACGCTCATCGCCGCCAGCTCAGGCTTTAAGACTTTCGACTGGTCGTCTTCGAATACTTCAATCCTCGGGAGCTGCCGCTTGGTCATCTTGGCAAAACGCAGGTACTCATCCTGCGTCACTTCGTATCGATCGATAAAGAACCCTTTCAAGAACACCTGTCGCTCAGGCGCCTCATCCGGATCCCCATCGCTACTCCCCATCGTAAACGGCCCCGCCGGCACCTGCACCATCTCGCGCCCTTCATCGCCGATTCTCGTTTTATACATCGAGAAATCCTGCGCAACCGCCTTCGCCGCGACCGGGCGGGATTCCGTCTGGATACTCATGGCTAATTCCCGCATCTGCTTGGCCTTATATGACTCATAGACTAGCCCTGCGATCAGGAGAATGAATGACCCGAAGACAAAGACGATTGACCCGATCAGTACACCCCTGTTTTCCATAAGTCTCCACGCGCCCGGATAAATCTGACAAGACACCTATTAGCGAGCGTCCTGAGTCACCTCTTCAACCGACGCACCCGCCCCTTCGGCCTTGCGGGCCGCGCGCATATCCAACAACATCGAGACCTGAACTCCGAGAAATCCGCCCATGGCCGCCCCGGCACCGGCCCCATACGAGATCCGTTCCGGTCCGGCCAATAGCCAGGCCAGCAGACCGCCCAGGACTGTTCCAACTAAAATACTGATCAGAAACCGTCGCCCCCCGAGGAACCCTACGACACCCCCCATTACAAGCCCAATCCCAATCGCCAACGGTATGAATTCACTGCCCATGATGAGGCCAATCAGCGTTCCCACTGTCCCCATCACCACCACACCGAACACGATGTCCACGAGCTTTCTGATGGGAAGCCCCTGATCTCCAGCCCCAGTCATGGCAACTGCGACTCCCTCCGTTACTTGGCAGGACCGGCCACCAGCGAGCCGAAATCAATCTCCACTCCAGGCGCGGCAATGATCGAAATGCCCCAGGCCTTGGGCGCCGGCTCATGTTGATGAATGCGCTTGAAATCCTCATAAACATTCACACGCTCTTCAAACCACTGGCCGACGTCTTTAGTCCCGCTCTGCATAACGATCTCTGATCCGCTGAACATGCCGCCTTCCGTCAGGGTCCCTTCCGGCTTGGTCCCGCTCCAGACATACTTTGTGAACACCGGGATAAACAACAAATCGGTATCGAGCGAGGCATAGATCGCCGCGATTTGATCCGTTCCAGCCGGAGCCTTCAGCAAACGCCACCGCCAGGTGAGCACGGGATAGGCTTTGGGATCCCAGTCGATCTTCTTTTTCTTGATCCGTTGTCCGGCATCTTTGGCCGACAAAAAATTTACACCATTTTCAGTTTGCACCTTATACGCGTCGCGCCCCTTGGAATGACTGCGCTGGTTCTCGTGATCCCAGGACGAGGGAAAACCATCCGCTTCTTTCCCTTGGAAATCTTCCAGCACCAACACTTGGCTTTCTGCATAGACTGACTTAGTGATGACGGTTCCGACACACAACGCCATACTCGCCAGAGCCACTACACTCCACACCATCCGACCATTCATAGGCGTTTCGACCCTTTCTTTACGATGAGGCTTCTTGCGACGAGGAGGGAGCCAACGCCGGCGCCTGCTCCTCGAAAAACTCTTCTCCCATTACTGGCTGCTGTTCGCGCTGACACATCCAAAAGAGCGCGAACACCGCTCCCCAAAACACCACCATGTTTAGCGTGACCATTTTCGCAGCAAACTCTAGATCGGGAGTAAACGCCCAGGGAGAGACATCGGCCATCAGCTCGCTGACGTGCCAGGACAGACGCCCGGACGATCGAATGTAGCCCATCAACCCCATCACCCAGGTAAACGCCGCGGCCAAGCCGAAGAGCCCCACCATGCCGCGCACCGAAATCTTCCCCCATTGCACGGGGCCGTGCACCACCGAGCCCCGCAGCATGAGACGGTTGATCACGACACCTGCCAGAATCACCGTCAATGTCGTAAAGGCTTGGGGCGACGACAATCCCACGCGGATCTTCGCGGGCAAATAGAAGCCGTAGATCGACAGCCAGATCACATTCACGAGACCCACCGTGTACAAGGTCCCGATCAGAAGATTCCCTGTCTTCACCCAGGACACCGTCATCGTTCGATTGGCACGCCGATAGTAGAGAAAGCTGAGCGCCGTGATGAGAATCATCACATTGACTGCGCCGTTCTTTGCTGACATAACTCCGTAATTCCCGACCACCGGATGCTGTGCCCCGCCCATCGCCTTCACTTCCGCCCCTGACATCAAGACCGTATGCGGCGTCAACCAGATGAAGAGGGCCATCGTCAGCACGCCAAGCAGGAACTGGTAGTACGGCTGGTAGCGCTCCCCGCCCTTGATTCGCGCCATACTCTGCCAAATGTAGTAGTTGATCCCTAAGAGCAACGCCCCGATCAGCAGCGCCTGCACGACAAAGAGCCAGGTCAGTAAGCCGCCCATCATGGTCACGCCCATGCTCTGGCTGAAGGCATACACCGAACGCATCAGCCAATACCCGGCGATCGGCATCGGCAGCAACGCACAGACCGTGACGAACAGAAAGATGTAGCCTACCCAGTCGTAATAGGCCCGCTCTTCGCTGGTCTTGCTGGTGAAAAACCGGTAACAGGCATAGGCCAGCACCACCGCCCCGCCGGACATAATGTCCGCGAGAAATCGATGGACGTTCAGGGGATTCCAGAGAGCGGAATGGAGCAAGTGCCAAACATTCCCAAGAAACCGGCCCTGCGCATCGACGCCGGCCGGCGCCATCATAAACGCCGACCAGGCGTTGGCCAGCAAGAGCAACGATGTCCCGAAGATATTCGTCAGAATGCCGATGGCGGCGTGAATCCACTTCAACCCGCGTTCAGCCATCCGATTCCAGCTGTAGTAATAGATGATCAGCAGCAGCGACTCTCCGACAAACACGATGGCATAGACCGGCATGAACGACTTGAACGTCCCGCCCATATACTTCATGAACGACGGGTAGAAGTAGATGAACATGGACAACATGAGGCTCCCGACCACCGCGGTCACCGAGAGAGCCAGCAAGGCGACCTTCGCCAAGTCTCGGGCCAAGCCGTCATAGCGAAGCGACAACGCCGGCTTTTTCGTAATCAATCCGGCAAACTCCAGCAAGGCACAAAACAGCGGCAGCGCGAGGACAAATCCTCCAAAGTAGGTATGCTGCTGCGTCACGAACCAGACCAGGAGCCGGCTATCGAATGAACCAACCCGTGAATAGACGGTCTCATGAGGTCCCGGAGCCGGCGGACCTTGCGGCGTGCCCTCTGTGCCAAAGTACAAGTCCGTCGTGCCTTCGGCAAACGACAGACTCGGTCCATTCCCGATCACGGGCAACAGAGCGGCCAGAATTGTGACACACACAACCACTGCGATCATGGAACCGGTCATCCAGCTGCGACGACGCATACGACTACCCCTTTGATCCCGTCTTGCTTAAGGCCATGTCGCCGGCCAGTCCGTTCATGCTGCCGGACGCATTTGCCGACTTGCCAAGAATCCCCATTACGAAGGGACAACGCAGCATCCCGCTCGATAACTGCGGCGCCTGCTCATCTTCGACTTGCCGGCGATGACCCAGATAGTACCCGTACAGCGTCATGATCGCCGTAACCAACGCGCCCCCTACAACGGCCTGCCCTGTCGCCATTCCTGGCTGCCTGCCGACAAACAGCACCAGACCCATGACAACCAAATAGTACGTGGACGCAAAGGCCATCCCGGGCCACCACCAATACTTCAATAACTCGGTCGGCGCTGTCCGCTTAAGTGTCTCCACCCATGCCACGGAGGGGCGCAAGCCACCGAAATACGCGCACAGCGTGAGGGCACCGCCCAATACGGTGACGCCCAGTAACTGAGCCAACGCAGCCATCTGCCCATCGGCGATCACCTGCCCGGACAGTCCCATCAAGCCGCCGACGCCCAGACCGACGAGTCCCCACGGCCCCACCTGAGAGAGCCGACTCTGCACTAAGGTACGAAGCGCGGCTCCATCCGGAAAGGTGAGAAACAGGCGTCCCTGAACCGCAAGCTTCCGCACATAGCCGATTTCAAACGCATCGCGGGCCACCGACGTACAGGAGATAATGATCGCCATCATGGCCGGACCATCCGGATGCTGTAGATAGCTGTACCCCACCACCCACAACAGTGCGAGCACCAAGAGAGAGAGCTGGATCCCGTAGACGGCGCCAATCCAGCCGGCCAGCCAAACCAGGAGTCGGCTCCCATCTTCTCGTGCGATCACCGTCCACGAAGCAGATCGTCCAACTCGATAGGCCAAGAGTGCGGTGACCATCGCCACCAGACTGCTCACGGCCAGCAAGACAAGCGGCTCCGTCAACGGCACTACATGCTTTGCGAGGCGATAGACCCCGAACGCAACCAATCCCGGCACAAACATGACGAGACGCTTCTGCTTGCGTACGGCATCTTCCGTCACCGCCAGGCTCAGGCTCGGAAGCACCCGCAATGCCATTCGATGCAACATCACAACTCCAGTGATGGGTGATAGGTGATGGGTGACAAGTAATGGAAAACGCGCATTCCTCTTCGCTCATCACTCATCACAGATCGCTCATCACGCTTTCTGCGCCGCCATTCCAAAATACTTGGCCTTGAGTTCTTCCATCAGGGCCACCGTGATTCGCGTCTGTCCGCGATCGGCCGCCGTTCGTTCCAGTTCAACCTTCGCCATCGCGCGGACGGGAGCCGGCACTTTACTCAGACGCCGTTCCGCCTCAGCATCCCATTCAATCCGCTCGCCGGTGCGCGGGCGAAGCAGCACATCGTACGTCACGACCCGTTCGCCACGCGTCCGCAGATCCTGCTCGACCTCGTCCCGAAATAGCGGCGCCAAATACGGCGGCATTCTTTCAAGCCGATGCAAGGCATCGTCCGTCCACGTCAGTCGATCGACCAAACCGTTCATCTGTCCGGCCGGGACATCCACGCCGACTTTGAGCCCGCAGCCGCGACATTCCGATCTGATAAACCACTGGAGCGCCCCATCATCGTACGCTCGCTCTTCAATGCCCTCGGTATGCATCCAGCGCCCGCAACCACAGGTCAACATAGGGCTATCCAATCTTGCCGGGATACAGAATGTAGAGCATCGTGTACGTAAAGGTGCCGGTGGCAAACAGGATGCAATAGATGACCATCGTAAATCGGCCCAGCGCGCGATGCCGACGGCCGCCGTCCGGCCAAATACGCTGGATCGTGATCTCCACCGCGAGCACGATCCCGACCAACAACAGAAGCCCGAGATACACCTCCAGCTTCCGCATGGAGAAACCGGCCGTCGCCACACGGGAGAAAAACAGCCCGAGCACCACCACCGTGACTCCACCGAAGATCAGTCCGACCTTCTTCCACGTCGTCAACAGTATCGACTCGCGCAACGACCGCACTCCGTCGACCACTTGCTGCGAGCGAAACCCCAGGACGATCATATAGACCGCCATGACCAATCCGATGATGACGAGAATAATGTGGAACGTCAGGACCGGGATAAAGACATAGTCGTACAGCGCCTGCGACCCCCCAAAGCCTTCTTTGCCCTCCACCGCCAGCACACCCAATTGCCGGAACAAATAGTAGGCGATGAAGAAGCTGAGCATCGAGATCATCCCGCCCAGCATCAACCAATGATGGGCGTCGGCCTTGCGCTGTTTCGCCTGGATCCAGCCCAGAATAAACAAACCGGTGAAGAGCGTCGCCATGAACTGGCTCAAGTCCGCGCCGATCGTGGCATGCGTCCCGAGAAATCCAGGATCTTTGAGCCAGTCCATCACACGCTTACCTTGTCCCTTTCAGGCCCTGTACCACAGCGGTTTTCTCCAGCTCGGCAGCCGAGGAAAACCCTGCGGCAGTCATCCATTGAATGGCGTCGCTGGTCTTGTAGCAGCCACCCTGTTGCGTGTTGACCAAAATGTGGACCGCAAAAGCCGTCGTCCAGGCAGGACCGGTCCCCGCCTCATCCAGAAACCGATCCTTAATAATCAACCGTCCTCCCGGCGCCAAATGAGCCAGGACTTTCTTCACAAGCGCGGCATTGGTCTCAAAGGTCTGGTAATGCAGAATGTCGGACATCAGTACGACATCATAGGGACCGCCGAGGCTATCCGTATTGAAGTTCCCCGGAAGCAGCGCAATCCGTGAGTCGAAACCGGCTTCCTTGACCGTCTTCTCCGTTAAACGCAATGTGGCAGGAAGATCAAAAACGGTGGCCGTGAGTTCGGGATAGGTCTGACAAAAGGCAATCGCATTCGTTCCCGCACCACCGCCAAGATCCAACATGCGAACGGGGCCGGCCAGGCTCAGCCGTTTGGCAAATTCAGGCCCGCTCTGCTGGCCGATCCGGTGAAGTACGGCGAGTACATTGGTACCCAATTCAGGATCCGTCTCAAAGACATGTCGATCGACGGCCCGCTGCCCTGTTCGAATGGTCTGCTCTAACTTTCCCCAATTCTCCCATTCTGCATCGTGCAGCAGGAGCAAGTGCCCGATATATTGAGGGGAATGCTTGACGAGATGAGTGGCCGCTGCCGCTGAATTGCCGTATGCCTCAGCCTCTTTATTCAACAATCGCATCGCAACCAGCGCATTTAAGAGAAGCGTCAGGGTCGGCTCATGGGCGCCAAGACGGCTGGCGACCTCCTGAGCCGTTTTCCCTTTCCCATCGAGACAGGAAAAGAGGTCCAGGCGCACGCCGGTCAGGAGAATTTTCGTCTCCCAGTAATACCCGAGTTGAAAGATTTCGGCGAGCGAGAATTCTCGTGACACACCAATCCCCTTGAAGCATCCTGACTCAGAAAATTGGCATCTTACCCAGTTCAGAAAGTGAAAGGCAAGGCGACTCAGCCGGGGGAAAACTCAGCAGAAACACAAAGGGCAGCGGATTGCTCCGCTGCCCTTTGTGGCGGGATGGTCCCGCTGAAACTGGAAACAGGCTTACTTGATTTCAGCCTTGAGGTCAGCCTTCCCGCCTTCAGGAACATCCACCTCGAACTCCACCTTCTTGCCCTTGGCGGCAAACGGATGCCAGGCCACCACTTTGTGCTTGCCGGCCGGGACATCCTTGAGCTCGAATGTACCATCGTCCTTCACCACGGCGAAGTGTGCATTCGTCACCGGGAGGAAGAACGACTGCATGAACTCATGCTGGTCGCACTGTAACCGATAGAAGCCATCCTTCTCAGCGCCACCACGGAACACAACCGGCTTCTCCAACTTATCGCCCTTCTTGGCCAAACCGATATTGAAACCGGTTGCCGAGCTCGAACCCTTCACCACGAAGCTATGCGGATTGTGAAGGACGCCCAATGTCGACTTGGGGTCATCGGGGTCGGCATCTTGATTTTCGACCTTGAAATTCTTGTTATTCACAACCACGCCAGAGAACGGGAGGAACTCACAGAACGCCGCGACAACTTCGGTGCCCGCGTACCCATCCATGAACGCCTTGTCTTCGATATCGACCACGGCAACGACCGCACCCTTCAGACCGCCATCCTTACCCACTTCGACGGTCTTCAAGAAGCGCTTATCGCCATCCATCAAGCTCTTGTTCGGGTTCTTCGGGCAGAACTTGGGGTTCGGGAACTTGGCGAAGGAGAATTCCTTCTGTTCAGCCTTCCCGGCATAGGTTACTTTCCCGGCAACGGTTCCGCCGGCATTCGCCAAGAGCGGGGCTGCCACCAACGCCACCGCGGCCGCACCAAACACAACTGATAACGCACCCTTCTTCATGAGACTGCCTCCTTGTGATGAACTAACTGCCCTGATTTCTCACTCGTGGTTCCCTTCCATCAACCCACCGGCCTGCTGAGAGGAATGAAGGGATCACTTCCTCTCTGGTGTACTCGATCGCATCACGCTGGCGAGGCTGATCGTAGACCGAGTGTATATATAAAAGTCTACCTTACTCTGTCAATCTGAAACAAGAGGGCAGACTCATGCGCCCCCACTAGGGTTTCGATTGGAGCAGATGCAAAAGTCCTCCTGCAGCCGTCGCCCGGACGGCTTCATTGGCATCGTGCATCCCCTCCATCATCAGGGGAATCACTTCACGATCTCCGATATGGCCCAGGGACCGAAGAGCGACAATCTTGGGACCGGGTAACGTATCGGCCGTGAGGCCACCCAAAAACGCGATCGCGTCTTTGGCGTTCGTCTTGGTCGCTTTCCCGAGCGCAAAGGCAATCGAAGCGCGGGCGGCCGTATCGTTTTGCTGCGCGAGCCCTCTGGCAGTCTCGGCCACCATCTCAAACGGTTGACCGAGTTGAAGCAAGGACGCCACCGCCGCCGCCCGTACCGTCACCTGTCCATCCCCCAATAACTGCTTGATGGCCGGGACAGATTCAATCGTACCTAACTCTGCCAGGCTCGACACGGCGGATTCTCGTACCGCCGGGATGGGATCCTTCAATAACAGTTCGATCTTCTCGCGAGCCTCTTTCCGTCCGAGTTGCCCCAGCCCTCTCGCCGCAGTCCCCCGTACGGAAGGCTGTGCGTAGGTTAAGAGCTCCGTCATCAGGGGCGCACCCCGCTGATCCTTCAGGTCGGCGATGGCCCGCATGGCATCGGTCCGATCGTCCGGGTTGGCCGCATCGGCGACCTTCCGCAACTCATCCCAGGCCTCTTTTTTCCCCAGCCGGATGAGCGCCGCAAACGCGGCAATCCGTACCGGCGAAAGTTCGTCCTTCGCCGCAGCCTCAATGAGGGGCAGGACGGAAGCATCTCCGGAGCGCCCGAGCGCTTTGACGACACGCGCTTTGACCAGTCCCGCCTGATCCTCAATCGCCCCGCGCAACTTCTTCGACTTTCGCCCGGCTTCCGAGCGACCCAGCCCTTCGACCGCCAAGACGCGCACCGGCCCGGACCCATCGCTCAATCCGTCCTCAAACAGGGGCACCGCCTCATGAACGTCAATTTCCTTCAGTGCCGTGTAAGCCGCCCCGCGCATTTGCTCGCGCATGTCCTTCACAAGCACCACAATCAAGCCCAGCGCCACCTCGCGAAGCACCGGCTCATCATCCCGCTTGAGAGACTGGGCCAGCAGGTCGTACTCATCCAACGCGTCTTTCGGCTTGCCCAGATTGATCAGGGACCGGATCTTGAGCCGCCTGACATCAGGGGCAGCAGTTTTGTCCTTATCGAGCTTGGCCAGTTCATCGAGCACCTGCTGATAGGCTTTCTTCTCAAAGGCCGCGTGGGCTTCTTTGGGAACCGCCGCCGCCCCGGCCGTGAGCACAGACGGATCGAGCCATGCAAACACGCATAGAAATCCTGCGATTGCCACAACACTCTGATTGCGAACCATGTGCGTCATCAATGTTCCTTGTCGCCCACTACCCCTGCACTCTCGGACCTGCAGGACTTGCCCGTTTTTTATACCCGGGGGGTTCATCGAAATAGTAGTCCGGCTGGGGAGAGAGCCGAATCCGCTCATACTCCACGGACCAGTCTCGATCGCGGCTCACCAGCTTCAACACAATCCCGGCTTCCACATCAACCCATTCAAAAAACCGCTCCACCCGGCCGTGGCGATCCGTCTGCACCTCGAACAACTGCGCCGGCCGGCCAACCGCCGTCGCATCCCCGATCAAGACCCGTTCTTTCTCACCGGGCAATGTGGGCCGGACCGGCAACACGTCGTCCACGTCTACCGGCGTCACCAGGAGTTCTTTCCGCTGTGCGAGAAGATACCAGGTTTCGGCTTTGTCCAGACGAATAATCTCAATCGCGGCATACCCGTAGTCGGTCTTCAACGCGTATTTATACTCCAACCGAATCCGGTCGCCTTTCGCAAACACCTGCGCCTGATGCTTCTTGCCCTCTACGTGCTTGATCAGCGTCCCCGAAAACTCCGCACCCTTCGCGGCAGACTCTTCACTCCAGGCAGGGTTGCCGGCCGACACTGTCAGCAGCGCAAGCACGACGGCGGCCAGGCCACTTCGCAGACTTTGAGCAATGCACGTAACGAGACCGATCAATGCTGATGTTCCACAAGCGGCTGGATATCGATCGAATAGCCCAGGGACTCCGGACCGAAACGGGGATTGTCCATCACCTTGTAGGCGGACCGATTTCCTTTGGGAGCCTGTAGCGAGAGCTGTTCCGTCAGTTTGCCGTCAGCCTGGATCGTGACCATCTTCGTCAGGCCGGGACCGGTCTGTGGATGCCATACCACCAACTGGTAGGTCCCCGGTGGAATGTGATCGATCTTGAAGGCACCCGCATGATCGGTCAGCGCATAGTAGGGATTATTGACCGCCATCGCCCAGCTTTCCATGTACGCGTGAAAGCCGCACTGCATATAAAAGGTCCGGCGGCCCTTGTTCAAATACACCGGCCCCACCAGGGACGCTCCCGGCGCATGGTTATGCAGCGCATGAATATCGCCGCGACGATGCTGATGATTCATGACCAGCGGCGTGTTAAATAATGTCCTCGCGCCGGCTTCCGGGGACGTTTCATATCCTTGAATATCGTGCATCACCGGATCCATGTTAATGACTTCCACGGCATGGCCGTTCCGCACAATCGTCATGAACGGTTGAAACATGCAATCCCGCGCTTCGATCAGCGGCACGGAGGTTTCAAACGGCTTCCCTGCCTCTACCCCCTCCAGCAACACGATCGCGTCCTTCAGTCCGGCATCTGCGCTCACGACAAAATCGCGCAACAACCTCCATCCACGACCGTTTGAAATCCGCCCGCAATAGGCAGGGTCGGGAAAAGTGATGAGGTTGAAGCCCTTGGGCTCAGGGACCGCGCCCTCCAGCCGCACAATGCCTTCAATCGAACCACCGTGAGGCACGTCAATCACGTCATAGGCCAGCGCCGGAGACGCGCTTACCGCTATGAGCAGCAACCAGATGATTGCTATCTTTCCGTTGCCTGTGTTCTGCCGCCCTGCCTGGCCATTCATCGTAGGTGCCTCCGTAGAGAAATGAACTATCCAGTTGCAGTATCGTACCAAATGGCCGCTAGAAAGAAAAAGGGGGAAGCCTCGCGGCTTCCCCCTTCCATCTCATCCCTCATTCCTACTGAACGTAGGAGAAAAGAGGTTACTTCGCTGCGACCGGGATCACCTGCATCGGCTGTCCAACCGATGCACTCTTCATCCCGGCGCCAGTCCCGTGCAGCGGCAACAACCGCTGGTCACCGGACGGCAACACCCGCACATAGCCCCACTGGCCGGACTGCGAGTACGGCAACCGCTGGTTGCTGTACACGTAGTCGCCTGGCTGACGGTACGGACCGCCTGCCGAGGGGATAAAGGCATCAATCGTCTCGGAACCGGAGAACTCCACGACACTGATCTGGTCAGCGCCGCGCATGAACGGCTCAATCGGCCACTCGTGCTTTTCCACGCTGAACATCCCGTTCTGTTCATTGCTCACACCCAGGATGTGAATCCGGACAGGATCGCCCGCATGCGCCTCGATGAGAGGCGTTGCCGGATCCTCAGGCTTGTCGGCTTTGCAAGGCTGGAACACCTTGCCCAACGAACACCCCTGCTCTTCCCGGAACTTGTAGGGTTCGGACCGATAGTTCACGCCGGTCAAACCGGCCACATTTTGCACATAGGGCATGAAGCTCGTGCCGATGATGTTGTCTTCGTCCTGGAAGAACAACGCCACGTCACGATAGTTCGGCCGATTCTCCATCCCGGGCATCGAGTGATCGAGGATCACGTCGGCCGCCCAGGCATTCTTGGTCGAGAGGTCGGCACCGGTCTTCGGATCGCGATACTTCGCACCCTTCGGACCCACCACAATGGCGCCGAACAGCCCGTTGCGCGGATTGGTCATCACATTGCCCCAATCCCAGACCAACGAGGTCGTTTCACCGTTAAAGGGATCCGCATAGTACGTATAGGTCCGCTCGGCGCCCGGAGCGATCGTCTGATCGCCGGGGTTATTGCCGATATTGGCGCCCATCGATTCCTTCGGATCAAAGGCCAAGCCGATGGCCGAGAAGGACGCCTTGCTTTCCTTCATCTTGTTCTTCAGGTTCACTTTCACGCAATCACCGACGTTGACACGAAGAGTCAGGGGCATCGGCTGCGCGCCGCTGGCCACCTTGGCGGTATCTTCTTCCAAGGCAAAGATCTTCGCGTCGGGATTGGTCATGAGAATCTTGCGCTCGAAGTCCACTTCGATGGTCTCAGGCGCCTTCGCGTTGAACTTCATGGATGGGAAATCCAATGCAACCACGTTGAACGACTTCACCGGAGCATCAGCCGGACAGACCGGCAATGACTTCGGGATTTCGCCCTTGCTGGAGAAGCCAGACGTGAGCTTCTTCAGGTCGGCCTGTTCCTTGTCATAGACACGAATGATGCCCCAGCCGCCTTCGGAGAACTTTGAAGACCGGCCGTTGAAGTGAATGTAGTCGCCCGCCTGGAAACGCGATCCACCGGCTTGGGGCACCACGAGGTCGTAGCGCTCGGCAATCCCGATATGAATCGAATTCTTCCGGTTGGCGTCACCCGCATAGCGCTCCGTCAAGAACGTGTGGCCGGACAAGGTCCAAACCATCGACTCGTTCATGAGGGTATGGAGGAGACGGAACACCATCGTGTCTCCCACATAGGCCCGCAGGGTCGGCGTATAGGGATCGCCGTGGATGCTGCTGTTGAAGATCTGCGACGAATCCGGATTGGTCGCCAACCGCTGCGCGATGGGACCGGCCCGGAAGTTCAGACCGCTGCCGGTGGTGTGCGTACCACCGTTCAGGAACGGCATCGGCGTCATGTAGATCTTTTCCGGCATCATGAACGACACGGTCTTTCCGGCCTCGAGCGCCACTTCGATCGGCTGCCCGGGAGGATTGCCCGCGGTCACAACGTTGACGGTGTGGGGCACGGTGTCGTGCACTTGCACCATCAATTCACGGAAGCTGTTGTTCACGCCATGACCCACCGGCTCGACGGTCCGGATGTCGGCGATGGGGCCGCTCCGGATGTCCTTGCCGCTCTTCGGATCATGGTAGGTCGAACCGACCGGCTCGGCGATGAAGGTACCGAACCCGCCGTGCGGCCAGGTGGTCGCACCGAACGCATGGTCGTGCCAGAACACGGTTCCCACGTCCGCATCGACCCAGAACCGCTGCCGGACGAATTCCACCGTGATGATGTCGTTCGCCGGATGGTCGTTCTTCAAGCCCTTCGCCAAAACGATCGTGTTGCCGTTGATCGCCTTGATGCGGGAGATTTCGTTGCCCTTCACGTTGTCGGCGCCCACCATGATGAGCGTCCCGACATGGTACTGCTTGGCGTTCTTCACGGAGAGGCTGGTCGCGCCCTTCTTGACCGCGCCCGTCAACACCGTGTTCATCGGGGCCGGAAGGCCCTTCTTGTTCTTCTTCTCCAGCATCGTGAACGGGCGGACTGACTGCTCGTACGAGAAGCCGGTGATAACGCCGTCCGACGCCTGGTTGTCGAACTGCAGGAAATGCCAGTGCGTGTTGATCTTCGAGGACTGGAAGTTCGTGTAGTCGTCGTCGTCCCACTCACTGGTCAGCGTCCAGTCCAAGCAATCATAGATATTGCCGCGGACCACCAGCGGATACTTCAGATCGTCGTTGGCGCGGATCGCCGCTTCTTCTTCATGGAGCACATAGATCAAGCCGTTCGGATCGATGACCGGCGGCTCTTTTCCCTGTGCCTTCGCAATCTTGATCGGCATCTTCACGAAGTGGACGTTGTAGCTCTTCCGTCCGGCATTTTCCGGGCAGAGGCTCCATACGCCGTTTTCACCGGGAAGCGCCTGATCGACACTCTCTTCACCGTTGGCATCCCGGCGGATCATTTCCAGCCAGGGCGCGCCGACGTGGTTCGGCGAGAACATCACGCGCCGACCAAAATGCGGCGTGAGATGCGGCCACGCCACCTTACCGGTCAACGGCTCAAACATGATCGGATGCCGCTTGCCCGGGTGTGTGGACTTGTACTTGGGATTATCGATCTCGCTTTCCTTTTCGCTCATCGCCACGTTGCCGTTCCACGCCCAATCGAGGACGGTGGCATCGTACGACTGAGTCTGACCCTTTTCGTCATCCTTGTGACCAGGCTTGCCCATCGTGGGCATCTGCATGGCAACCCAATCCTTGATATTGATGACGGCCGGGTTACCCTTCCAGTTGCTCTTGCCCTTATCGGTAATCGTAAACTGCTTGCCGAACCAGTCCACGGTCTGACCGATCAGCTTGTCGGAAGCGATTGGGGTCTTGATACGGCCCTTGCGATCCGGCAACTCACGAAGATCCGGCATCACGTCGTTCCGCAGCTCACCCTGCTGAATCGTGTTGTACACACGCCAGTAGCCCCACATGCCTGCGACATAGTGGTGCGCCACGTGGCAATGGAAGAGGAAGTCACCGGCCAACTGCTGGCAGAGACCGGAACCGCACTCGGTTTCCAGGTCGAGGGCTTCTGACGGCCCGATGACTTCCACGTCGACACGATCGGTCTTGGCACGAATGACCGGGTACTTGACCGGGCCGTTGGTGCTGGTCGCCCAGAGGTTCATGTCATCGATCGCCCGCGGGCTGCGCGGCCACCGGATCGTGCCTCCGTGCGGGTGGTGGCTGTGGAACACTTCCGAACCACCGTGGACCAGACGGAACTTTGCCGGGTCACCGATGTAGGAGCGGGGAATCGTCGGCGACGGATCGCCGAAGGTGTACGAGCTATAGCCCATCGACTCGTCTTCAAAGCCGAAGTACTCGTGCTGCACGTGCATGTTGTTGATGCCGAACGGCTCGCTGCGATAGTTGATCGCGCGGCCACCGGGACGATAGGCGTCCGTCAACGGATCGCGCTGCGGGAGGAAGTCGCCCTTCTTATTCAAGGGGCGGAACGCTTCATCGCCGACTTCATGGTAGTAGAGGACAAACTCGCGGAAGTCCGGGCCCGTCCCGTTCTTGATCATGACCTGCCAGCCGCTGGCGGCCGGAGTCGCATCGCCGCTGCCGAGCGCTTCCCAATAGGAAGAACCCCGGGGCTCCACGACGAAGGAACCGAACATGCCCATGACGGTCAGCTCGCGATCGTTGCTGAACGTATGGAACTGACGGACACCTTCCTGGGTGTTCGGGTGGATATACCACTCGTAATCGCCGCTCTTGTCCTTGGCGACAATTGTATCCGAGTTGGTCGTGGTGGCGGCGGCGCCTGTCGCGCTCACCACCATGGAGGATCCATGGATATGAAGGCTGACTTCTTCGCCGCCTTCGAGCTTGTTGCTCAGCTTGAGCTTGACGCAGTCGCCCTGGTTGGCTCGGATAGTCAACGGCTGAATCCACTGGGCTTGCACGCCGGCAATGACCGCGCCGGGATCGAACCCTTCCTTGTCGCGGGCTTCCTTGTTCTTCGCTTCTTCCGCGCGGACCTTGTCCAAATTCTCATCCAGCACGTACATGTAGCCGGGATAAAAATCGAGCCACTGATTCAGCGTGATCTCGACGTTGATCGCAGATACGTTGTACTGCTTCACCGGGGCGGTTGCGGGGCACTTGCCGCCGCCTACCATCGCCACCGGCTCAATGCGGGGATCGGACACCAACAACATGTCCTGTCCGCCCGCACCGTATTGGTGCATCATCGACTGGGTGTTGTACATACCGGTGTTGACGCCCTGAACCTGCGGATCATGGTTCATGTGTTCCATGATGCGCTGGTGCTGCTGCTCGACCATCGAGGACCGCTCGCCCCTTCCGGACATGGCGTCTTCGACGATTGTCTGACCCTTGAGTTGCTCCGCCCAGGCGGGGAGCTGGTGATTCATCGCCACATGGGACGATGCGCTCTCAGCGGATGCGAGCGGAGCCCATAAGAGAGCGACCGCCGCCATCGCACCGAGCATGCGGGTAGGCACACAAACCCGTGAAGTGTGAAAAAACATGGACCGGCCTCCTTGGTATGATGAACGACACAAACCCAAAAACATGAAACGAAATGCAAATGACGCTATGTATATAATCCCTTCATGCCTTGGAACGACACGAAGACATCGGAGCCTTTCAAAAGAGGCAGAACGATACTGAACTCTCGATTCTCTGTCAACCCCCTTGGACAGTTCAGCGCTCAAAGTGTGGCTGATTGCCTCACCCGTTGGCCGTCTGCCATTTCCACGCTCCCACACCGGTCAGAACCTGACCTAACTTTCGCCACCTCCACCGTTCTCTGCGGTCGATTCACCTCAGACCCACTTGCCGCGCCGCCCGTCACCCTCACATAATGCGTGGGGTCTGCATGTGTCCCCCTCCCTGCCCCTGACGGAACCGACAGGATGTCATGACGCCTCAGCTGCTTCACGTTCTTATCATTGGGGTCAGCCTTGCGCTCTTTGGCCTCGACCTCTTAGTGCCATTGGGAGTCGCGAACGCCGTGCTCTATGCAGGCGTAGTATTTCTTGCCGCACTCAGCCCGTCACCCCGACTTCCCATCGTGACCGCCGCGGGATGCTCTGCCCTCACCATCGTCGGCGCATGGTTCAGCCCATCGATTCCAGGCGTCCCGCCCTGGGTGGCCCTGTCGAACCGGACATTCAGCCTGGTCGCCATATGGGCGCCAATCCTGTTCCTCGCCCAACGCCGGCAGACAGAAACGCTGCTCCGGCGCGTCAATGAATCGCTGGAAACCCGTGTGCAGAGCCGTACGGCTGAAATTGCCGCAAAGGAGCTGGCGCTTCGCCAGACGCAGGAAGAACTGCGCGCCCTGACCAGCCGCCTCCTGACCGTGCAGGACGAAGAACGGCGGCGCATTGCGCACGACTTACATGACGATATCAATCAGCGGCTCGCGATGCTGGCCCTCGGTCTTCGGACGCTGGAACAGCCTGAACACACCCTGCCCGAATCGGTCCGCACCACCCTGGATCAAAGCCAGGAGGACATTCTCACCCTCTCGAACGACGTCCGACACATGGCCTATCGCTTTCACCCCTCGATATTGGACGACCTTGGCCTGGACGCCGCACTGCGGCGCTTGCTCGACGATTTTACTCATCGGACAAAGATTAAAACGCTGCTGGTCAATCCACCCTTCATCACCTCGCCGTCCAAAGCGATTGCCACAGCCGTCTACCGAATCGTCCAGGAATGCCTCTCGAATATCACCCGCCATGCCAAGGCCACGTGCGTGGAAGTGGAACTCTTCAGCAATGAGCGAGAGCTTGATCTCACAGTTCGCGATAATGGCGTCGGGTTCGAGGTCGGTGCCACCCAACACGGACGACAAGGCCTTGGCCTCTTCAACTTACGCGAGCGGGCACTGGCGCTTCGTGGAACATCTCGCGTACAGTCTCAACCAGGGCAAGGTACGGAAATCCACGTGCATCTCCCGCTGTTCGAGCCTTCCTCTCTATGAAGAAACCGACCGTCATTCTCGCTGACGACCACACCCTGGTACTCGAAGGCTTTCGGCGCCTCCTCGAAACCCACTGCGAACTCCTGGCGACGGTCGGAGACGGACAGGCGTTATTGAAGGCGGCCGCGCAACATCGTCCCGACATCGTCATCCTGGACATTTCTATGCCTGTGATGAACGGCATCGAAGCCGCCCGCACCCTAAAATCCAAGTTCCCCTCGATGAGGCTGGTGTTTGTGACAATGCATGCGGATCCCGCCTACGTTCGCGCGGCTTTTCAGGCCGGGGCCTGCGGCTATCTCCTCAAGCAATCTCTGGGCGCCGAATTGACTCAGGCCCTCCACACCGTGCTGCGGGGGCAGTCCTATGTGACCCCACTGATTGCCAAAGATGTGGTCGACGGCGCGCTGAGCCATGACCAACCGCCTCTCGTTGAACTGACCGCGCGGCAGCAGGAAGTCTTGCAGCTCATTGTTGACGGCCATTCAGCGAAAGATGTCGCCACCAAACTGAATATTTCGCATCGAACGGTCGAGTTCCACAAAGCCCAACTCATGCAACAACTGGATCTTCACAGCACCGTTGAACTGATTAAGTTTGCTCTGACAAACGGGCTGGCACGCCTGTCATAGACGATATCCGCCCCCCAGCCTCCTTGGTAATTTTCTCCCGGCACCCTCGTAGTCTTACTGGTGCCATTCTCCCGTTTTCCCTCTATAGTCCCCGCCGGTTACAGGCCGAAACCGAGGGAGTCGGGATCGTGACACCAATTACTCGTCCCGCCATTATCATCGGCGATTCATCACGCGCTATGCTGGCCCTCACAGAGGCCTTGGTGAATAGCGCCTTTGACGTGGTCGCCAGCGTGATGGACGGCGAATCACTGGTGCTGGCCGCACACCATTACAAGCCGGCTCTGGCCCTCCTCGATTTCACGCCCTCGTTCGGGGACGCCTTAGCCGCAAGCCGGCAGCTCTCCCGGGAACTCCCGGCAACCAAGATCGTCTTCTTTTCAACCCATGACGACACTGCCTATGCCGAGGCCGCTTTTGAGGCAGGGGCCTCGGGCTTTCTTGTCAAACAACGGACCAGTGACCTGACCAGCCTGCTGACCAGAATCCTGCGCGGCGAACGGATTCAGCACCCTGCAATCCTCCCCACCCTTTCGCGTCAGTAGGGGCCACGATCACGGAGAATGAGCAAACCCATCATGCCCGAATCCACCACACGAATCGTTCCCATGTGCGAACTCTGCCGACGAGTCTATGACCATAGTAACGACGCCGGCCATACAAGCGTCTGGACCCAGCTCCAAGCCTACGTCACCCGACACAACCTCCATGCCAAGCAGGTCGTCTTTGCTCAGTCCCATTGCGAGGACTGTCGAGATGGCTACGCTCTCGGAGCGACGTACGGCCAGTCATAGCTCTCGGCCTTCTACCAGCCAGCCCGCTCCCGCGTCTTTTCCTTCCTCCTGCCGGTTGTGCGATAATATAAGATGCTTCTGAAACGTTGGCTCGTCGGCGACCCTCTGAAGACGACACAAGCGGCGCACGAACGGCTTTCCAAAACGCTGGCTCTGGCCATTTTCTCCTCCAATGCGATTTCATCGGTGGCCTACGCCACGGAGGAAATTCTCCTCGTCCTGATTCTGGCCGGCTCCGCCGCCGTCTCCTGGTCGATTCCCGTGAGCGTCGCCATTCTGATGCTGACCCTGATTCTGACGATCTCCTACCGCCAGATCATCTACGAATACCCCGGGGGAGGCGGCGCCTATATCGTCGCTCGATCCAATCTGGGCGAACTCCCGGCCTTGATCGCCGCCGGCGCGCTGATGATCGACTACATCCTGACGGTCGCCGTCAGCGTGGCCGCCGGCATTGCCGCCCTCACGTCAGCCGTCCCCATACTCTTCCCTCACCGGGAGGCACTGGGATTGACGGCGATCCTCTTCATCATCGTCATGAATCTCCGCGGCGTGCGCGAATCCGGAAAATTCTTCGCAGTCCCGACCTATTTTGCCATCGGCGCACTCGGCATCATGGTCGTCATTGGGACGATCCAATCTCTGGTCGGACCAGGAGCTGTGCCCGTCGCGCCTCCCACCACGGCCGGCCAAGACAGCTTTGACGGGGTAACGCTGTTTCTGATCCTGCGCGCCTTTGCCGCCGGCTGTTCGGCGGTCACCGGAATGGAAGTGATCTCGAACGGCGTGAAAGCCTTCCGCGAGCCGGAATCCAAGAATGCCGCGACGACCATGATCTGGATGTCGGCCATCCTCGCTGTTCTGTTTATGGGCATCAGCTGGATGGCCTACCACTACGGCATTCTCGCCAAAGCAGATGAAACAGTCGTCTCGCAACTAGCACGCCTCACATTCGGTTCCGGCGCCATCTACTACGCGGTCCAAATCAGCACCATGCTCCTCCTCATCCTGGCCGCCAATAGCGCCTTCGCGGGATTTCCTCACCTGTCGTCCATCCTGGCCAGGGACGGGTATATGCCGCATCAGATGGCCAGCTTTGGCGATCGACTGGTCTTCTCCAACGGTATTTTCATTCTCGGGTTTTTCGCCTGTCTGCTACTCGTGATCTTCCGTGGCGACACTCACGCCTTAATCCCCCTCTATGCTATCGGCGTCTTTGTCTCATTCACCCTATCCCAAGCCGGCATGGTCAAGCGCTGGCTGGTCAAACGGGGCCTGCACTGGCGCAAAAAGCTCGTGGTGAATGGCATCGGCGCGATCACCACCGGCGTGGCAACCGTCATCATTGCCACCACCAAGTTTGTGCAGGGCGCATGGATCGTCTTTCTGCTTGTCGCAATCCTCATCATGATGTTCCGCGGGATTCGAGCGCACTACAAAGCGGTCGCCGAACAGGTATCGCTCACCCGGGACACCCGCCCGCCGCGGCCCCGCCGCAACCTTGTGATTATGCCGATCGGAGGGGTCAATCGCTCGGTGGTCCGCGCCGTGGACTATGCCCGAAGCCGGGGCGGCGAGATTCGCGCCATCCTGGTTGATGTCGACAAAGAAGAAACCGCGCTCGTCGAAATGAAGTGGGCCCAGTGGGGCTGCGGCGTGCCGCTTGTCGTCCTCCCATCGCCTTACCGCTCCATTCTCGGGTCGATCCTCGACTACATTGAGGACCTCCAACAGAAGGATCCTGATTGCTGGATCACTGTCGTCATCCCGGAGATCTTGCCGGCCCGATGGTGGCAGAATATCCTCCACAATCAACGGGCGCTGCTCTTGAAAGGAGCCCTGCTCTTCAA
This sequence comes from Nitrospira sp., assembly GCA_030653545.1. Taxonomy (NCBI): domain Bacteria; kingdom Pseudomonadati; phylum Nitrospirota; class Nitrospiria; order Nitrospirales; family Nitrospiraceae; genus Nitrospira; species Nitrospira sp. Next base: position 61,575 of record JAURZE010000015.1, on the reverse strand, counting down.
AGATCGTGTCGTGTTGACCGATGTGCCCTACCACCTGACGAGGTAGCAATGGTTCATGAAGCGCCAAGTGTGACGCGTCAACCGTGGATTCGAAGCCTGTACCTCTTGACCTTGGCTGTCGGCAGCCTGCTGTCAGCAGACCCAACCTTTGCGTTTAAAATCGCGGCCCCGGCCGACGGCGCCACGCTGAAATCCGGTCAAGCCGTCACCGTCACAGTCGATCTGGGCGCAGACAGCGGCATCGTGAAGGTCCGTTACTACTGGTACGGGGAACAGGCCGAGACCCTCGTGCAGCAGGACGACTCCGAGGTGTCGATCATGCCCCAGCAAGATAGGCTGAGCGATGATCGCTTCTCCCGGAAAGACAGCATCTCCGGCGCCCCGGTGGTCGCCGTCGCCGCCCTCTCCTCCAGTTCGGACCAAACGCCGCCGTTCGGCGGCTCCCTGAAAGTTCCACAGGAAGCGATCGGACTGATGCGCCTGCTGGCCGTCGCAGAAATTTCACGTGGACGTTTGGGAACTCGCACCGTGTTCGACGAAGTCATGGTGAAGGTTGAGCCGGAAGCGGCCCTGCAGACGATCGACTTCGAGACGGACAAACCGTTGCAACTGGGACGCACAGGGCAGTCATCGGCCTTCGGCCATGTCGATTCGCTGGGCAAGGTCTTCGAACTTCCAGTCGTCGGCGAGTTCGCCGACGGAGTCGTGCGGCCGCTCGCCTCGCCGGCCAGCGGCACCAGCTACCAGAGCGCTAACCCCGCCGTCATCAAGGTCCTGAGCGGTGGAATGCTGCAAATCGTCGGCAACGGCAAGACGATCCTGACCGTGACCAATCGCGGCAAACAGGCATCGCTCGACATCCATGTGACCGTGAACGATGAGCCCAACGAACCACCGGTCGCTGATGCAGGCAAGAACAAAACGGTGAAGGCTGGAACGAAGGTGAAGCTGAGCGGGTTGAACAGCAGCGATGCGGAAGGCGAAGCGCTCTACTATTCGTGGAGCCAAGTCCGCGGCAGTAAAGTGCCGCTCCTCGATGTGAATGGCCCCGAAGCCTCCTTCCAAGCTCCCCACGTCTCCGAGCCCCGCACCTATCGATTCAAGCTACGCGTGACGGATAAGAAGGGGGCAGATAGCCTGCCGGCGTTTGTAGATGTGGTGGTCGAGCCGTGAGGATTGCAATGAATACCAGGGAGTGAGTACTACTTTGATTCTGCCTCGCTTCGCCTTTACCGAACGACCTTTTCGAACACCCTGAAGAAGATTTCCACCTTCACGAATAACGATTGTGAGATTAATACTCCCTCGATTCGTTGCAATTGACTCCTCAATACTCGCCTCTTGGGCCAAAGACGCTTTGGCCAAAAATCCTAAACTTTGCAGCTCAGCACACGAAGTTCAAAAGCGCCTGTTCGATGCTACCTGGACACCGATCATATGCTTACACCACTTCATAGAACTTGTACGCCATGCTGATATAGAAATAGGTCGGAGACGAATAGATTTTCTCAGATCATTCTCGCAAATAGCCTGGATCGGCAGATCCTACAATCCGAAAATGCTAGGAGCAGTCGTCGATGTTTTTGAGGCAGAGGTTGCTGCCATAGCTGCGTTCCCGACCATAGACTTTCATAAAATGCGAGAAGCAGTTAGGGCACGACTCCTTCAATACGGACCGCCCACAGATATCGCCATGCTTGATGATTGGGAGTCCATGCACTCAACACTCGAAGCAATGGCGACTCGCGAGCAGGAAGTTTCTTCAATTCTACATTCTGAGGGTAGAATAAACGATGCCACTGAGATCGGGAAGCTTCGGAACATCCAAATCAACGACCCCGGGGCCTTTAAGCAGCCACTGATTGAAGAAATCTCCAAGACCACAGAGGACTTATCTCAGCGCGGAGACGCTAGGCTCATTGATCCTCACAGAACAGCTGAAGACTTTGTCAGCATGGTGGCTAAAAACTTGGGCGAAGCAATACAACGAAGCAGCAATGCTTTTGATGCTTTCGTGGAACAGCATGATGTCCCTAAGAGCGATATTACCGATAGCACAACCTTAGGTGAGTTTAAGCGGTTAGCACGACTTCGAAAACTCGCAAGAGTTGCTACTAATCAAATGGAGATAGATCTCGAACTAGTTTGGGGAAATATTCGAGATGCAAAAATACCTTCAGAAATACTTCAAAGGGCAATTCGAGATGCCCGAAGGTCGGCGCCTCGAGCCAGCGGAAGCGACCTCGGGGATGATTATCTCGCTTGTCTCGCCCCCTATGTAGATGCAATCATCGTAGACAAACGTACTCACGAGTTTCTAACACAGGCGGCTCGACGCGATCCCTATATTCACGAGGCTGTGGGCTTCTTTGCTAAAGCCACCTCCTACAACCAGCTTCCCGAAATACTCGCAAATTACCAAGATCTATAACGCTGAGTTAGCAATGTCGTCCGCACAGGTCCAAAGACTTGGCGGGCCTGATGAAGCTCCTTGATAGGCAGCGGAGGACGGGGCCGAAAATGGAGTAATAAATCGTTTCTCAGCAGGAACGAGAATGGTGCTTTGAACCGTCCTCTCTTGACCACCAGACCAACCCGTACATTCGATGAACTTGGTGAAGCTTCTTTATATGAGGGCAGGTTCACTTCAAGAGTTTGCCCTCAGAAATCCTTTCCCCTATGCTAACTTCATTATGAGTTGCAGCATCCAAAGCGAAGGAACCAATCATGGCAACGGTCACGATTTCTCTTTCAGATGAAGAAATGCGGCGATTGGAGGTATTGGGTAAACGCGAGGGGCTGACGGTCGAGCAGATCGTGCGCCTCGGCATCATGGACTTCATTGGTCAGCCTGATGACGCATTCCGTGCCACTGCCATGCGGGTGATGGAGAAGAATACCGAACCCTACCGCCGCCTTTCGTGACCTATAGCTTCTTTAGCCTGCCAGCCGTTTCAGCATTGATCCGTACTGTTTGCGAAGGTCCTTGGCAATCGCCTTGATCCCCGCCCGGCCTACTCCAACCTTGGCTTGTACCTTATTTGAATTCGTGTCCATGGCATCACCTCTATGGGCTTTTGATCAACGCCGGGCGATTCGAACGGTTTTGTCTCTGAACCACTTGGTAATCTGATCAAGGCCTGGCTCCATCGTCGTCACATGTATTGTAAACCCTTCCAAATCAGTATTCGTCGTAGTCACGCGATAGCCGTTCACTTCCAGAAACAGGGCGGCGGTCGCAATACTGATCCGTTTATTCCCATCGAGAAAGGGATGATTTCTCGTCAGCCCATCCAGTAAAACCGCGGCCTTACTGAACACGTCTGGATAGAACTCAGTATCAGCGATGACCGCCTGCGGAAGCGCGAGAGCCTACTGTAGTCCACCGAGATCGCGGACACCGTGCTGCCCACCCGTCTCCTCGATCAAGCGATCGTAAAGAAAGAGAACCTGCTCGACACTGAGATAGATCACCGCTTGGCGAGGGCTTCGAGAGCGGGGCGATAGCGGTCGATGAACGCATCGACCTGCGCCGCAAAGGTTTGTTTTACCTTGCGCCGCATTGCAGCAGATTCTGGAAGGCTGCCCTTCTTGGCTTTACTAACAGTAGCCTTCCTGACTTTAAGAACGTGCCGCTTCATGGTTGGGATGATACCCCAGCCTTCGCACAAGAACAACGAACCAGGGGGATCGGCCTGCTTACACCGCCCCCAACCGCACCGGCCCGAAGGCTTGGCGGGCCTGCTGAAGCTCCTTGATGTGGCGCCGGATGGCGGGGCCGAACGTGGAGCGCATGACCGCTTCGCGGTGGCAGAGGATGTGCGCTTCGGCATTCCCGATCTGCTCTTCCAGCTGCCTCACTAAACGTGCGCCGGATCCGGTCAACCACTTCAGATGCCCGCCGGCATATTCCAGATCCTGAATCGAGTAGCGGACTGATTCGATCTCTTCAAGGCAGCGAAAGCGCGCCCGCATGAGATCGCGCTGCGTTAATCCGGCCGCTTTCCACTGCTTCATTCCCTGCTTCGTCTCGGCCCACGACGAGAGCCGCTCGAACAGCAGCGCCCCCATGGTGAAGGTAAAGGTCGCGTGCAGAATCCCGCGCAATGGGCGCAGGCTCCGGCGCCAGGGCGAATAAAAGATCTGCTGATTGCGGTCGCCGTGATACATGACGTGTTTGCGCAGGAGCAGATTCAAGTGGTGGTGGCTGTTCTCGTGAATCAGATCGTCGATAAGGTCGAGATTGTCACGGTCGAAACAATTGATGAAGGAGAGGCCGGGACGATGGCGGTAACTGAAACTGACGACGCCCTTCGCGTTGAGCGGAATAATCCGCGAGGTCAACAGCGCCAGGACCTCATGCCCTTCAGGCCATGCCGTATGAATCGTTTCCCAGGCCCGCCGGATCCGTGCGGCCTGCTTCGGGTCTGTCGGAACCACCTTCTTCGGCTGACGGTCTTTGCCATACATGAGGGTGGATCCGACGGTCACTGCGCCATATGAGGTACACAGAACTTCAGCGGTCGGACGCACCGCCCAATGCCATTGAGCCTGCCCGCCGACAGCAGACCAGACCGGGGCAAGTAGTCGCCCGACTTTCAAGGCAATCCCAGTCTCATCGATGCGAAAGACCGCACGGCTTTTTGCGCGCGTCAGGACACGCTTCAGAGAAGGCGGCGCTTCGCATTGATCCCCTGCGACTCCAAGGGGTACGGCACCGGCCTCCTCCGCTTTTTCAAAGTTCTGCGCCAGGTTGCCCGGCACGTTCCACGGCACCTTCTTGCCCATGCGGCACCAGGCGGTCGCAGCGGCGGGATCGAGCCACAGGGCTTCTTGCGCAATATCCTGCGCCAGTCGCTTGCACAGCCGCGCGAGCCGGCCATCCAGACCAGTCACCTGCGGTTTACCTTTGGGAAACAGCTCGTCGAGATAACTATTTTCGAAAAACTTTTCCTGACACTCAGCAAACAGCTGTTCGGCAAACTCCCGGCGGTCCGACTCCGTCCGCCACTGCTGCCAAATATCCAGAAAGTACACACAATCGTTCAGCGACTCGATCCACCCGACGACTTTCCAATTGGACAAGTCCTCAGCTTTCAACCTGCGACTGAGAAATTGCACATAGTCTGCTGGAAACACGAGCTGTGATGCCAATTCAGCGTAATCGTCCTGCAACTCCCGGCCGAGATCCTGGAGCAGCTTCCGCATGGACAATCGAAGTTCAAGATTCAGTGCGATGAGCGATGGGGAATCGAATAGCAGCACCTTCCGCCTCCCGTAACAGCCGTTTTGAAATGAAGGAGACTGTAACGTAGGAAGGACGGGCCTGCAAGAAGGAACCTGAGCTGGAAAGATTCGGAAACGGCAGGGAGAATATCCCATGCGTGGGTTCGGGCGCGGTCAACGCACTCAGATTGTGGCGAAGGCCCTGCACCAACCGATCAGGCGGTGGCTTTCAGATGCTCTGCAAACTCCGGCACCAGCACGCCAGGCTTCAGGAGCTTCATCGCTCCGGATTTCTGAATCATACGATGACGGAGAATCAACGGATCCACGATATTACCGCAGGACACACAGCGCATACCGCGCATCCACATGGGCACGCAGCTTTCCTGCAAATCGACCAGATTGTCGACCACCATGAGACCTTCGCATCTTGTGCACTTCATAGCATCCTCCAAATCACAAATGGCGCAGGCTGCTTCACAGATACCGCACGGCCGCTATACAGAGCCTAGCAGCTTGCTGAAATCCTGCTTACCCGTGAACAAAGCAAGCTGGATGCCAGCCAGCGCATCTTCATGCCCTTGCGGGTTTTTGCGTTGAATCGTAGAGTGTGCGCAGTCGAAACAGGGCTGCGGTGGAGGAGATTTGACCGAATTGGCCCCATGCGACATAAATGGAGAAAGACCGGTGCCGCCCCTCAACCCTACGGCGGAGTGACACAGACAAACAATGGCACTGACGGCGACAGAAATTACCCAGGTCGTAGCTGAACTGGCTCCGGCGCTGATCGGAGGCTGGATCCAAAAAGCCTATCAACCGACATCACGGACGGTCGTGCTGGAAATCCGAACGCCCGGACACACGCATCGCCTGCTGCTCTCGGCCCATCCCGCATCGACGCGCATTCACCTGATCACTCATGCGTTGCAGAATCCGCCAGCTCCGCCGCCCTTTTGCCAATACCTTCGGGCTCATCTCCACGGCGCACGGGTTGACGACCTTCGTCAAGAAGGGCGGGACCGTATCGTGGCCCTGTCGCTCACGACCAAAGCAGGTCCCCAACGATTGATTGCAGAACTGACCGGCAACCGAGCCAATCTTCTGGTGCTTGATTTTGAACGACGGCTGTTGAGAGATCTGAATCGTTCGACCGACATGTATGGCACACCATACCAAACACCGGCTCTTTCAGCCGGTGCCGGACCACGGGAACGAGACACCCGTTTCGCAGCCGATGCGCACGGGCCGTGCGGCTTATCCGCCGCAATTGAATCCTACTATGACGAGAAAGAATCGACGGACAACTCGGCCGCCGTCCGAGACGCCCGCGCAAACCAGATCAGAAAAGCGATCAAGAAACAGGGGCGGCGCGTGGAGGCCTGGCGAAGCGACCTCGTTAAAGCGGAGAAATATCGCCATTATGCCCGCTATGGAGAATTGTTGAAGGCCAACCTGGGCACGATCAAGAAAGGGCTGGAGTCGATCGTTGTCGTCGACTACTTCGATGAGGCCCTGCCCCAACTCACGATCCCGCTCGATCCGACGAAGTCTGCTCAAGGCAATATGGACGACTATTTCCGCAAACAACGGAAGCACGCGACAGCGGAGCGAGAACTGCTTCCTCGGATTGCACGGGGAGAAGCCGAGATCGATGCGCTCCGCCGGGAGCTCTCCGCCATCGAGCAAGGAACCTGGCAACCGGCACCGGTCAAACCGTCAACCACTGCGCCCACTCGGCAACGGGATCGATTGACAGCGAACGAACGGCCGGAAGAACGGCGCGGCCCCTTTCGCCGCTTCACCTCATCGGATGGGCTCCCGATCTTTGTGGGACGGAATGCACGGGAGAACGACGAATTGACCTTCGGCCTCGCCAAAAGTGACGACCTCTGGCTCCATGCTCGCGGCACACCGGGATCCCATGTGGTCGTGCGCCTCGAAAAGGGCAGCGACCCGCCACCGGAAACCATCCGGGACGCCGCAACATTGGCGTTACTTTATAGCGACCTCAAGAAAAGCGGAAAAGGCGAGGTGATCTATACGCGGCGCAAGTGGGTGAAGAAAGCCAAGGGTCAGGCGCCCGGCGCCGTCACAGTGACCCAAGATAAGTCTCTCCATGTCAGTCTGGATAAAAAACGGCTGGATGCCCTTAAGACCCGCTCAGCTCAGGATTAATCCGTCAGATCTCGCCTTACCTTCCCTAATATTCCCATGCCATGCTACAGTGCCCATATATGGGCACTGTAGAGCCACAGGAGAACTCTCTGCGAATTATCAGCGCTCTGCTCGCCTGTCGCGGGCTTCACGAGTTCGACCTGAAGCTATCACAAGAACTGCTCAAAACCTTGAAAGGCGATCTCGTAGGCTTCTACCTGTATAGCGAAACCACGAAGACCTTCGCCCCCGTCTCCAATCTACTCAGAACCCCCGGTTCCCCCGGCTATCTCATCGGTCAACTGCCGGCAGAGGGAACCATCAAGGAAGCCGTCGTCCGACAGGGACATGCGCTTCTCGAGAACAATTTAGCCGACTCCTCCTGGGCGGAAACCGTCGTGTTGAAGACCGCCCCGTTCCAAACCGCCTCAGTGCTGGCGGCTCCCGTCACTCTCGCATCCCCGCGAGAAGATCAGTCCGCTCGTACGATCGCGATCATCGCGACCATCGCCGTCAATAGGGTCAGCGCATTTACCGAAGAAGACCGCATCCTTCTTGAACAGCTCGGCGCCCGGTTGGGGCCGGTCCTCCAGAACGTTCTGGCCTCCGAAGAACGTGACGCGCTGATGACGATTAACAGCCGTGTTGTGGTCGGCACGATGACCATCGAAGAACTCATGCCGGTGGTGAACGAGGTTCTGCATCGTGTCATCCGGCAAGACATGACCGGGCTGGTCCGATTCGTTCAATTGCCACAGGGGCCCTGGTTCGAGATTATCTATCGCGACGGCGTCGAGATCGATCTCGCCCAACTCCGCCGGTTTCCCGTTGAACAGATGGCTCCCGCCGAGATGATGGCCACCGGAAAACCGCTCCTCATGACAGGGCACAATCACGAGCGTTTCCCCGAGCGCGCCTATATCGAGTCCGTCGGCATCCTCTCCTGTATGCTCTGCCCCCTGATCGTGCGCGGAACACCGTATGGATTTCTCGCCATCGGCAACCGACGCCGCAATGCCTTTTCCGATCGGGATCTGGCGTTCACCGAACAGATCGGATTTCACCTCTCACAGGCCATCGCGAATATCACGGCCTACGAAGAAATCCGTTCCTTGAAGGAGCAACTCGAACAGGAGAATGTCTACCTCCGCGACGAGATGGCCGCATCGGTCGATTTCAACAAACTGGTCGGAGAAAGCCCCGCGCTGCAGAAAACGTTGAAGGCGATCGAGCACGTGGCGCCGACCGAATCCACCGTGCTCATCACGGGGGAAACAGGCACGGGGAAAGAACTGGTCGCTCAGGCCATCCATCGCTTGTCGCCGCGAAAGGACAAGCCGTTGATCACGATCAACTGCGCCGCGCTGCCGCCGACCCTGATCGAATCGGAACTGTTCGGCCATGAAAAGGGCGCATTTACCAACGCCGCGGCACGCAAGATCGGCCGCTTCGAACTCGCGAACGGAGGCACGATCTTCCTGGACGAAATCGGCGAACTCCCGATCGATCTCCAGGCGAAATTCCTGCGTGTACTCGAAACGCAGGAGTTGGAACGCGTCGGCGGCACACACCCCATCAAGCTGAATGTCCGCGTCCTCGCCGCGACCAACGTCAATATTGAACAGGCAGCCAAGCAGGGCCTCTTTCGATCCGATCTCTTCTATCGGCTCAACGTCTTTCCGATCCGGATCCCCCCGCTCCGGGACCGTCGCGACGACATTCCGATGCTTGCCCGTCACTTCGTAAAGAAGTTCAGCGAGCGGCACCGCAAAACCATACGACGCATCGGGACCACCACGTTGAAAACCCTGGTTGCATACGACTGGCCCGGGAATGTGCGCGAGCTTGAACACATGATCGAACGGGCCGTGATCGTCAGCCCGGGACCAGTTCTGGTCATCGATGAATTGGACCCTCTGCCAAGCCATGCCGACGGAAAAGAATCCCCGCGCACATTGGCAGACGCCGAACGCACCCATATCATCCAGGCACTCAGCCAGACAAACTGGGTCCTGGCCGGAAAACAGGGCGCGGCCGCACGCCTCGGGATGAAGCGGTCGACACTGCAGCATCGAATGAAGAAACTCGGGATTACCCGCCCCCCGCGCCGCAAGAAATAATCTGCCCGCATATCGGCAGTTACACCCCGCGTTGCCCATCTGCCGGCACATTTCAGCTTGCGTCAGTACCGGCTCATTCCCGTCATTCTCCCGGCTCTTCCCATTTCATCAGGGACTTGCGCAACCATCATGCACACGTTCGCCGAGCTGGCATTGTCCCTGCTTTACATCGGCGGCATGAAACAGCATCTTCCTGTGACTCCGGAACATCTCAGCCGAACCATCGAAGCGTACTTCGCTGAGCGACAGGCCGCCATCCTTCCCTCCGGTGAACAGACCACAGACGGCAAGCAACTGTCTTGGTGTGGAGAAGTCTTGGAATATCTCACGGAAGGATTGGCCGAACGGCTGGCCGGGCGCGGCATTACATTTAGCAAGGCATTCCCCGGACCGTTCCGACTCATGGACGAAGATCAGATGGCCGACGGCCAACATGTTCGCCGATTCTGGACGATGGCGCTGGACCATGGCTGTCCCATCGCTCGTCTTTGCACCATTTTTTTTCATCGCCACGATAACGTGACTTTGCCTCAACCGCCCCGGGTGATGGCGTATCCTCCCGATCATCCGGAACCCCATATGGAGGAACCGGCGTGAACTACGTGGCGCTCAGAATGCTGTTCGGCGATCGCGCCAAGTATCTCATGCTGCTCTGCGGCTTGACCTTCGCCGTGATGCTCATCGTTCAGCAGGGTTCCATCTTCTGGGGGCTCATGATCTGGTCCCAATCCAGCGTCAGCAATCTCAACGTGCCGATCTGGGTCACGGATCCCGGCATTGCCCAGGTCGATGAAGTGAAGCCGATCGCCGACACCGCGGTGGACCGTGTGCGCAGTGTGCCCGGCGTCGAATGGGCCGTGCCGCTCTACAAAGGATTATTACGCGCCCGCCTATCGAACGGAGACTATCATCAGATCACTCTCACGGGGCTGGAATCCTCAACACTGATCGGGCGGCCGGCCGAAGTCTTAGAAGGACGGTTCGAAGATGTGCTGCAGCCCGATGCCGTCGTGCTGGACCAATGGGCGGTGGAACGGATGGGCGGCCCGAACGTCATCAAGATCGGCACGGTCTTCGAACTGAACGACAAGCTGGCCCGCGTCGTCGCCATCGCCAAGACCCAAAAGAGCTTCACCAACATCCCGGTCGTCTACACCACCTACGAACGGGCCATCCGCTACGTGCCTCGTGAGCGCCGGACCCTGTCCTATGTCCTCGCCAAAGCGAAAGACGGTGTCTCTCCCGCAGAAGTCACCGCACGCATCCATGAACAGACCGGGCTGGGCGCCTTCACCGCCGAAGACTTCGGCTGGAAAACTATCGGTTGGGTCCTCAAGAATACCGGCATTGGGATCAACTTCGGCACGACGATCCTGCTGGGATTCATCGTCGGCATGGCGATCGCCGGGCAAACGTTTTACTTGTTCACCGTCGAAAACCTCCGGCAATTCGGCGCCCTCAAAGCGATGGGCGCATCGACCTTTACGCTGGCACGGATGATCCTCTTGCAAGCCTTCACGGTAGGCCTTACCGGCTATGGAGTCGGCATCGGCCTCGCCACGGTGTTCGGGTTCTTCACGGCACGGAGCGGCGGCTTACCCTTCATCGAGACCTGGCAACTGCTGCTCCTCGTACTGGTGGCACTCTTGGCCATCTGCACATTTTCAGCGTTGATCAGCATCATCAAACTCGCCCGGCTCGAGCCGGCGATTGTCTTCCGGTGAGCATGATGGACCATCCAGTGGAACGACAGACACAACCGGCAGCCGTCAGGCTTCGCGGGATCGTGAAATCCTTCGGCACCGGCGACACGAAAGTGACCGTCCTCAGAGGAATCGATCTCGACATTTATCTGGGCGAGATGCTGTTGCTCGTCGGCGAATCCGGGGGCGGGAAAACCACCCTGTTGTCAGCCATTGCCGGCATTCTCGACATTGATGAAGGCGACATCGATGTGCTGGGGGTGCCGCTGAGCGATCTGCCGGCAGGGAAGCGCACGACATTCCGCGGCCAGACGATGGGCTTCATCTATCAGCAATTCAATCTGCTGCCTGCATTGACGGCAGCCGAGAACGTCGCCGTGCCGCTCCTGATCCAGAAGATCGGTCGCTCCGAAGCCTTACGGCGGGCGCGGGCCATGCTCGAGCGAGTCGGCCTCGGTGACCGGGCTGAATTCCTGCCCAAGAACTTATCCGGTGGGCAGCAACAACGAGTCGCCATCGCCAGGGCGCTGGTCAATGAACCGCGCCTGCTCATCTGCGATGAGCCGACTGCGGCACTGGATGGCCAAAACGGACAGAAGATCATGGAGCTGTTACGCGAAGTGGGACGCGCACCGGACCGCTGTGTCGTCATCGTCACTCACGACAGCCGCATCTTTCACTTCGGCGACCGTATGGCCAACCTCACGGATGGACGGATTGTCGGCATCGAAACGATTACGAGAGAGGGCACGGCATGATTATCCTCAAACGCGTCAGTGTATGGGCCGCCCTGGCCGGGATTGCCTTCGCAGCCTGGGTCCTGATGGGCGCCAATAAAACCGAACCGATGCCCACACCGATTTCTGAGCCGCCCCGTTCACCCTATGAACAGACCGTGGCGGCATCCGGAATCATCGAGTCCGTGAACGAAAACGTCCGCATCGCCCCACCGGTCGCCGGCCTGATTACCAAGATGTTCGTAGCCGTCGGCGATCAGGTGAAAGAGCAGGCCCCGCTTTTCCAACTCGACGACCGGGAATTGCGCGCCCAATTGCTGATCCGCGACGCGGCAATTCCGCCGCTGCAAGCCCAGATCGACGAGCAGAAATACCGCATCGGCGATCTCGACACCCAGTTGCGCCGACTCAAATCCGTGCACGATGAACGTGCCGTGAGTGAAGACGATCTCAAGCGCACGTGGTATGCCCTCGAGGTTGCGAAGCGCACGCAGCAGCGCCTCGAAGCCAATCTGAAGCAAGCCATCGCCCAGCGCGAGGAAGTCACGATGCTCCTCGACCGGCTGACTGTTCGAGCTCCCCGCGATGGAGCCATTTTGCAGGTCAATGTTCGAGCGGGAGAATACGCGACTCCGGGATCGAGCGAGCCGCTCATGCTCCTCGGCGACACCCAGCGGTTGCAAATTAGAGCCGACGTCGACGAGGTGAACGCCCCGCTGGTCGTTCCACAGGCATCGGGAGTAGCCTCTCTCAAATCGATGGCCGGCACAAAGATTCCGCTCACCTTCGTCCGCATCGAGCCCTATGTCGTCCCGAAGAAATCGCTGACGGGAGAGAATACCGAACGAGTCGACACCAGAGTCCTTCAGATCATCTACCGATTTGATCGTCCGCCGTTTCCCGTCTATGCCGGCCAACAAGTTGATGTGTTCATCCAACGCCAACCTGCCGGCCCGGCAGCATCAGCATCCCACCCTGCCGCAGCTCGCCAGCAGGAGCCGGCGCCATGACGCGGCGCACGTCGACCCTTACAATCGTACTCGCGGCTCTGAGTCTGACTGCCTGCGTACAGGGAAAGAACTATGAACGCCCGGCCGTCGACGTTCCGAGCAACTGGTCGAACATCGCAGAGGCAGATCCGGCGCAATTTCCCGCCGATCAGCAGCCCGATGCCGAATGGTGGTGCGCATTCGGAAACGACGAACTCACCGGTCTCATCGAGCGCGCCCTGCAGCAGAATCACGATGTGAAACGCGCGGTGGCCCGCGTGCTCGAAAGCCGCGCGGCCGTCATGTCTGCCTCGGCGGGACTCTATCCCCAGGTCAACCTACAGGGCAGTTACAGCAGTCTGGCCGTCTCGAAAAACACCTTCGCGGGCCTGGGGCTTGCCCGAGGCGGACAGCCGGGGCCGCAAGTCTTCGCCACCCCCGGCAGTACATTCAACCTCTGGAACGGATCCATGGATCTGCGCTGGGAACTGGATTTCTGGGGCCGCATCCGCCGCGGGGAAGAGGCTGCCGTCGCCGAGGTCGGCGCGAATGAACAGGATGCCAGGGCGGTCGCCCTGTCTTTGATCAGCGATCTTGGACAGTCTTACTTCCGCATTCGTGAGCTCGACGAACAGATTGAGATTGCTGCCAGAACCGTTGCAGTACGACAGGAATCCTTGGACATTATCAAGAAGCGGGCATCGGTCGGCCTCGCCTCCGACCTGGATGTGGCGAGAACCGACGTTTTATTGGCCGAAGCTGCCGGATTGCTCCCCGACTTGACGCGAAGCCGGACGGTGGAACTGCATCGCCTTGAGGTCCTCACGGGTTCATCGCCCGGCTCGATTGACCTTCCTCGCAAGGCTCTGAGCGCCGCCGTGACGCAACCGGAAATTCCCGTCGGTTTGCCCTCTCAGTTACTCGAACGGCGACCGGATATTCTCCAATCAGAATCCACGCTGATGGCCGCGAATGCCCGGATCGGCCAGGCCCGCGCCTACTTCTTCCCGACCCTGTCCATCACCGGACAGGGCGGCCTCCAAAGCGCCGAATTCGCCAACTGGTTTTCAGGAAACAGCTGGAACTACAGTATCGGTCCATCGATCACCCTGCCGATTTTCCTCGGCGGAACGAATGTGGCACGGCTCGATCAGGCGGAATCGCGCTACCAGCAAATGTTGGAAAGCTATCAGCAGACCATCCTCCAGGCCTTTCGGGAAGTGGCCGATCTGCTGGTGTCCCTGAATAGCAGAGGCGAGCAGTTGGCTCGCCAGCAGGAACAGCTCGCGGCTGCCAGGACGGCTGTGACCCTGGCCACAGTCAGGTATCGCAAAGGCCTGGTGAATTACCTGGATGTGCTTGATGCCCAACGGGTTGTGCTCTCGGCCGAAACCCAAGTAGTCCTGACTGAACGGGCACGATTGACGGATATGGTCAGCCTGTTCAAAGCGTTGGGGGGAGGATGGAAGCAGCCGGCCCCACCGATTTCTCCGTCATAATCCAGGCCGTCAAAACCGAGTCCCGGTCTCGATGATCGACCTGCCGTCCTGCCCCCCCTCCGCGACTAGCACAAAATACATATTTTCTGGCGCTGATGACGACTCAAGAATAGGCTGAGTCTAACCGATTAAGTAGTAGCCCCATATGGATCAGACTGCCGCCAATAGCCCAGCGTCTCACTCACCCGCAACAATTCTCGTCGTGGATGACGAGCCGTCCATCATCAAGTTATGCCGCGCACTCCTCCAGGCTGAAGGCTACACAATCCTGGAAGCGGATGGCAGTTCGGAGGCGCTGAAAATCTGTTCAAAGCACGAGGGGCCGATTGATGTCTTACTGACCGACCTGGTACTGCCTCCTCCGGGATTCCAGCTCGCTTCCGGTTCGAATGCGTTTCCCCATGTCCATGGGCATGAACTGGCCATGCGCGCCGCCACCATGCGCCAAGGGCTCCGAATCATCCTTATGTCGGGGAATCCTGACAAGGAACTCACCAGCCACGGCATCAAGCGAGGCGCACTGCCATTCCTGCAAAAGCCGTTTGAAAAAGCTGCTTTGATTCAGCTGATCCGCGATGTCCTCCAGAGTCCCCCTCCGGCGCTCAATCTGCATCTGGGGAAAGCGGCGAACGATGTCGACTGGTTCGGGTAACCCCTCCCTCAGACCTCATCCACATACACTATGAACGTTGTGCGTCCTTGAACCAGGCGGGATGGCTAGGCATGCTCCGTCATGAACCAGCCTGCGATGGAGAGGCGTCGGTGTTGACCGGCCGTTTGATCGACCCGACACACACGGTGAAACCGCGGCACGGTGAACATGACCAGGGACCCCGGACGAGGCTCGATACAATGCGTGACGGACAATGCCGGCTTCTCTGCCGTGTGGGTCGAACGAGTGGCATAGACGATCAGTTCCCCTCCCCAATCCGACTGCCACTCCTCGTGGAAATAACTCACCAGCGCAATTCGCCGTGACGGGGCCCGTCGGCCTCCGACCGGCTGCCCCTGATCGGTATCGTCGTGCGTCAGCAAGCAATCCCCGGCCGAATACGAGTAGTAACTGAACCCCATGTGGCGGCCGATGATGTTCGGAAACGATTCCATGTGTTCCTGAATACAAGGCAGCTGCAATCGGGACAAGAATCGATTCCCCTGCGCCGGGCCGATCTCCGCTTTCGCCCAATTGCCTGAATCCGGGAAATCTTCCCGCACCTTGGGAAGATCCGACAAACTCTTCCAGGCCGCCTGATTCATCGCGTCGCGGAAATACTGCCGCTCATCGGCCGACCAAAAGTTTTCCACGACCAGCACCGGACTCTGGCGGAATGAAAACGACTGCAGCTCCGAGAGCGCCACCGTCGACGAACGTACCTCTCCCTGACTCCCCACAATCTTCCTCCTTGGAACAACGGACCGGCGCCCCGACCAAGCTGTCTTATCACCCTCGTCTTTAGAATGACAAGGCCGCCGGTCGCAGAAACGCCGAAGGGGCTGCCACCTTGCGGTGACAGCCCCTTCACGACTCATGGCACAGAATGTATTACCAGCGGTCGCGCTTACCGCCGCCACCACCGCCGTTACCACCACGGCCACCCCCGCCCCCGCCAAATCCACCGCGTCCGCCACCACCGCCGCCGCCCGTGCGGGGCTCCTGTGGGCGCGCTTCATTGACGGTCAAGGTCCGGCCGCCGAAATCGGCGCCGTTCAAAGCCGTAATAGCCGCTTGAGCTTCTGAATCAGAGGCCATCTCCACGAAGCCGAAGCCCCGTGACTGGCCGGTGAACTTGTCCGTGATCACGCGCGCGGACTCGACAGCCCCATGCGCGGCAAACAGTTCACTGAGTTGTTGTTCGGTCGCCGCATAAGGCAACCCACCGACGTAGATCTTCGAACCCATGTGGGTTCCTCCTTTGAAAATGATGATATTGTCTTGGACTCGAGTGACGGAGGAAGGAGCGGGCCGAAGACGCGATCAATGCGGCGACTCAGGTCTGACTTCCGACGAAATTCCCGGGCAAGGCAACATCGTTGCGGGCCTGCTTTATTTTAACGATTCATCGCGAGGCCCTGGCGATGAGGTAATTGTAGCCTACCATAGGGGTCCGGTGAATTCAATGTCACTCCCCGACCCGAACCAGCAGACCCTGGTTCCGGCAATAGGCAAACGTCCGGTGAAACCAGGCGATCATGGCCGTCAAAAACAGGAGGTTCAGCCCGATCGCCCAGCAAAGATGCTCAACCGGCTGACCGGTCTGGCTGAGGACGCCGCGCATTCCTTCAAAGACATGCGCGGCCGGATTAGCCCAGGCGACCGGCTTCAGCCAGGCCGGTAGAACATCCATCGGATAGAACACACAGGAGATCGGCTGAAAGAGGAACACCATGCTCCAGGCCAACACCTCGGCCTCCTGCCCGAACCGCATGATCAGTGAGGTGGTAAAGACGCCGATGACCCATCCGGTGACCACCAAATTCAGCACGAAAGGGAGCAGCCAGAGTCCGATAATCAAAATACTGTAATCGTAAAACAGCCAGGCGCAGAACCCCATCACCAACGACACACAGGCGACCTTGAAGATGCTCATGATCATTGTCGCAGCAAGAAACTCACTCGGCTTCAGCGGACTCGCGAACAGATTCATCAGGTTGCGGGACCAGAGTTCTTCGAGGAACGAAATCGTGATCCCCTGTTGCGACCGGAACAGCACGTCCCAGAGGATCAGCGCTCCGAGGAAAAAGGTCACGAAACCGGGAACCTGCGTCTGATACCGCGCGAGATAGAGGGTAATAAATCCCCAGATGACGAGATCGAGAAACGGCCAGTAGAAAATCTCCATTATCCGGGGCAAGCTCCGGCGATAGAGGTAGAGGTGACGGAACACGATGGCAGTAATTCGGTGGAGCTTCATTGGGCCTTAGTGGTGATGTTCCTCACCGCATCCTCCGCACTCATGATGCCGTCCCAGCATGGTATCCATCATCGTCTGGGCTCCACCCACGAGCCGCTCGCCGACACGCGTGCCGTCCGGTAATTTTCTCAGACCCAATCCGAGCAGCGTCACCGGAATTCCCGCCACTCCCAGCAGAAAGGGCCAGGTACCCACGCGCGCGCTATCCATCATCCACGCCACCGCTGTCACCATCAGGAGAGGGACCAATCCCGCCGTCAGGCTGGCCCGCACCACTTGCCACTTACTGGTGCCGCGCAGCACACCCACGATGGCCAGGATCGACCAAAAGAGTCCCCAACAGGCACTGATTCCAAATCCGCCCAGCACCAGCCCTAGTACAAACGAGATGGCTGTCTCTACCATGATAGGAGCGCTCCATTCCTTCCCCGCCTTGCGGGGCCGCTACGATTCTCGGGCTAACTTCAAAAACACATCTTCGAGATCTGTCTGTCCGAAACGGGAGACAATTTGAGCAGCCGTACCCTCTGCCACAAGATTTCCTTTTTGGAGGAAGATAATGCGATCCGACATTTCTTCCATCTCCCGCATGTTATGCGAGGTATAGAGAACACTCAAACCGGAAGCGCGCTGTTCATCCTTCAGCAAGGCCCGGATCTTATGCGCGATATCAGGATCCAGGCTGGCTGTCGGTTCGTCCAGGAAGAGGATCTTCGGCTCAGTCAAAAAGGCCTTCGCCAACGTGAGCCTGGTCATCTGCCCCGACGAAAGCTTGCGCGTGACCTTGTGCCGAAACTCCCCCATCTCCAACTTCTTCACAATGTCATCGATCTTTCGCTGGACATCGGGCAGGCCATAGAGCCGGGCCACGACCCACAGATTTTCTTCGACCGTCAGCGATTGCGGCATCGACATATACGTGGATGAAAAATTCACCCGCTGCAGAATCGCCTCCCGATGAGTCTCCAGATCCATCCCGAACATCGAGATCGTCCCGGAAGTGGGTGTAATGAGACCCAGCAGCATGTGCATCGTCGTCGTCTTGCCCGCGCCGTTCGGCCCTAAGACTCCGAGGATCTCACCAGGGTGCAGGGCGAACGAAATGCCGTTGACGGCCGTAAAGTCGCCGAACGTTTTGGTCAGATTACGGACTTCAAGAACGGGTGACGCCATCGCAAAAGTCTCAGATCTCAATTGAACAATAAGGCCGCACTGATTTTTTCAGGGATATGGCACGTCTCGCACTTTCGGCTGACCGGCTTCCCCTGATACTCCTGCTTGCCGTCATGGCAGCGAAAACAGTCGGACAACGTCCTGGTGCGGAGATACGATCCTTCGGGATGATCGGGATACCAGGGCTGGCTGTCAGCCGACACATGGCCACGAGGAATCACGATCGGATAGCCCTTGATCGGCTTTTCATGCACCACGGCTGAATGGCATGTGGTGCACCCCTCGCCCTGCCCCCTCACACCAAAGGCCTCCATATGCGCCCGGTGACTCATCACCAGCCCCACGTCCTTGACAGGCGGAGGCAGATCCCGCGTGGCGATTTCAGACACCCTCAGAATGTTCCGGTGACAACCCACACAGACATCCGACTCCACCTTCGCCTGAAGATTGTGGGAATCGGTCGGCGTGCCGAACAGATGAATCATCGAATCCTTCGTCCCATTCCATGCTTTGTCATGAATCCATCCTTCAAGGCCGGGACGGACATGGCAGGCCACACAGGTCACCTCTTTATGGGACGACGTCACCCAGCTGTCATACGAGGGCGTGATGGTATGACAACTGGCA
The DNA here is from genome assembly GCA_030653545.1 of Nitrospira sp. NCBI lineage: Bacteria > Pseudomonadati > Nitrospirota > Nitrospiria > Nitrospirales > Nitrospiraceae > Nitrospira > Nitrospira sp. The sequence goes on along the minus strand of JAURZE010000015.1, from coordinate 42,435 downwards.
CAGAACTTCGGATGATTGGTCAGGGGAATTGCGATCCCGCCGAAGACGAATGCTCCGACGATCAGGGCCAGAACCAGCGTCGCTTTACGGTTCCAATTCATGCGTGACGCGCGGAAAGTGCTTGATGATGAGGGCCGCGACACCCGTGACATCGTTCAAATCGAGCACCGGCACAGGAAGATCGATCGGCTTATCGGATACCACCGCCAACAGCCCGTCGGGAGAGACCGGCACTTCGCCGACCTGTTCACGGATGACGACGATCTTCAGATACCCCTCACTCTTCCAGCCTTCCGCAATAATGAGATCGTAGGAGCCATCGAGAAACCGGTCCCGAATTTCCTCAACCTTCATTTCCTCCGGCACATCGGCAAACATCGCCAGACTGCCGCGGGACATCACGATGACACTGCTGGCCCCCGCACGTTTATGGCGCCAGCTATCTTTCCCTTCGGTATCGAGATCGAACCCGTGGCCGGCATGCTTCACCGTCGCCACGCGATAGCCCGCCCGCACCAACTCGGGAATCACGCGCTCAATCAGCGTGGTCTTGCCGCTGTTCGACCGGCCGACAAATGACACGATGGGCACCGGCATGAACTCAGTCCCTTTCCACGATCAACAACAGGACGTCTTATGCCCGATGCTGTGAGTCTCTTCCGACTGCGTCTTCCAGGCTTCCCCGCTCAATAATTGCACGGTCACCAGATCGCCAGGATTCACCCGTTCCACTTCGACCGGAATATCGATCAAGCAATTCGCCTTCACCATCGACGTCAAGATTCCCGACCCTTGCGCACCGGTCGTCCGAACTTTGAAGACACCGTCTTCCCGCGTCAGCACGCCGCGAAGGAAATGCCGGCGGTCCGTTCGTTTCGAAAACTTCTCCTGGATGACTGCATGCACCAGCGGCCGCCCGTAGGTCCGGTGCCCGTTCATCTTCAAGATGGCCGGCCGCACCAGTTGCTCGAAAGTCACCATCGACGAGACCGGATTCCCCGGCAGGCCGAAGGCCAACTTGCCCTGAATCTTGCCGAAGGCCAGGGGTTGCCCAGGACGGATCGCAAGCTTCCAAAAATTCATCTCGGCGCCCAATTCGCGGAATACGGCTTTGGTAAAATCGTAGTCTCCCATCGACACGCCCCCGGACAGGACCAACACATCCGCCGTCAGCCCATGGGAGATCTTCTCCTTCAACGCCGCCGGAGTATCGCGGGCAATCCCGAGCAGGAAAGGAATGCCGCCGGCCTCCTGCACCGCCGCGGCAATCCCGTAGCTGTTCGAATTGATGATTTTCTCTTCGCTGAATCGCTCATCCAGATCGGCCAACTCATCGCCCGTCGACAGAATGGCCACCCGCGGGCGCTGATAGACAAAGACAAAGGACTTCGCGAGAATCGCCAACATGCCCGCGTCACCGGGACGAATCTGTGTCCCCTTGGCAATGATGCATTCGCCCTTCTTCACATCTTCGCCTTGCGGCCGGATATTGGACCCGCGCGGTTCAGGTTTGAAGACGCGAACGGAATCCAGCGTGTGTTCCGTATCTTCCACTTTCAGTACCGTATCCGCTCCTTGCGGAATCGGCGCCCCGGTCATAATACGAATCGCCTGCCCGGGACCGACGGACTTCGTCGGCATTTTCCCGGCCGGGACATCTTCAATCACCTTCAGCGTGACGGTCTTTTCGATCGCATGCTCCTGTTTGATATCCTCCCAGCGCACGGCGAACCCGTCCATGGCGCTGTTGTTCCACGGCGGATTGTCCCGCTCGGCGACGATATCCTCGCCCAATACACGTCCCAGCGCGTCGAGGATCGACACTTTCTCCAGGCCCAGCGTCGGAGTGGCCTCCAAGACGATCCGCTGCGCCTCTTCAAGGCGCGTGAGTCCTTCTGTTGCGTCGTTCGCCTTCACAATCGCTCCCATCTCAATGTGGCGCGTGCCGCGGCGCCACTTTTACCAGCGACCCGCTCTTCTTGCAAAACGCTTCGATCTGATTGGCGATATTGTGATAGCACTCAGCCGTCGCCGTATCGGAATTGAACATCGCAAACGGCTCGCCCGCATCCGACTGCATCACGACATCGGGATCGAGCGGAATCCGCCCAAGGAACGGCACACCCATGTCGTTGGCGGAAGCTTCCCCCCCGCCCTTCCTGAACACTTCGATATTCTGATGACAATGCGGACACTCCAGACCGCTCATGTTTTCCACGATACCGATGATCGGCACTTCACTGTCTTTGCAGAACGTCACCGACTTGCGCGAATCCAACAGGGCGACTTCCTGCGGTGTCGTGATAATGACCGCGCCGCTCACATTGCCGAGCAGGTCGATCGTCGTGACCGATTCGTTGCCGGTCCCCGGCGGCAAATCGATGAACAGAAAGTTCAGATCCTGCCACTCCACGCCGCCCAACAGCTGATTGATGAATTCATACTTGTACGCGTCGCGCCAGATGATGGGGTCATCAGGATTCTGGAGCAGGAACGACATGGAAGCGATTTTCAGGTTATAGGCCTGAAAAGGAATGATGCCGCCTGAGGTGCTGATCTTGAGCTTCTGTCCTTCTGCCCCGACCATCTTCGGAATGTTCGGCCCATGAATGTCCATGTCGCAGATGCCCACGTGCCAGCCCTTGAGTGCCAGGCTGACCGCGAGGTTGGTCGTGCAGGTACTCTTCCCCACACCGCCCTTGTTGCTCATGATCAGCACTTTGTACTCGATGCGCTCCATCCGCTTGGCGACGAGCCATCGGCTATGGCCTTCTTTATCCTTCTGACAAGATTCGTTCTCGTCACAAATCGCGCAGGCCCACATGTAGGTGCAGGCATCGCTTCCCCCGGATGCGGACGGTTGAATGACATTCAGTTCACGGGCCATAGTGTGTCCTTCTATATGACATGAAGCCTCAGGCTTCGGTTATCGACGGGGATTCCCGCTCGGCACTCCAACATACTCGCTGTCGCCGGACTTCGACATGCGCGCGGCACCGGCCGGCACGGTCGCCGGCGTCAGCGGCGGCACATCCGCGGCGTCGGCTTCTTCCGGCGCCGGTTTCTTCTTATTGAAGAAGCCGGCGCTGATGATGCCGACTTCATAAAAGACATACATGGGCAACGCCATGAGGCACTGGTTGAAGGGATCGGGCGTCGGCGTGAGAATGGCGGCAATGATAAAGGCCCCCAGCAGCGCCCATTTTCGATAGCGCCGCAGAAACGGCGCATCGACCCAGCCTAGCTTGGCCATCAGCGTAATCGCCAGCGGCACTTCGAAGATCAGCCCGAAGACGAGCAAAAACCACAGGGCGAAACCGACATACTGGGCGATCGACAACTGGGGAATAAAGCCGGCATTCACGCCGTATGAAATGAGAAAATTCAAGGCGAAGGGCAGCACAAAGAAAAATGAGAAGGTCACTCCGGCCAGAAACGCCAGCGTGCTCAACATGACGAAGGGGCCGACAAAACGACGCTCCTGCACGTGCAGCCCCGGTACGACAAACTGCCAAAACTCCAAGAGAATATACGGCGTCGCCAGCACCACGGCGAACAAACCCGCCACTTTGACGTTCTGCCAGAGGGCTTCACCGGGAGCCAGAAAGACAAACGGGACCGTTGGCAGGTCCGTCGGCTCCCAGGACAACGTGCTGGGCACAAACATATTCTGGAGGGGGATGCGGAGCCACTTCACAAGGGCATCGGCGTAGAAAAACGTGACGACAAACACGATCGCCGTCACGATGACGGCGCGTGTGAGCCGGACCTGGAGCTCCACCAGGTGCTCCATGACCGGCATTTTTTTGTCTTCCAGAGGCTTGAAGACCGAGTCTTGCAACCACCGGTTGAAATCGTTCAGCACCGCGCCCTCATCGTACAGAACGATGCGGCGCCGGATCACACCTGATCACCGGCGCCGCATACTCATCTACTTTGGATTGACTGCCACGAACAGGCTATTGCCCTGCCGATTCACCAGCAGCACGGCCAATTCGTCTTTCTTGATCTTGTTCGCAGCCTTCAGAAAGTCGTCCACGGTCTTGACGGTCTCGTGATTGACCTCCTGAATGATGTCTCCACGCTGCAATCCCGCCGCTTCGGCCTGACCGCCCGGCTCCACGCTTGTGACGACCACGCCCGTCGTCTTGGCCGGGATGTTCAGCTGGCTCATGATCGCATTGTCCAACGCTTGAATCTTGAGCGACGCCAGCACATTGTCCGGCAACTTGATCGTCTCACCCTGTTCCTTGGGTGGAGCCGCATCCTTCTTGGCCAGCAACTCGTCGGACGGCCGTTCAGCGACCTTCACGGAGATGGTTTGCTCTTTCCCGTCGCGCAGGACTTTCACTTGGGCATCTTTGCCTACCATGGTCCGCGCCACCAGATTACGCAGCTGGCTCACGCTTTGAACTTCCTTACCGTTGAACGCGATGACCACGTCGCCGCGCTTCATTCCGGCGGCAGCCGACGGTCCATTTTCATTCACGTCGCTGATGAGCACGCCCTTGCGTTGCTCCGGCAACTTAAACGACTTGGCCAAGGCCGGCGTAATTTCCTGAATCGCCACGCCCATCCAGCCGCGGACGACTTTGCCGGTTTTTTGAAGGCTGTCGACAATATCCACCGCAATGCTGCTGGGAATGGCAAACCCGATTCCCTCTGAACCACCGGTGCGGGAGAAAATGGCGGTATTGATACCCATCAATTCGCCGTTCATGTTGACCAGCGCCCCGCCGGAGTTACCCGGATTGATCGCCGCGTCGGTCTGAATAAAATCTTCGTAGTCGGCGATGCCCACGTTCCCGCGGCCCAACGCACTGATGATGCCCAATGTCACGGTAGAACTCAGCCCGAACGGACTGCCGACGGCCAACACCAAATCTCCCACGGCTAGCTTGTCGTAGTCGGCCCATTTCAGTGAAGGCAGGTCCTTCGCCTCGATCTTGATCACCGCCAAATCGGTCTTCGGATCGGTTCCCACGGTCTTGGCCGTGAACTCCCGCCGATCACTCAGCGTCACCGTAATCTGTGTCGCACCTTCGACCACGTGGTTGTTCGTGACGATATAGCCATTAGGATCCAGAATGACCCCCGACCCGGCACTCTGCTCAGGTCGTCCATGCCCCCCTGGAGGGCCCGGCGGCATCGGAGGCGGCGTCGGAAGATCTCCTCCACCCGGCTCTTCACCACCACCAGGAGGTCCGCCGAACGGTCCGGGGGGAAGCCCGCCCCGGCGACGACCACCTTCCCCGCCACCGCCTGTCACGGCGATATTCACAACCGCAGGGGTCACTTTCTTGACGATCTCAGAAAAACCTTGGGTAAATGCCGGAGGAACGCCTGCCGCCAATGCAGCGGGGGCTCCGATCAACCCGCCTGCGACCGTGGCCGCAAGTACAAGCCCACAACCAATCACAAACTTGGTCGCCTGCTGACTCCGATAGACCATGCTCAGTTCCTCCCGACGGTTGAACTCACAAGACACCTCACTCTGATCGGTAACCAGCTGGGTAGCGACCGACCGAACGGTACATCTTACACTAATCATTCCTTGGGCTTCAAAGAGGAAAAGTCCTCTTCAGGCTGCCTATACAGCGACCTGAAGAGGACTTGCCGAAAGACATGAACGCCAGACGTGACGAGCCAGCCATAAGACTCAACTGCTTCGGCGAGCCGCCGCATCGGCTTCCAGCTGACCCAGCCAGGAGTTCTGAAGCTTCAATGCAAGCCGTTTCTCGGCTTGCTCAAACGATACCACGCGCAAGGTATTGGGAGCTCCTTCATAAGTTGGCGGCCAGATCCGCCGCTCAGGCTCCTGCGGCCTGAGATAGACGACCGGGTACCATTGATTGATCCCCGGGGCTGTGGGGCGATCCAACGTCGCCCATCCTCGCCCCTCGGCCTGCATGACCGCCTTGCCGGACTTGACCTCGATCAACGCAAACTCCAAGAGCGACCAATTATCCCGTCGGTAGCCCGGCTGCGCATGCGAGGTCCATCCCAGGAAGAGCGTGACGGGATATTCCTGCTCTGCGCTCGAGACCACCACCACCGCCAAATAATCCAAACCCTTACTCTTCGCCAGATCGACCAGTCGGGTGAGATCTCCGCCTTGATCCTGAGGACGCACCCCTCCCGCCGAAAATACCTCGGTCACGGTCACAGGTAAGACCCGCGCAATATCCTGCTTGAGCGTATCCCCTAATCGCACGAGCGCCTCTTCGGGTAACACGGCTGCGGCAGTTTGATCCGGCTCATCCGGCACGAGCACCAAACCGGCTTTTAACGGACGCGGCTCCGTTTTGAGGAGCGATTCAGGGGCTGAGGGTTGGTCAAACTTGAGATAGTGGCCCATGCGACTCGGAGGAACCGCGTTTGCACAGGCGGCAACGAGCACACACACTGTCAGAAGAGCGGCACCGCGAACCAGATTGTGCATGAGGCACCTCCAGGCTCAAGTGGATGGTAATATATCGACCCTCACTTAAGTATACGTTCGCTCCCCCTCTGCAGATCTGTCAAGTCCTCTTAGGGTCGATCGGCCCCACTTGAAATCGCGCACAGAGTCCTTTACCGTGGCATCACTTCAAGGGTACTTCCACGCAGGACGCGAAGGGGAAGATCCGGTGACGCAGGAAGAATTCTACAGAGTACTGGATCTCTCCATCGTCATCCCAGCCCACAACGAAGCCACGCGTATACTCCCCCATCTACGCTCGATTCACGACTCGCTTTCCCGACAAGACCGCTCCTATGAAATCATCGTCGTTGATGACGGCAGCCAGGACGACACGATCAAAGTCGTCCGTAGCTTTGCCAAAACCGACCCGGCGTTACGGGTGATTCCGCTCCCGACCTGCATGGGAAAAGGCGGGGCCGTCAGGCAGGGCATGCTGGCCGCACGAGGCCGGCTGCAGCTATTCACTGACGCCGACGGGGCCACCGCCATTACGGAACTCGACCGGCTCGAACAAGCCATCAGGAACGGCGCCGACGTGGCCATCGGTTCACGGAGCCTGGCCTCCCGGCAGCGAGGATTCGAAGTGAACGCCCGCTGGCACCGGAGCATCCTGGGCGGCTGCTTCAACGCGATGGTCCGCTTGGGAGGAATTCGTGGAATCGGCGATACGCAATGCGGATTCAAACTATTCGAACGATCAGTCGCTCGCGATCTTTTCTCCGTGTCGACCATCAATGGCTACGGCTTTGACCTTGAACTCTTGTTCATCGCTCAGCAGCGCGGCTATCGGATCGCCGAAGTTCCCGTGAATTGGGCCGATCAACCGGGATCGAAGGTGCGGCTCGTTCGGGATAGCATCGCCATGCTCCGTGAATTCACCATCATTCACCGGAACGCGGCCAGAGGATACTACTCTCCGCTTGCGGCACCAGACGCTGTCGCCTCCCTCAGTAATTCTTCCCCGATCACGGAGTAGCGCCCTCAGCCGGAAACTTCCCCCTCGTATAAATCACCACCTTCATATCCTCGTATTCGTGGCTCCACCCCGGCGTCGCGGCCAACAGAGCCGCAAGCGCCGTCCCTCGTTTCAGCAACGCCCAATCCACCGCGTATTTGTCGAGGAGATCCGTCCGAGGAACCGGTGCCGAAAGAAGATCGACATAATCCTTGAAGATCCACCGATCTCCGATTTGCCAGGCCGGCATCCGCCCATCAATAAATGTCTTGAGTCCCGGCAGCTGCCACAGCAGAAAGCCGCCATACTGATAGTCGTGGACCGGTCTGGTCCCCAAGCGATCGCGATGGGCGCGAATCCACTGGACCGCTTCAATAGGATAGGACGTTTGGCGAAATGCGACGTCAGGGTTCGCTCCGAACCGCCACACCGCTCTCACATGATCGGGACCGAGAACGATCAGCAAGCAGGCCAGTGCCCCCGTGATGCCCATCGCCCACTGTGCCGATCCACGCTGCTGTAGCTTCAGGACCGAAATTATCCGGTCACACCCAATTTGTAGCAACTCAACGGCGAGAGGGAGACTCACGATCAAGAAAAGCGGGATGTTCCGCAGATGCCGGCAGGCTACGAAGAGAAATGCCAATAACACTCCAATGCGCACGGGCTCAAGTCGCCGATACCAAAGCACCACCGCAACCGTCAGTCCCCCCAGATAAACACCAAACAGTCGGCCAGCCAAGGTCTCCAGGGAAGGCGGCTGCCATTCCTGGAGCGTCGCCACCATAAAGTGATTCGCCAGCGAATCCATAATTTCTTGGTGGAGCCGCCAGCCATAGGGATTCAGAAGCGTCACCAGACCGGCAAGCCCGGTAGCCAGCGTCAGCCGCCACAGATCAGCCGAAGGCAGATGCCACTCATCCAACCTTCCAACCACATCAAACCGCACACGAACAATCATGGCCACACACCAATTCAACCCGACCACGACCGCCACGAGAAAGAGCCCCGCCGTAAATCCGCCGTGCAGATTGGCCCAGAAAAGAAACAGCGGCGGGAGGATCCAGACCATCCAGCTTGCACCTTGTCGCAACCGATCAAGCACCATCAGGACCACCGCCACACCAAGCAAGGTCACCACTTGCGTACGCGCCCCCAGAAACGGCAGTGCCACCCATAAGGACAAGGCGCAGGCCGCCAGGCGAAGCGGCCAGATCGCCTGCCCGGTCCGCGCCGCAATGATCCAGGCCGCAGCTGTGACGAGACCGAAGAACGCGATGACAAGCAGGCCCCCGGCGGGACCTCCGGAGCTGTAGAGCCACCCGAGCACGAGATCAGTCAGCCACGCATGCTCCACCCAGGGCCAATCCGGCATCGTGTGCGAGTAGGGATCGAGCGACGGCAGATGCCCTCCGGTCATGAGCCAATCCAATCCGGTCCGCAAATGCCAGCCAAAGTCCGGCTCGGTCAACGGCTGGAGCGCAAAGTTCGCAATGATCAGAAGCAGAAGGGCATTCAATGCCGAAGTGCGAATGGCGGGTCCCTGACCTGAGCTCGCCGGCATACCATTCCGACGCGAGCGTTTCATAGCAGGCGGGAACCGGCCTGATTTGCCACAAGCAGGTTCCCCAATACCAGCCAATCGACCTCGGTGCGCTGGAAGCAGCGAACCGCTTCTTCCGGCGAACAGACGATCGGCTCCTGCACATTAAAGGAGGTGTTGAGGAGAACCGGGACCCCGGTCCGCCGGGCGAAGGCCTGCAGCAATTGATGAAAGAGGGGATTGGCTTGCCGATCGACCGTTTGAACTCGCGCCGACCCGTCCACATGCACCACCGCCGGGATAATGCCTTTCGCACTAGGCTTCACAGAGACCGTCAACATCATAAATGGAGAAGGGGCCGGCACATCGAAATACGCGTCCGCTTCTTCTGCCAGCACGGAGGGCGCAAAGGGACGGAATAATTCACGCTGTTTGACCTTGGCATTGATGAGCGCGCGAATGTCCTCCCGGCGCGGATCGGCCAGCAGGCTGCGATTGCCCAACGCCCGCGGCCCCCACTCCATCCGCCCCTGGAACCAGAAGACTAATTTGCCGTTTGAGAGCTCCTGGGCCACGAGGTCGCACAACGCCGCATCGCCTAACCGCTGAGCCTGTAACCCCGCTCGCCGCAATGTCGTCTGACAATCCATTTCACTGAACTGCGGCCCCCAATAGGCCGTCGTCATGACCGGACGCTGAGTCATTGCCCCGCGCCGAAACGTGTGCCACAACGCGGCACCCATCGCGGCACCGGAGTCACCGGCGGCGGGAGGAATATAGATTTCGCGAAAGCCCGCCTCCCGACACAGTCGACTATTGGCGACACAATTGTAGGCCACTCCGCCCGCGAGGCAGAGTTGATCAGCCTTCGTGTTCATGCGAAGCGCGCGGGCCAAGGCCAGCAAGACTTCCTCTAACACCAGCTGCACGCTCGCGGCCAGATCGCGATGTCGCTGCATCACCTCCTCGTCCGGTAGCCGCGCCGCCCCCAGCAAGGAGATCAACCCGGGAACAAAGATCCCGACACGCGCCAGATGGAAATCCAGCAACGTGGTATTCAGTGTAAAGGTTCCGTCGGGAACCAGCCGAAGGATATGTCGGCGAATGGTCTCGGCATAACGCGGCTCTCCATACGCCGCCAGCCCCATCACGATGTACTCATCGCGGTCCGGCTTGAACCCCAGAAATGCGGTCATGGCAGCATAGAATTGGCCGAGGGAATGAGGAAGCGGCGTGCGCCTGATCGCTTGAATCTGTTGCCGGCCGGCCATCGCCACCATGGTCGAATGCGACTCAGAGGCTCCGTCGACAACCATGACTGCCGCTTGTTCAAATGGGGAGACCAGAAACGCGCTGGCAGCATGGCACATGTGATGATCGAGGAACGTGACAGGCGGGCATGGCGTCCCGTCGATCTGCTCACTCAGCTTCCGTCGCATCCAGGCCAGTTCCCACCACTCCTGACGCAGACGCTCAATCGACCGCCGGCCCTTCTCTCGAAACAGTTCGGGCGAGCGGAACATCGCGCTGAACGCTAACCTTGCGCGCGCGCCGACTTCCCAATACTTCCACGGCACCGCCACCGCGTCGAGATCGCAGAGACGAAGTCCGGCTTCTTTCAGGCAGTATCGAATCGCATGAACGGGCAAGGCGGACACATGCTTGATGCGAACGAACCGTTCCTCTTCCGCAGCCGCCACAATCCGCCCGTCTTGGACGAGGGCGGCTGCCGCATCGCGCATATTGGAAAGCCCCAGAGTCAGCATGGGCACCGAGCATAGATCGAGTGGCCGCAAGGCCGCAAGAGATGGGCGGCTCCGTGTTGCTTTCACCTTTTGAATCCGGTACGGTGACCCGTCCAAATTAACCCCAGCCCTCGGAGCGAGAACTCCATGAACGGTTCCTTGTCCATGCCCGCCAGCCCCCCCAGAAAGCCACTTCGAACCATCTTGACGGTGCTCTTCCTGATCACTGGGGTCGGATGTGCGAGCCGCTTGGAGTTTCCTCCAATGGGTGATCCGTTGCCCGTCTCGGTCAAGCTGGAAATCCCTGCTTCGATCAAAAATCTGCGGGCGGAGTATACCGACGGATGCGGACATCTCATGCAGGTCCCGCTCGGAACTCGACTCGAAGAAGCTCTCGTGGAAGGGGCCTATCGGACATTCAAATCCGTCTCCTACGAAGGAGGCGGAAGCAAAGATGCAGTTCCGGAAGCCCTGGTGCGCGTGGATCTGGTGAATTGGTCATTCAAACTTCAGCAAGACAACGTCTACGACCGCGTCCCGGCGAATATTCAATTGAATGCCATCGCACGGGTCTACGATCTCACAGGGAAAGTCTTGCGCGAATCCGAGGTGAAGGTCGTACGCCAAGAACGACTGCGCCTAGAGGCCACCCAACGCAACTGCGACTACATCATCGACCCATTTATCCAAGACACCTCTGTCGACTTTGCCGCGAAGGTCTCGATGGATGTTCGGCAAGCCTTCGGAGGAGCGACCCAGGGGGCTGCGCCGGCAGTGGCCTCCGCCCCGGCGACGCTGCCCCAGCCTGCAGCGGGACTCCCGACAAGCAAGCCTCAGCCTCCGGCTGCAACGGCGACCGCGGCTTCTTCCCTCCGCTTTAAAGCGATGGTCCTTGATGAAAATGGAAACCTTGTCTTGGAAGGCGGTGAACGCGTCCGGGTCCGCGTTGATATTGTGAACGTCGGCACGACGGCGATTCAGCAGGCCATCGTCTCCCTCTCCGGCAGTCAGGCGCTGATTACGCATTTCCCGTCAGCCGTGCTTCCCGTCCCGACGTTGCAAGCGGGAGAGACCAAGTCTATTGAGTTTGTGGCCACTCTGCCGCCTTCCGTGCAGCCGCAGAAAGCCGAACTCCATGTCACGGTCGAAGAACCGGCCACGCACCAGGCGGCCCCATCACAAACGTTGGCAGTCGTGATGCAAGCGACCGGGATTAAAACCGATGACGTGGATCAAATCCCCGTCTCCACCACGGAATTCCGCCAACCCAACACCTACCTGATCTCGATCGGAATCGGATCCTACCGAGACCAGCAACTCCTCCCCCGCAAGTTCGCGTCACTCGATGCAGAGATGGTGTCCAACTACTTTCAGGCCCTGGGGGGAGTTCCTTCATCCAATGTGCGCCTCCTACAAGACTGGAAAGCCTTACGCCCGGATATCGACGAAGCTCTCCTGGACTGGCTCCCGCCGCATATGTCCAAGGACGCTGTGGTCATTGTGTACTTCGCCGGCCAGGCTCTGGTGAACCATACAGGAGACGTGCTCCTGGTTCCCTACGAGGGGAGCCCGACCGCGACTTCGCGCCTCTATCCGCTGAAGGATCTTGAAGCGGCGCTGGCACGACTCAAGGCGAAACAGACCATTCTGCTATTTGACGGGATGGTGTCGAGACTCCATAGCGACCCCAAAATAAAAAACCTCCCTCCCCGCTGGGACTCAGCAGGTTCATCAATGATCCGCATCATCAGCAGCGATAGCCTCAGCAAGGGCCTCGAAGACGACAAACACCGCCATGGACTGATGACGTACTACCTGCTCCGCGCGCTGCGAGGAGAGAGCGACTCAAATCGCGATGGGTCCGTCACCCTAGCAGAAGTAGCCGCGTACGTGAGCCAGAAAGTTAGCTGGGCGGCGAAGACTCAATTCAGCAGTGATCAACGCCCTCTCATCACCCCCCCGCTCAAACAGACAGATCCGTCCTCTGGTCTGGTGCTGAGTAAACTCGCAGCGATTCGAGGCGAGTAAGCTCTCTATCATCTGCTATCTGACCTAGAAGACATTTCCAGCCGGTCCAGCGTGGTGCACAGCCGCCGACCAGCTTCCATCCGTAACGAAGGCCTTCCCCCGACAGTTCATGGAACCAGTGACGAGTAACTAGACGTGGATTTTTAGGACAGCGGTGCCGCTGGAGTGGAAGACGCCGGCCTCGCTAACGCAGTCAGCTCAGGCCGGTCTCAACAAAAAACGAGAGGGGCGGGAGATCGCTCCCCCGCCCCTCTCTCTCAATCACAGCAACCTCTGAAGGAATTACTCGCCCTTGCAGAAGCTCCGCTCGTAGTTGATGATGTTCCAGGCTTCCTCTTCGTTGATGGCGGCAGGGATCAAAGACACCATACCGGTGCCCGCGCTGCCATTCTTGATGACCCAGAACAACTCGCCGTCTTTCCGCTTCTTGTGGAACTTGCAGTTGGTGAAGTCCCGGGGGCTCGGATCCAGAATCGCGCCGGCCGGTCCATCGCCCTTGCCTTCTTTTCCATGGCAATTGAAGCAGGTGCCTTTGCCCTCGAACAACGCCTTACCCTTGGCAATGCTTTCCGGAGACGAAGCAACCGGATTCTTCATAGCCTTTGCATCGCTCATCTGATCGGCTGGAACACGGGGCTTCAACGGATCTCTTTCCGCGGCTCCCGCCACCGTCACAGACATGAGCATCAGGGCTGCAGTGATTCCCAAGAACTTCGAGAAGTAACCCATCGCACGTCCTCCTTTGTGTTGAACCCACCACACGTGAACTCGGCCACAGGCCACAGGCCGCTGGCCGCTGGCTTTAGAATACCTGTACCAAAAGAATGCACTTAAACGGGCGGACTATAGCAACCGCGCTCATTTCTTGTCAAGAAATCCAACTCCTTCTTGACCACTCACAGCACCTGAACTCGCTTCCCTCCGCCTCGTTACGTTCAGCCTATGTATCAAGGGGCGTGCCACAAGAGTCACAACATGAAAGGCCTTATTTGAGCCACTTACAGCGATCAATCCGGACAAGATCCTCAACTGGACTTCGTCGTGACACCTTTGCGCCACAAACTCTCATTGTTGCCCCATGCCAGAACTAATAAAGATCGAGGCTGACCAATCTGCTCTGGTCATCGCCTCTGCCAATGGCGGGCGAACACTTGGAAGTGGGTACGAGACCTGATGGACGGGACTCCGCTTGAGGAGAAACAGAATGAGCGACACTACAGCCTTACCGCTTGATCACCACATCGCGAGCCACTTTCCCACTTGGACCAAATGGCTTAAGCGGCTTCCCATTGAGTTCAGCTTTTACGCCTCCGGCATTGCCCAACGTTAGGACGAATTGATCCTGCCCTTTCCAATGAGCTTTCTCTCCCGGGCGCAGCAATGCCTCCTGCGGACTCCCGCTGTCGATCTGAACCACAACCCAACTCAATTCATTGGCCTCAAGATCCAGGACCAATTGTCCGTCGGAAGACTGCCCAGTACCTTCGATTGAAATGCCACCAAGCGGGCCATCCGTGCCAGGCGAGGCCGTTGAAACGAGATCCGGCTCAGGCTTCGATGCAACCACCGGAGCATGGCTTCCTGCCGGTTCAGCTGCACGCCCCTCCACCGCAGGCTTCGTGGGGGCTGGAGGTACGACTTCACTGGACTTGGCTGGAATGGGAATAGGCTCTGGATCCTGGTGGGTGCTTGGCTCAACAGCTTCCTTTGTCGCCTGAGCGCTCCGCTTATTCGACGTCAGCTCGGAGGTGCTGCGTCGCAAAACCGACGATTGCTCACGGCTCAGCAAGAAAATGAGCGTCAACACCGCAATCCCGATCGCCACCGCCACCGCTTTCCGGTTGGCTTGGCGCTTCCGCTCTTCTTCAACCTGCCGAACCTTCAACCGCTCCCGCTCATCCTGCTTTTCATAAAAAGCCCCGGCTGACTGGACGAACCGGTGAATGGCATCTTCTTCGTCGAGCCCCAGGGATCGCGCATAGGATCGAACAAACCCTCTTGCAAAGACCTGATCGGGCAACTTGGCAAAGTTCCCATCCTCCAAGGCTTTGACAAAATCTGACCGAATGCGCGTCTTCGCCGCGACTTCATCGATGGTCAGCCCCTTAGTCTCACGAACCTGCCGAAAGAATTCACCAACCGATTCCATACGCCCTCGACTACTTTAACCGAGCCAAAAGTTCTGTTGCTGCCGCGGCATACTCGCCGCCCTTATCCATCGCTTTCACCTTACTGAGAATCTCTCGCGCCTTGACGGCATATCCCAACTTGGAATACACGCGCCCCAGTTCGAGATGGGTCAATGCCGGAGGCACACTGGCCGGATTCGCGGCCACCGCGTCCTCCAACGACTCCATCGCCTCCTGGAAATCTCCCCGTTGGGCCAATGCCCGGCCTAAATGGAACCGCGCCAAATCCGGAGTGGCATAGAGAGGATTGGCGAGTGCGGCCCGGTAAGACCGGATCGCCTCATCCCACTTCTCCTGGCTGGCCAGCACTTGCCCCAGATAGGTATGCGCTTCTGAATAGGCGTCGTCAATCTGGATGGCGGTTCGAAACTCTTCTTCAGCCAGGGCTAATTTCCCCTGAATCGCATAGACATGGCCCAGGCCATAGCGCGCCTCTTTATTCTTCGGATTCAACTGGACGGCTTTCTGAAACGACACGAACGCTTTTTGCCGATCCCCGCTGAGCGACGCGATGCCTTCCTGATAATGGCCCTGAGATTTCTGAATCGCCTCGTCCGTAGCCGCACAGGCGCTGATGAGCAGACAGACCCCTACGAGCAGGCTGCGCCCGTACTGAGGCTCTCGTCCCAGCTCTCGTCCACAAATCGGTTCACCCTCAGGCATTACGACACATCCTCAAAATGAGTCAATCGCTTGAATTCCTGGAAGCGCGCCTGAATCTCTTTGTAATCCAGGATACGTAAACGGTCAAGACTAAAGGATTCTACGGTAAAAGACGCCATCACGCTCCCGAAGATGATGGCTTGCTTCATCGCCTCAGGAGAACGATTTCCTGTGGCGGCGAGATAGCCTAAGAAACCGCCCGCAAAAGTGTCGCCGGCGCCAGTGGGATCCCGCACATCCTCCAGGGGAAACGCGGGAGCGCCGAACACCTGCGTCCCGTTGAACATCAGGACGCCATACTCCCCCCGCTTAATGATGAGATGCTTGGGGCCCCGTGCCAACACTTGCTTGGCCACCTTGACCAGATTGGAATCTTGCCCCAGCGCGCGAGCCTCACCGTCATTGATGATCAGGATATCGATTTTCTCTAAGACCTTCCACAAGGCATCGCGCTTCCCGTTGATCCAGAAATTCATCGTGTCGCACGCGACCAAGCCGGGGCGCTCGACCTTCTGCAAGACGTCGAGTTGCAGCTCGGGATCGATGTTGCCTAGAAACAGCACATCGGGCGAACGATACGCCTCGGGAATCTTGGGACGGAAGGTTTCGAACACATTGAGCTTCGTGTCGAGCGTCTTCGCCTCATTCAGTTGATGCGAGTATTCCCCCTTCCACCGAAACGTCGCCCCAGGTCGCTGCTCCAACCCCGTCAGATCAATTCCACGACTCTTGAGAAACGCAATGTGCTGGGCGGGGAAATCATCTCCCACGACAGCGATCAGCGCGACCGACGTAAAAAAGCTGGCCGACGTCGAGAAATACGTCGCGGACCCTCCAAGAATATCGGTCCCCTCTCCAAACGGTGTCTTCACCGTATCGAGCGCAACCGAACCCACCACTAGTAACTTCCCCATGGTTTACCGCGCTCCTTTCTTTGGCCCGAAGACACGCCGCGTAAGAATCCCGAACTTCTTCCGGACTGCGGCCGAGATGCCCGCTGGAGCAGTCACGATCGCATTATCCAGCGCCCGATGGCAGGGACAGGCTGGAGCCTCGGCCACAGACGGCACGACGGCCTTGAGCATCTGCTTGGCCAAAGCCACGTTGTGGTGGAGCGTGGCCAGAATCGCCTCCACCGTCACAGCCTCCTGCGTCTCATGCCAACAATCATAGTCCGTGGCCAGCGCCATCGTCGCGTAACAGAGCTCGGCTTCGCGCGCCAACTTCGCCTCCGGCATATTGGTCATCCCGATCACATCTACGCCCCATTGCCGATACAGCCGTGACTCTGCTTTGGTCGAAAACTGCGGCCCCTCCATGCACAGATACGTGCCGCCGCGATGAAGGTGCGCGCCAACCCCTTCACCCGCAACCGCCAGCGCCTGGGCCAGCGACGCACAAATCGGTTCTCCGAAGGCGACATGCGCCACGATGCCTCCTTCAAAAAACGTGGAGGCGCGCCGCTTCGTGAGATCAATGAACTGATCAGGGATCACCACGTCGCCGGGCTCAATCAGCTCCTTCATGCTCCCAACCGCGCTGACAGAAATGATTCGCTGCACACCCAACGATTTCATCGCATAGATGTTTGCGCGATAGTTAATTTCTCCGGGATTCAATCGATGGCCTCGACCGTGCCGGGAAAGGAACGCGATGGACACGCCATCCAACTGTCCCACGCGGATCGCATCCGACGGCGAGCCGAACGGGGTCCGGATCCGCACATCGCGCACACCTTTCAGCCCTTCAATGTCATACAACCCGCTCCCGCCGATCACCCCTACTGAAGCCTGTGACCCATTGCTCTTCCGTGCCATACACTCATACTCCCGGTTGCATGACTCACGAGACAGGTTCAGCACGCCGTGTGCCTAGCGATGCCATGAATTGCTCAATCAGCTCAACGACCCGATCGGCGGTGTGACCCGTCGACTCCTCTGCGTCGATCATCAACCACGTAATTCCCGGCTCCTTTCGAAACCAGGTCATCTGGCGTTTCGCAAATTGCCTGGTATCCTGCTTGAACCGTCGCACCATTTCTGTCGCATCATATTCGCCCGCAAGTTGCGCGGCGAGATGCCGATATCCCAATCCCTTCATCGATCCCAGCGCACGGCTATACCCGCGAGCCAATAGCGTCCGAGTCTCTTCTACCATGCCATGCGCCAACTGCCAATCGATACGGGCTTCGATCCGCCGATGGAGCTGCTCTTTGGAGCGCTGCAGCCCGATCAGCAATGTGGGGAACGCCGCTGCCTGCGATTGATGGTGTGCGTGCAAAGAAGCGAGAGAACAGCCGGCCAAGCGATAGACCTCCAGCGCCCGAATCACTTTCGACTCATCGTTGGGATGCAGCCGTGCCGCGGTGACAGGATCCACTCGTACAAGCTCGGCATAGAGACCTTCGCGCCCCTGCGCGGCCACCAACGCCATGAGCTCCCGCCGAATGTCCGCATCGGCCTCCGGCGCGTCGCAGATTCCCCGAATCAACGTGCGGATATAGAGCCCGGTTCCGCCGACGACCAACGGAAGACGACCCTCCTTGATCACCCGATCGATTTCTCCTAAAGCATCCCGCTGATAGCGCCCGGCGTTATAGGGCTCATCGGGATCCACCAGATCGATTAACCGATGCACAATACCCTGCCGCTCTTCCAAGGACGGCTTATCCGTACCGATATCCATCCCGCGATAGACCTGGCGGGAATCGGCCGTCAGGATCTCGGTGTCGTAGCGCCGGGCTACCTGGACTCCGACAGCGCTCTTCCCTGTGGCCGTAGGCCCCAGCAAGACGACGAGCGGGCGATACCGGCGAATCCGGTCGGCCATCATATCGGATTGAGTAGGCATGGCGAGAATCTCAATTCTGTCCGACTACCACCCGACCCGACCAAACAGCTTTTCAAGCTCTTCCGCAGTCAGTTGAAAGACCGTCCGCCGTCCATGCGGGCACGTTTGAATCTTTCCCTCGGCGAGCCAATCCTCGGTCAGCCGCTGGATCTCCGGAAGCCCCATCGCCCGGCCGGCCCGCACCGCACTGTGGCAGGCCAACGAGGCCAGCACGGGACGCACGCGCGCTTCAAGACTGGATGCTTGCCCCCACAGACTGAGATCTTCCAGCAAATCTTGCAAGAAAGCCGGAGCATTGATCGCGCCAACCCCGAGCGGCACGCTCCGCACAAGGACTGCCGACTTGCCGAACGGCTCGAGTTCGAGGCCCAGCTTCTCCAGCTCGCCTTGATAGCGCTGCAGCAGCGCCGCATGAGGCGCCGAAAGCTCTACAGCCTCCGGAATTAACAGGGGCTGCGAGGCCATCCCGCGCACGACCCAGGCTCGATACAATCGCTCAAACAAGACACGTTCATGAGTCGTATGCTGATCGAGTATGGTCAACGCACCGCCCACCTGCACCACCAGATACGTGTGGTGAAGCTGTCCGAACGCCACCACCTCCGACGACGGCACACGTACATACGGCTCAGCCGCTTCGTTTACAAACGTGAGCTGATCGGCTGAGGCTGGAATACTGCCGATAGCCGCCTGAGGGCTTGCCTGGCCTGTTCCCGCCGAAGGCGCCGTGGCCTGAGCGGGAAACCACGCCCGCGCCAGCTCCTTACTCACACCCGGGGCGTCCGGCTCCCGCGGGACGAAGGACTCCCCGGCGACCGGCTCGTTTCGACTGAGCGCCTGCCGCACCGCGCGCCGGACCAGCTGATGGATCGCTTCCTGCTCCGCAAAGCGAACTTCTCGCTTCGAGGGATGCACATTCACATCCACACGATCCGGATCGATCTCAAGAAATAAGACGAACTGGGGTTGCTGTCCCTTGGGAAGGAACGAACCATAGCCTTCGACTATCGCATGGGACACAGCGGCACTCCGAACCGGCCGGCGATTGACGAAGAGTTCTTGCGGGATGCGCGACGCCTTCGCATAATTCGGGTCGATGATGATGCCGCTGAGCTTCGCTCCCGGTTGTCCGGCCTCGACCGGAACGGGATGGTCGAGCATGAACCGTGGATACACTTGTCCGATACGATCCCGGTCCGTCGCCACCGCGGGATAGTTCAACGTCTCCTGCCCATTACCGATCAATTTGAAATGCACGGCCGGCCAGGCGAGCGCCGCCTGCTGTACGACGCGTGTGATGTGCGATGATTCCGTCGGGACAGATTTGAGAAACTTTTTCCGGGCCGGCTGATTGTGGAAGAGATCGGTGACTTCGATGCGCGTCCCGACAATCGGAGGCGCATCTAGGACCTGCGGGGCCGCTCCGCCCCGCATCTGTAACTCGGTACCCACCGGATCCGACTGCATGGCCGTGACGAGCCGCACATTCGAGACCGAGGCAATACTGGGCAGCGCTTCCCCGCGGAATCCCATCGTGCGGATGGACCACAGATCCTGATCGGACCGCAGCTTGCTGGTGGCATGACGCTCGAAGGCTTGCGGCGCATCGGCCCGGCTCATGCCCTCGCCGTCGTCCGTGACGCGAATACTCGCGAGACCCCCGTCCTTGATCTCGACGGAAATGGTCTGGCTCTGCGCATCCAGACTGTTTTCGATGAGCTCTTTGACAACGGCGGCAGGACGTTCGACGACTTCGCCGGCGGCGATCCGGCTCACGACGTCTCCCGGCAAGATGCGAATTTTTCCGCTCGAACTGGTCGTCAGCACAGCACTACGCTCCACAGTACCGCGATGAAGGCTGACTGCGTGAGGCGGGAGATCGCGCGCCTGCGACCGTCACCGAATGTCGGCGAGTTTATTCTTTGCGAGCTTGGCTTCATCCGAGGCAGGGAACTCCTCAATCACCCGCTTGAGATATTTCCTGGACTTCACCAAATCACCGGCTTCCGCCGTCGCCAAACCCAGCTTGTACAGTGCGGCAGAGACTTTTTCGTTCCCGGGATATTCTGCCACGAGATACTCGAACGTCGTCGTGGCGCGCGCGTAGTCTTTCTGATTATAGAGCGACTCTCCCAACCAGTAATGCGCGTTCGGCGTCAATGACGTCCCGGGGAAATCTTTGGTGAATCGCTGAAATCCCGACACCGCCAGATCGTACTTGCCGTTCAGGAAATCGTTGTACGCGAGATTGAAGGCGGATGTCGGGGTGATGCCAGGCATGCCAGACACAATAGACGCACTCTCGCCCTGCGCGGCGGGCTTGCTCGGCTTCGTCGCTTTGGGCGCGTCGGACGCGGCAACATCGGCCCGGGTGGATGCGAGTCCGGCTCCGTCTTCAAGCTTGGCCAGCTTCGATTCCAGCTTTTGAAGGCGCGCCGCCAGCTCGTCAACCCGCGGCTTTCCCGACTCAATATCCTTGACACGTTCGACCGATTCGAGGCGCCGCAAAACCGCGTCGACCCGCTGATGATCCTGCTCCTGGGAGCGGGACACCGTCGAGAGCTGATCCCGCAGCTCGACAAAGTCCGCATGTTTGGCACACCCCGGCAAGATCAGTAACGAACCCGCAACTCCGATCGCCGTCGCATAAGAGACAATGTAAGCTTGCATGAAATCTATCGACCCTCCTTCAACTGAACCAGCTTGTCAGATGCTTTTCCAGCTTCCGGACTTCTCGGATACAGCGTGACCACTTGTTTAAAAGCGGACGAGGCCCGTTTCTTATCCTTCAAGGCAAGATAGGCATAGCCCTTCTTCAGAATGGCGGCAGGCACTTTCTCGCTTCTCGGATAATCGGACTCGACCTTGTCATAGGCATCGATCGCACGCTTGAAGTCCTTGGACCCGTAGTAGGCTTCTCCGAGCCAATAGCGGGCATTCGGAGCAAGGTCCGAGTTCGGATAGTTGGCGATGAACGTCGAAAACCCCCGTCGCGCTCCCTCTAAATCGCCTTCGCGGAAGAGGGCCAACACCCGTTCATATTGTCCACGGTCTACAGCAACATCGACTGGAGCCGCGGCCGCAACAACCGGGGCTTCCACAGGAGCGGAGATCGCCGCCACCGGAGCAGCTAAATTTTCCCCTTCCTCCGATGAGCCCTGCTGAGACTGAGCCTGGTGCGAGGACAGAGCAGACTCAAACTCCTGCGCATGCCGCTCAGGCGCGGGGGCTTCCATTGAGGGAGAAAGGGTCGACCGCTGCGCCTGCCTGGAATTCTGCGTCCGCCCTGCGTTCTTTTGGCTTACTTGCTCCAATGACCGGCCTAAGGAATCGATGCGTCGATCCTGCTCGTCAAACCGGGCCGTGAATTTTTGGCTGACGGATTCCAGCGTCTTCACCACCGACGCGACGCTCTTGTTGACCCCATCGAGGTGGCCGCTCATGGTCCGATTGGACTCGTTAATGTGGGACACCGCCGCCTTGTTATCGGCATCGACCTTCCCTGAGATCGCCCGCGCCTCTTGCTCATCCTGCGTGACACGATCATTCAAGCTGGTGAACGCCGTCTTGAATCCGGTGAGCGATTGGTTGAACTGGGTCAGGTTCTGGGACACTTTCTGATCCAGATTTTGCTGACTAGCCTCCAGGTCTCTGCGCTGTCCGTCCAGCCGTTCGGCCACTTTCCGATCCAACACCTCATTGCTCTGCTTCACGGCCATCAGCACGTCACGCTTCAGATCCTCCGTCGCTTTGCTCACCGTCTTGGACAACTCATCAAGGCGCGCATTCACCTTGGCGTCTTGCGTCTCAAGACTCTTTTGCAGCCAGACATAGCGAGTGTTGGTATCCGTCTCTAGCTTGGCCGCCAGCTGTTCCAGCTTCTTCGTTTGCAGTTCCAACTGCGCCGAGCGATGCTTGAGATCTTCCTGCCTGGACTGAAGCTCCTCCGCTTGGTGACGAGCTTTTTCGAGTTCCCCACGAAGTTGCGGCAGATCCTGCTCCCGCAGATTGGAAATCTCCTGGCTCTGCCGCGCGCGCGTCTGAGAGAGCTGATCGTCCTGCTGCCTAATTTTCTGCTGCAGGGCCCGCTCGGTGTGCTTAAGATCGGCCTGCTGCGCCACACATCCGGACAACAGCGTGAAGAGCATGACTAGAACGACAGCCACCGCACACCTCACTTGCTGAACATGATCCTGATCTATTCTCGCCATCCGTGCAGCACCCCAAGGCATACGATCTTACTTCCCGGACTTCACGACCACATGGCCGCGACGATTCTGGGCATAGCAGGCTTCGCTGTGCTCTTTGCAAAACGGCCGCTCTTTCCCGTACGACACCACGCCCAAACGATTGGCGCTCACGCCGAGCTCCACCAAATAGTTCCGGGCAGCCTTCGCGCGCTTTTCCCCCAGCACCAGGTTATAGGCGGACGTCCCGCGCTCGTCGCAATGTCCTTCGATTTTCAACTGCGCCCCGGGGTTCGCCTTGATCCACTCCGCATTGCGGGCCAGAGCCTGCCGCCCTTCCTCTGAAATCGCAAAGCTATCATAGCCAAAGAACACATCTCGCAATCCAGCCGCATCCGCGGCGGCTTGCTCGGACCGGATTTCATCCATCTGCCGGCCGCTCTGGGAAGGATCCAGCTTCGCCATCATTGTCCCGCCGTTCACGCGCTCCTCGCCGGGATTCTTATCGAGTCCGCGCAACCCGCCTGATCCGTCGCGACCGGCCAGCGAGGTGTCAGGAAAATTGGAGCTGACTCCGCCACCGGTTGATCCAGTTGATCCGCCTGTTCCGCCGGCACCGGGAGTTCCTTTGGCCATGCCGGCCTGTGAGGACTGGGTGTCCCCGCCTGATTGCACGGACTTCTTCGAGCAGCCCGGCATCGTGACCAGTAACAGACCGGCCAGCATGGGAATCGACCATTGTGACAACGTTGCGCTCATAGATTCGCTCCTTCTACTAGAGACCTCTCCCGGCCTATCCGGCGAGACATCTTCAATGTGTGATCGTGTGTATCGACCAGGTGAATTACGACGCCGGCGACCAGGCCGGCGCACTGTTGTGCGTGCCAGTAAATGTGACCCGCTCCAAATCTTTTCCGTCTGCGTTGATCATATAAATCTGGCTCTTCCCATCGACGGTCGAACTAAAAACGAGATGCCTGCCGTCCGGAGACCAGGATGGCGAATCCTCAACTCCAGGCCCTGCCGTGAGTTGCACACGCTTCTGCCCGTCCGGCGTGATGAGGCACAACTTATACTCTTTTTTGGGCGTCCGGCACACATACGCAATCCAGTTTCCCCGCGGCGACCAAGCCGGTGCGGCATTGTAGTCCCCCTCAAACGTCAGGCGACGAACATTGGTGCCATCGGCGCTCATGAGAAATATCTGTGGGCCCCCACTCCGATCCGAGGCAAAAGCAAGTTCCCGTCCTGAGGGAGCCCAGGACGGTGAGAGATCTCCTGATGCGTGCGTTGTCATGCGCTGCATGGCCTTCGTTCTGGTATCCAGCTTGTACAACTCTGAATTCCCCTCGTGACTCGACGCGAATGCCAGGAAGTTGCCATCGGGGGACAGCGCCGGCGTGATGTTCAATCCAGCCAACGACACAATCGTCCACCGTTTTCCGGTGGCTAATTCGATCATATCGATATCCTGCGTGTTGCGATTGCGATATGCCGTAAACACCAGAAAGCGGCGATCGGGCGACCAGCGCGGCATCAGATTCAAGAAGCCATCCGAGGTCAGCTGGCGTGGCTCATACCCGTCATAGTCCATCACAAACAGCTCCCGCGCCGTTCCCTGCTCGGACACATAAGCAATTTTCGTGCGGGCAATACCCGGTTCGCCGGTATATCGAAACACTAATTCATCCGCGAAGCGATGGGCCATCAGACGGACAACCGAAGAAGACCCGACGTAGCGCTTTCCGCCGACAATCTCATCCGATTCGCCATCATAGACGAATCCGTCCATACTGACATCGGCTTCCTTGTCCCCGGTCTTCGCGCCAGCCTTCCCCCAGACCAGCACCGAGACACCATTTTCTTTGGCCTGCTTGAACGCCGGATGTGGGCCGGTGCCTACATCCCGCACCTTGATCCCGAGACTCGGGAGATCCACGAGGGAAAACACGAGCGATCGCCGGATGTCGGCCTTCAGCACCTCTTCGAGCCGTCCCCCCAGCCACTCCGGACCGCCCACGTTCTGGATCCCAATCACGCCCAACGGAATTTTTTGAAAGTCGGGTCTGGTCGCTTCAAGAAACACATCGGCCGCACCGGACTCGATGATCCCGATGAGCCCGACCGACACCAAGCAACCCAGCATGCACCACGTTCGGAATGTCATGAGTTATCCGTTTTGTTCTCCCACCGTAAACGTGAAATGGGCATCGAAGTAAGATTCCGTGAGATCCGCGGGAAACATCGGCAGCGGATGGGCCGTCACCACCGCCCGCTTCCCTGCCAAATCGAAATACTCGTTTCCTGACGACTGCTCGATCACCACCCCGCTCACACTCCCATCCCGATGCAATCGAAACTTCACCACCACGCGGTAGGTCTGCGCCGTCACATCAACCGGAGGCGCAGCCCACATACTGCTGATCTTCCGGCGAACCTGCGCCAAGTAGACATTGGACCCGGGAGCCATCCCGGGAACCTTCAATGTCGTATCCACCGCCTTCACGCTCGGCGCCTTCGCTTCAAGTTGAGGCGCCGGCGTCGGCTGAGACTCTGCGGGGGCCGCCTTGGATTCTTTCGGCAACTCCAGTTTTTTAATCTTATTGAGCTCTTCGTCCAGCTCCCGATTGAGTTCGTCGGTCAGAGACGGCCGCGGCTTCGTGTCTGCAGGCTTCTTTGTGGCGACCTTCGCCTCGGACACCACCGGAACATCCGGCAACTTCAGCTTGGGAACATTCGCAACCGCCGGCTCCTGAACTTTTTTCAACTTCTCGGCCGGACTGTAGTCGCCAAACTTCGGAGCGTCCGGAGGCAACTCAATATCCTTCAAGAGATCGCGCATCGGATTTTGCGCGGGCTTGGAAGGAGCAGCCGCTTCTCGCTGAACTACGGGCGGCGCCAATGGAACGGCTTTCACCGGAGGCGTCGGCACCGGAGTCTCCACCTGCTTCACCGGTGTTTTGAGCGGCTCAACCGCTTTAACGGGCTCAGCCGCCCTGACCGGAGGAGTCGGCAGGCTGGCCAGTGAAATCTCGATAGATGCCAACGGCCGCTCGCCATGCTGCGGTAACCGCACCCAGGTGATGAGAATAAAGACGCCGAGGTGAAGCGCTACGGACCACACCACCGCCCGCTTCAAGCGGCTGGTCAACTGGCCCTGCAGTCCCTCATCCAGCCAGGCCCGAGAGTGCGCTGCAACCTGTACCATGGCCAACCGATGTCCTATTTATTTCGACGCGGGATCGCCACGTCTGTCACCCGTTCAGGGCCGGCAGGATCCGTCACCATCCCCAATTTCTCAATTCCGGCCTTCTTCACCCCGTCCATCACCTGAATCACCACGCCATAGGGCACGTCGCGATCGGCCCGCAGATAGACCGAGACATCGGCGTGTTCTTCCTTGAGAAGCTTCAACTTGCGTTCTAATTGGACGGCACTCACTTGATCCTTATCGAGATACAGGCGTTGATCCTTTTCGATCGTCAGCACCGCCCGAATTTCAGGCTTGATCGTGTTCGACGCGGACACCGGCAACTTGATATCCATGCCCCGGTAGAGCATCGGCGCCGTCACCATGAAAATGACCAGCAACACCAACACGACATCGACCAGGGGGATAACGTTGATTTCCGCCATGAACCGGCGCTGGCGCGTTTCGAGAATCATCCCTTCGTCCCTATGGTAGCCGGCTTAGCTTTCGGTGCCATCAACGTCAGAAGCTCGACCGTCACCGTATCCATGCGGAACGCGGTCCCGCGGATACGGGACAGAAAGTAGTTGTAGGCGATGACCGCGGGAATCGCCGTGAACAGTCCGGCCGCCGTGGCCACCAGGGCTTCGGACACGCCGGGCGCGACCGCGGCAATACTGGCCGTCCCCTGCGAACCGATTTCTCTAAACGAATCGATAATCCCCATCACCGTCCCGAGCAATCCAACGAACGGGCTGATATTTCCCGTCGTGGCAAGAAAGGGAAGATACGATTCAAGGTGAGAGAGCTGTCCCTGTGCGATATGTTGCGCGGTGCGCTCCATGACGTGGCGGTCTACAGGAAGAGCGCCCCCACCGTCCTGAGCCTCGCGCCCTGTTCCAAGCCGATCGACCACACCATGAAAAATCTTGGCGCACGGGCTGCCGGTCGAACGCTGGGCATGGCGCACTACTTCATCGACATCCTTGGCTTTCAACAGCACAGTCATGAACCGCCGGTCTTCTGCGTCGGCGGATTTGAAGACTTTCAACTTGAGGAAAATCACGGCCCAGGATACGACTGACAGCAGGAGGAGAAGAAAGAGAACGACTTTCGACACCACGCCCAGTGATCCAATGAGAGCCATGGGACCTGACTGGAACATAGGACGCTAGCGTCTCCCTCCTCTATTCATGACACACCGTAGTGTGATGGAGTGTGCTCAACCCTGAAGAAAAATGGCGGGGCCGACGGGATTTGAACCCGCGACCTCCAGATTGACAATCTGGCGTCCTAACCAGCTGAACGACGGCCCCTCGCGATTCTTCTATACGGCGGATGGTCGGAACGACAAGACGATTGACAGAGCAGCCGTTCAAGTCCCGAAATCAGAAATGGTGCTATCTTCCTTTTTCGATCTGCCCCCACACACCAGCTTACCTCTGGTAGGCGGAACAGGGATCGAACCTGCGACATCCACCGTGTAAAGGTGGCGCTCTACCAACTGAGCTATCCGCCCGTTTTTCTTAGCAACGTTGGCGGATGCTACCAAGTCCATCCGGCCTTGTCAACCGATTCTCGCACTCTTCTTGCAGTTTTCTTGTGTTCCTGCAGTCTTTTCATTCGTCGCGACTCGCCGGCGGCAGGATGCTTATTTCTTAAGAGTCCCGGCCTGCCGAGGGAAAAATCTCCGATGAACCTGTTTCAGCCGGCCCCGCTCAACATGGGTGTAGATCTGCGTCGTGGCAATATCCGCATGGCCGAGCATCGCCTGCACCGCACGCAAATCGGCGCCCCCTTCAAGCAAGTGCGTGGCGAACGAATGTCGCAGCATGTGGGGCGAAATGGGCTTGGCAATCCCCGCGCGCTTGGCGCGTCGGCTCACGATTTTCCAAAAGGCCTGCCTGGTTAACGGTCCCCCGCGCCGAGACACAAAGAGCGCCCGCGACGCCCGCCGATTCAAAATGGCAGAGCGAACGTGATCGACATAGTGCGCCAGCGCCTCTCTCGCAGCTTCGCCGATCGGGACCAGGCGCTCCTTTGAACCCTTCCCGAGAATCCGCAGACAACCCACGCCCAAATCAAGACGCACCAGCTCCACCGACACTAACTCAGAAACGCGCAATCCCGACGCATACATCAACTCCAGCATCGTGCGGTCGCGCTGATCCTCCAATGCGGGCAACGGCGGCAAATCTAATAGCGCCGTGACCTCCACCATGGTCAGCGTTTTAGGCAACCGGACTGCCCGCCGGGCCACCGACAGATCCTGCATCGGGCTGGCAGGCAGCAATCCTTCGCGCACGAGAAAACGAAACCAGCCCCGTAACGTCGACAGCGTACGCGCCATCGACGCCGAGGACAGGCGCTGATCTTTCAAGGTCGCGAGAAATCCGGCGAGCTGGTGCGGCGCGACCGCCTCCCCCATTCCGATCCCGTGCGGAACAAGAAATGATTGCAACTTGTGCAAATCGCGCCGATAGGCTTCCAGCGTGTTGACCGATAATCCGCCTTCAACGCGAAGATGCCCGAGATAGCGTTCAGCCAGCGGGGCGAGGATTTGATCGGTCGATGTAACCATAAGAAGAGTCGCACGAGGAGCAGGCAAATCAGCACTTCTGCGAGCACCGCAGCCTGCCTATCGGCAGACTATAGCCAACTCGCCAGGTGAACTCAACGAACCAACCGCGGTTCTCCTTGACACTTCCGCACCCTTTCCGATACTAGTCACAACGTGTCATCTAATAACCAACCGCATCCCTATCGCTACCTCTACTAAATGGGTTCTCAGCGCACATACTCACGACTGCATGCCTGCCGCCGCTTGATCGTCGTCCTGGCCTTGAGCCTTGCAGGAGCCGCGGTGCAGCCCCAACCGGCCCCCGCGACGGAACTCAAAGCGCCGCTGCCTGATCCCCCGGTGCTTGCGCAAGCCAAGCGATTGCTCGACAAGGGCGAGGCAGAGTCCGCCGCCACCGTCCTTCGGCGGTTTCTCGCAACCTCCCCGCGCCCGGAGCATTTGGATGACACCTACCTGCTGCTCGGAGCCGCTCTGTACAACATGAAGGAATACTCCGAGGCCATACGATACTTGAACCAGCTGCAGACCGAATTCCCGGCGTCCGACTTGAGCGAGCGGGGGAAGATCATGCTGGCCCGCACCCACGCGGCGATGGGCAACATCGATCTGGCGCTGCCCCTGCTCACACAATTGCGCACCGGCACGACCGACGAAGACACGAAGCACGAAGCCCTCCGGCTCACCGCCGAATTTCTGGTGCAGAAAAAAGAGTATGTCCGCGCCATCGAAGCCCTGCTCCAAGAGAGCGCCGCCGGTACCGAAGAGCACGTAGCGGAGACGCGGGCACAGATTCGCGAGTTCATCAACGAGAAGCTGGACAAGAAAGCGCTCACGCGACTGCACGACCTCTATCCGAAATCGTTCCCCGGCGATCTGGCCGCCATCCGCCTAATCGAGCTCTATACCGGGCGCGGAGAAGACCATCTGGCCGAACGCCAGATTCAACAATTTCTCGCGCAATTCCCCGAACACCCCTACGGCTCCAAGGCCGCCGACACGCTGGCGCTCCTCAAGACCAGATTGAAGGCGAACCAATTCTTCATCGCCACGGTCCTGCCGCTGTCCGGACGCCTCGCGCCGTTCGCCAATGAAGTACTGGAGGGCATTCAGCTGGCGGTCGAACGCGCGCGCGAACAGTCGGGGATGCCGCCCGTCGGACTGATCGTGAAAGACAACGAGTCGGACAAACCCTCGTTTCTCGAAGACCACGCCGCACTGCTGAACGAAGACCGGCCAATGGCCGTCATCGGGCCGATGCTCTCGAAAAATCTCCCCGTGATGGCCGAGATGGCCGAACGCGCAAAAATCCCGCTGATTACCCCGGCAGCCACGTTTCCCAATGTCCGACGACTGGGAAGCTTCGTCTTCAGCACCACCCTGACCCATGCCCTGCAAGCCAAGCGAATCGCAGCCTATGCCACCGGTGAACAAGGCTATCGCCGGTTTTGCATTCTGTATCCCGATACCACGTATGGCCGTGAACAGGCTCGCCTCTTTGCGCAAGAAGTCCGGCAGCATGAGGGCGAAGTCATCGCCATGGAATCGTTCAAAGAGGGCGATTCGGACTTCTCGCCGCAGATCAAGAGACTCAAGGCCGAAGACCTCAAGAAATACGGCCTCGCGGTTCCCTACGATCCCTCGCGACCTGCGGGAAAGCCGGTCGGCAAAAGCGACAAACGGATTCTCTACACGCCGGGCTTCGACGCGATCTTCATTCCCAGCCGCGCCAGTGAAATCGGCCTGCTCGCGGCACAACTCGCCTTTCACGACGTCAAAGTCCCGCTCTTGGGAACCAACGGATGGAACTCGCCGGACTTCCTGCGCACGGCTGACCGCACAGTGGACGGCGCCGTGTTTGTGGACGGATTCTTCGCGGAGAGCGCCAATGCCGCCGTGCAGGATTTCGTTCAACGCTTTCAGAAACGGTTTCAGGGCAGCCCCACCTTGTTCACCATGCAAGGGTACGATGCCGCCAAGCTGGTCCTGGAAGCGATTCGCCGGGGAGCGACGTCGGGCGACGCCGTTCAAGAATTCCTGACCACGCAGCGCGATCTCCCCACGCTGATGGGACCGGCCGGCTTCGGAGCGGAAGGCACCCTCCAACGCCCCCTCGCGCTGCTCCAAGTCAAACACGGGAAATTCGTCCAACTCGACTAGCCGGATCACCCTATGGACACACTCGCTCCCATCCTCCATAAGATTTCATACATGGGTCTCCCGCTCCTCGTCGCGATGGTGCTGCATGAATATGCCCACGGATGGGCCGCCGATAAATGCGGCGATCCGACCGCGAAGCTGCAAGGCCGCCTGACCCTGAATCCCCTGGCGCATATCGACCCGCTCGGCACCATCATTCTGCCGTTGCTCTGCCTCGCGTTGCCGGGAAGCTTCCTCCTCGGCTGGGCCAAGCCGGTGCCGGTCGATCCGCGCAACATGCGCCAGCCGCGCCGCGACATGGCGCTGGTCGCCGCCGCAGGGCCCGGCATGAATCTCGTCTTAGCGGTCCTCGGTGCGCTGGTCGTCGCGGCGCTCTTTGCCGTCGATCCATCCCTGCTGGCCAAACGTCCCGGCAATGCCGACGGCGAACCCGCGAGCCTGGCCACGATGATCCTGCTGCCCATCAGCGTCATGGCCCTCTACTCGGTGATGATCAACGTCTTTCTGGCGCTCTTCAATTTGATTCCGATCCCGCCGCTCGACGGCGGGCGCATCCTGACTTGCCTCTTGCCCCCCGCCCCGGCGCTCGCGCTCGCGCGGTTGGAGCCCTACGGCATGATGATTCTCATGGGCTTGATCGTCTTCGATAAAGAACTCCGGGTCATCCACACCATCACCAGCACATTCGCCACGGCCCTGTCCGGCACGATCTTGTCGACGGCACTGGGCCTCGGCGCAGGAGCCTCGCAATGACCACTGCACCACGTAAGCGCGTTCTCAGCGGTATGCAACCCAGCGGCTTGATGCATTTGGGCAACTATCTCGGCGCCTTGGAAAACTGGAAGGCGCTGCAGGAAGACTATGAGTGCTTCTTCTTCGTCGCCGACTGGCACGCCCTCTCGACGAACTACGCCGACACCAGCCGGATCCGCGAATTCGTGCGCGAACTCCTGATCGATTGGCTGGCCGCCGGCATCGATCCGAAACGCTCGACCGTCTTCATCCAGTCCCACATTCCCGAGCATGCCGTGCTGCACCTTCTCCTTTCGATGATGGTCCCCGTGTCCTGGCTGGAGCGGAATCCGACCTACAAAGAGAAGCAGGACGAGATCAAAGAAAAGGACCTCAGCACCTACGGCTTTCTCGGCTACCCCGTGCTGCAAGCTGCCGACATCTTGCTATACAAGCCGGACTTCGTTCCGGTAGGCAAAGACCAACTGCCTCATCTGGAACTGACGAGGGAACTCGCGCGGCGCTTCAACGATATCTACAAAAAGTCCGTCTTCCCCGAGCCCAAAGAACACCTCACTAAATTTCCCAAGGTCCTGGGCACCGATGGGCGGAAGATGAGCAAGAGCTACGGCAACACGATCAACCTGTCGGATGCGGAGCCGGTAGTCCGGCAAAAACTGAAGACGATGGTCACCGACCCGGCGCGCGTGCGGCGCACGGACCCGGGCAACCCCGACGTCTGCCCCGTCTATGAGTTCCACAAGATCTACTCGCCGCAAGCCGTGCAGGCGCAGATCAACACGGACTGTCGCACCGCTGCTATCGGCTGCATCGATTGCAAGAAACTGGTGGCGGATAAGATGGTCGAGCGCATGGCGCCCATGTGGGAAGCCCGCGCATCCCTCATCAGCCATCCCTCGCGCATCGACGAGATCGTGCAGGACGGCAGCCAGCGCGCCGCGAAAGTCGCGAAAGCGACCCTCGCCGAAGTAAACGAGGCGATGAAGATCTAAAGGACCGGCCCCACTCTCTGTAGAATTACTGAAAACGCTAGAAGAACGGCGGGTGGCATGGAAAAATGCCGACAGCTGTTCACCATCAGACCGCGCTGGATGATCCTTCCCGCACCAGCGAGCAAGAGGTTGGCATGACACGGACTCGACTTTGGCTTGGCGCGCTCGTGATTGGATGTGCCTGGTCCCTGACCGGCTGCGGCACCTGGATGCACGGAGACCATCAATCCGTCACGCTCTTTACCACTCCGGCAGAGACCAACGTCGTCGTCGACGATCTCGTGCACATGCTCGCACCGGGCACCGTCAATCTCAGCCGCAAGGCCGACCATCGCGCGACCTTTTCCAAAGACGGCTACGACCCCGCTACCTATACGATCAAGCGAACCTGGTCCTGGTGGGTGGTCGCCGACGTGCTCGGCTGCGCGATTATCTTCTCGCCTTTCTGCATCATGCACGACATCGATGAAGGCGGGTACTACACATTCGACGAGAAGATCTACTTCACGCTCGACCGCAAGACGTCGGAGCCAGCGCCGACGAAGTAACGTGCCCTGCGATCAGACGCTCCCGTCACATAGCGCGTCTCGCGACGAGATTCAGCCACCGGCCTTTGCGCTCTTGGTTCGACACGACACGCAGCGAGTCAATCGTCCAGCCGTTTTGTTCCACCACCCTGGCCCATTCAGCCCTCTGCCATCTGGCAAAGTAGCGGCCGGGCATCCACCCATCGGTCAAAATGCGGCTCTGAGTGCCATACGTGACGGTTGCCGCCAGCATCCCGCCGGGACAAACGATGCGACTCAGCCTCTTGAGCACCTGCGCGGCTTCAGACTTGGGCACATGCATCAAGCAGGCAGCCGCCCAAACCGCATCAAATGATGCGTCTCGAAACGGCATGTCACGCATATCGGCAAGCACCAGCGGTACAGATGGAGCCGTGCTCTGCGCGGCCCGCAAAAACGCCGTCGTCAGATCCATCCCGACGACACGAAATCCTTTTGCATGAAGAACCCGCGCGTCTTGCGCGCCGCCACAGCCGAGATCGAGAATGCTCGAATGCTTTGGCAGCCGGGTGAGCGAGTCGAGTAACAGAGCCGGAGGTCGCTTACGACGACTGATCCAGCGCTGCAGAAACGTTGTCGCCCCTTGCTCATAGATCCGGATGGTCGGCGCAACGATTTGACTTGTGGTATGGTGCCGTTCACGCTTCGTGGTCATGGATAAGAAGGACCGGCTGGATATGAAACTTTTGACGATTGTGCTCGCTGGACTCTTGTCAGTGCCGGCCATCGCCAGGGCTGCGACGATCGATCCTCCCTGCGACGCCTACCCAACGGCGAAACAGGCGCGTTGCGTTGTCATCTGGAAAGAGCTCAATAAGGAGGACGGCGCGGCGATCTCCCAGTTCGGACTCGATCAATTAAAGCGGCGCGAAGAAGGGAAGATCAACGCGCAGCAGCATCTCTCCGAGAACATGACCTTCATCAAGCAATCGACCGAGAAGCGCCTCGCCCGCCTGAAAGAGCGGATGGCAAAAGAATAGCCGTCCGTCACTCCACGCGAAAAAACTGGTTCGATTCCTTCTCGACTCCGATCTCCGTTTCCGGTCCGTGTCCGGTCACCACCGTTGTCTCATCGGCGAGTGTATAGAGCCGTTCACGGATCGACCGCTCAATCGCATCGAAATCCCCGCCCCACAAATCGGTCCGGCCGATACTGCCCCGGAACAGGGTATCTCCGGCCAACACCACACTCTCACCAGGAAGATGGAAGCTCATTGAGCCGGGCGTGTGACCCGGTGTGTGGAGGCCCACCAGGGTCACACCGCCGACCATGATCCGTTCTTCATCTTTGATCCAATATTCCGGCAGCGGCACAGCCACATAGGGCACACCGAACATCCGGCACTGCGCCTCCAGATTCGTCCAGAGATCGAGATCATCCTGGTGCAGACAGAGCGTTGCACCGGTCAACCGCTGCATTTCGCCGGACGCAAGAAAGTGATCGAAGTGAGCGTGCGTATGCAGAATGTGGCTGACGGTCAGGCCTAACTGCTGGACCTCGCGAAGAATCCGCTCAGGCGCGCCGCCTGGATCGACGACAATGGCCTGCTTCGTCACCGGATCGCCGATGATGGAGCAATTGCACCCGAGCGGGGGAACAGAAAAAGTCTTGCGAATTAACGTCGGCATAGCAGGCTGTAAAGAAACTGGTTACGGCAACCTCTCATTCATAAGCACAGCAGGGGAGTCTACCAGGGGTGCTCAAAAAGACCGTCCAGCAAGGCCGCAGCACGCGAAGAGGCGGGGAGGTACATACCAAGCTTCGCTTGACCCGCTCGCTTCGATCTTATGCGAGCGGATAGGTACTTTGCCTCCAGTCAGCTTTTGTCTACGTTGAGCCTCTGAGCACCGCGAGAACGCTGCTGGCAGACTTTTTCAGCATCCTGCAGGCGCGCGCATGCTACCGCTGAAACCGCTCACGGTGCAAGCAGCGGCCCGCCGTCGGACTCCGGTTCGACACGAACCGTCCACACTACCTCCGTATCCCAGATCGACCAGGCCGTCCCTTGCCGGCGCAACCAGACCAGAAAACCGGCCCCCGAACCATCGGGACGCGGATTGCCGACATAGACCAAGGCTTGAGTTTGAGGGAGATTGTACCCGATGCGCGAAAACACCAGCCGGTCCAGTACCGGCATCGCCTGCACGGATCTGAGCCAGGCGGCCAGAACCGGTTGTGCCAGCGACACTTCCGGATCTTCGACCGCGTTGCCCAACACAAACCGATACCTGGTTCCGAATTGAAACCGGCCTTCCAGTTTTGCCGGCTCCTGATTCGCCGCGACGAAATCGCGGACCAGTTCGACGGGAAGCGTCCCATCGAAATACCCTTGCTTGTGAAACCACACGCTCGTCAGCGGCCCTTCCTGGTCCGGCGAGATCTGCGTCGCGGTCTTTCGTTCGAGCAGCACGAGTTGGGTTTCTGAGTGGAGAAACTTGCCGGCGATGATCTGGTCGTAACGGGCGTAGTCCTCGGCTGGAATCGAGACGACCGTCCCCTCCCCGGCCAACCCGACAGCCGGGAGCGTCACCATGAGGCTCAACAGAATCAGGAGTAGAAACATCCTAGACCGCATGACGTGAGCATAGCCGCCAGGCCGGAGACCGGTCAAATCGATCACTCCATCCGGCAGCAAATCCGCGTGGACAAGCTCAGGCGAACCGTAGATAATCGCCGGATGAATATTCACAGGGAATGGACGGTGACGCCAACGTTGTCCAACATGGCAGGGATCGGCCTGCTGGCCTGCTGTCTGCTGACGGCCGGGTGTAAGCCGGACGAATCGCCCTTCAAATCCGAGAACGATGCTTTAAAAAAACAGGTGACGAAGCAGGAATCTTTGCTGTCTTCACTGCAAGACGGGAACAAGGTCATGCAGCAGCAGATCGACCTGTTGAATCAGGAACTGCGTGATGCGAAGAAGGCCACGGAGTCGGCCAAGGCCGAGATGAGCCAGCTGACCGATCAATTGAATGCGCAGCTC
The DNA here is from genome assembly GCA_030653545.1 of Nitrospira sp. Classification (NCBI taxonomy): domain Bacteria; kingdom Pseudomonadati; phylum Nitrospirota; class Nitrospiria; order Nitrospirales; family Nitrospiraceae; genus Nitrospira; species Nitrospira sp. Next base: position 6,589 of record JAURZE010000015.1, on the reverse strand, counting down.
GCCCAGGCGAAACGCGCGAGCGCCGAAGCGGTGAAAACCGCCGCGGCTCAGGCGGCTCAGCAACTGCGCATCGAGGAAAAGGGTGCGCAGATCGAGACCGTCGCTCGCCCGCTGGCCGCCGTCGCGAAGATCGTGGAAGAGACCCTCGCCAAGAACGGCTATCCCGTGAAGGTCAGTTATAAGAATGATCAAAAAGCCGTGTATGTGACGGAACGAAAGATTTCGAACCCGGCCTCGCTGGAAGTGGCCGGCTTTCGCAATCAATATCTCATCACCCTGCAGGCCCTTCCCGCCAATACCACCAGACTCGGGGTCCGCGCCGAATTTGAAAAAGTGGCGCAAGGCGGCCGGATCTTGAGCGTGAGCCAGGAAGAGACGGCCGAAATCGAACGGCGCCTGATCGGTGAAATCCATAAGGCGCTGGAATCCCCGAGCAAGACCTGATGCCATTCCTTCGCTGGCTCCCCTCGCTCTTCCTTCTACTTGCCCTATCGACGCCGGTATCGGGCGCCACTGTCGCGCCCAAGCCATCGCAAGAATTGGCGCGCCACCTCACCGCCATCGCGGCGCTGGCGAAGCCGGCGCCCACAGTCACCATACCCGCAGGCATCTTCCTCCTCGGAAGTAAGCGCATCGACGACGATCCGTACGGAATCGGGACACAATTCGACGATACAGAACTCCCGCAGAATCATGTTTGGCTCGATGCCTACGAGATGGATCGCGACGAAGTGAGCCTGGGAGAATACCTCGCGTTCTTGCAGCAGCGGAAAACGCCGCCCTCCGACGAGCTCCAGAAGTTGATCTGGCACGTCATCACCATCCACTCCGTCACCGACGACACGCTGTCGCGCTGGCCGGCCCTCTATGTGACGTGGAAGGAAGCACAGGATCTGTGCCTCGCCGCCGGCAAGCGGCTCCCCACTGAAGCCGAATGGGAAAAAGCGGCACGCGGAACGGAAGGCGCCCTCTTTCCTTGGGGCAATGCGATCCCCGACCAGAAACGGGCGATGTTCGGACAATATCATGTGCATGAGATTCCGATTCTCGCCCCGGTCGAGTCGCTGGAAGAAGGCCGCAGCCCCTACGGATTGCATCACATGGCCGGGAATGTCGCCGAGTGGGTCCAGGACTGGTTCGGCTTCGACTACTACGCCTACATGACGGAGAAAAATCCGCCGGGACCGACGAGCGGCCGTTACCGGAGCGTGCGCGGCGGATCATGGAAGAGCAAAGTCATCATGCTGCGAACGGCCACCCGTAGCGGCTCGCCCCCGGCGCAGCGCTCGGCCACGATCGGCTTTCGCTGTGCGAAGTCCGTATCGGTCCCGGCGCCTGAGTCTAAGTAGCAAACAGCCGTTCTCTTGGTGACGCGCACCTCACATGCTAGCATGGCATTCGTATGGCCTTAGCAACCAGCGTCCACGACCTCCGCACCTTGATCCGCTCCTGCCATCCGCTGGTCATCATCGAGACCGTGGAAGAAGAGCGCGTGCTGGCCTTGCTGCAATCCGTGGCCGCGCAAGAGCGCATGCCGCTGTTCGAATGGTCCATCACGAGAGGGCTTACCCGGGCCGACGACGGCCCCACGCTCAGCAAGATGACCGCGACTCCGCTGGCGCTGCTTCAGCACCTGAATGGGCTGACCGTCGAAGCGGTCTTCTGGCTGAAGGATCTTGTCCCGCATTTACAAGACGCGGCCGTCACTCGACAGCTGCGCGAAGTATCGGCGGTCTATGGCCGATCAAGATCTACCTGCATCCTCACCGGCCATCCCATCGCCCTGCCGCTCGATCTTGAAAAGATTGCCGTCCGCCTGGATCTCCAATTGCCGGATCGCACCGAGTTACAGTCCATGCTCCAGAACGTCCTCTCCTCGCTCGGGACCAGAGCCGCGCCTCGTCGTCCACGCTCCACAACCATGGCACAGAGCATCCTCGGCTCTCTCACCGACACCAAGCCGGCCGATGCAAGCCTCTCGACTCAGGAACGCGAGGCCATTCTCCGCGCCCTGCAGGGACTGACCCTGCATCAAGCCAGACAGGTCATCACGCGGTGCGTCGTCGAAGACGGCACGCTGTCCGCCGACGACGTGCAGAAGATCTTGAAACGCAAAGTCCAGACGATCAAAGACGGTGGGCTGCTGGAATACTATCCGCTTGAAGACAACCGATTTGAGTTGGGCGGATTTACGAACTTGAAATCCTGGCTGGAACGCGCGAAGGTCGGATTCACAGCCGAGGCCAAAGCGCTCAACCTGACCCCGCCACGGGGGATCATGCTGGTCGGAGTGCCGGGCTGCGGGAAATCGCTCGCAGCCAAGGCCATCGCGCGGGAATGGCAGCTCCCGCTGCTCAAACTCGACGCAGGCCGGTTGTTCGATAAGTTCGTCGGGGAATCGGAAAAGAATTTCCGCAAGGCGATCGAGATGGCCGAATCACTCTCGCCCATCGTGCTCTGGATCGATGAAATTGAAAAGGCGATGGCCGCAGGCGGCGGGAGCGGCGACGCCGACGCGGGCTTGAGCCGCCGGCTCTTCGGCGCGTTTCTCACCTGGTTGCAGGAAAAGAAGCAGGAAGTGTTCGTCATCGCGACCGCCAATAATCTCGCGCTGCTGCCGCCGGAACTCCTCCGCAAAGGCCGGTTCGATGAAATCTTCTTCGTCGATCTGCCGGATGACGGCGAACGAGAATCCATCTGGAAGATTCACCTGGGGCTCCGCAAGCAAGACAAGACACGGTTCGATCTGGTAAAAATCGTCAGCGCCAGCGACGGCTTCAGCGGCTCGGAGATCGAACAGGCCGTCGTCGCAGCACTCTATCGCGCGCTGCACCAAAAGACGCCGCTCACGACCGATTTACTGATTGAGGAATTGACGCACACCGTCCCGCTGTCGGTCACGCGGCGGGAAGATATCGATCAACTCAGGGAGACGGCGCAGGGCCGTTTCGTGAATGTCCGCTAACCCGCGACGCCTCACACTGATCGGCACCACGGTGGTCATCCTGACACTCGTCGGCTGCGCCAGCACACCCGTGGCGCGCGTGCCCGCCTCCCGCTTCGAGGTCACGCCGGTCCAGAAATCGCCCTCTGCCACCGCCACCAGAACCGGAATCGTCCACACCGCGACCAAGCTCCTCGGCGCCAGACTGATCGAGAGCAACGGGAGACGCGTGGCCTATGACTGCGCCGGTGTCACCCGCGCCATCTACCTCGAACACGGCATCGATCTGTATAACAGCAGCACGACGGATCGGCGAGCGAACGGCGTTCGACTGATTTACAACCACATGCGGCAGCACGGACGGCTCCACCAGGGACCGATCGTGCAGCCCGGCGATCTCGTCTTCTTCGACAACACCTGGGACTTCAATGGCGACGGCAGGTTGAACGATCCGCTGACCCACGTCGGCGTGGTCGAACGGATCGAACCAGACGGCACTGTGGTGTTTATCAGCCGCGTCGCGGAAGCCGTCGAACGCTACCGCATGAATCTAGCGCTCCCCCACGTCCATAAGACGGCAGACGGACGCATCCTGAACGACTACATCCGCCGCAAACGGCAGACCGATCCGGAAGAGATGGGCCATCTGGCCGGCGAGCTCTTCACCTTCTACGGAACCCGCATCACGCAATAACCCACCGGTTCAGCCAGGACCGGGACGAAGCATCCATCACACGCAGTGCTGAAACTCTGCGGTCTTGTCCTTGTCGTGGACGAACACGACGACACAACCGTCAGGCGCTCGACGAGGCGGGCTGTGATTGAAAGTTACTGACCAGAGGCCGGTCGATGATTCAAAGATCACGCTCGTGATCCCGTAGTCATGGAATCGCTTACCCAACTCTTTCTTCTCTTCCACTTTGGCCAATTTGATGACCTCAGCCTGACTCAGCGTTGGACTGACCTGGGGCGGTGACAAGCGATCCTGTTCAGGGCGCGGGCGCTCCAGCCGTTCGGACGGGATATCGAGCGGCCTCGCGATCTCCAGCCATTCGCGCGCACCGGCATTCCCAGCCAACACCTTCCCCCAGGAACGGTGACCAAGAAGCGTCAGACTCGCAGCGAGTGCGACAGATATGACAATGAAGACGCGCATGAGATTACCCATGAGAAACACTCGCCGTCAGTCGCAACGTGAGGAGGTATTCATATGACGCGCTCGAGAATGAAATGTAAACAGGACGAGATCTCTGGAAGAATACTCGACCGGGGAGTAGAGTGAATCGTACTGAGGCATGCGCGAAAGCCGATGAAGCGGACACTGACATCGCTCACGATCACAATGGCGTGCCTGGCATTGTCTGCCGTGACCGGCTTGGCCGAGAGTCGCATTGTTCAGAATCATGACGGCACTAGCGGGCACCTCTCCCACCTCGGCGACGACATCGGCATCTATTCCGATCCGCATGGCAATCAGACTATCGTCACCAAACCAGGGACTGAAAGCCCGATAGGCTTACAACCGCACGGCGAGACTGAGAGCGGAAACCGCTCCACGTTCGGCACTCCCCTGCCGCCGAACAACCTGACACCGGCACCGATCCTCCCGTTGAGTCCGAATCGCGCCTTATCCCCAGCCCCTTCTCCAAACAGCCACACCCCTCCCAGTGGAGGCGGTCGATTCGGCCGGTAACATAATCATGGGACTCTACAGTGTAGAAAGCGACCTGCCGATAATGTAGCCAGGCCAAGAAAGACATCACGGGGATCGACGGCCTGCAAAATTTAAAAACCCTGGTAGAATTCTCCTATGGCTACTTCATCGCAGCAGTCCACAATACAAAAAACCAATCCGCTCCGCCAAACCCTGACCGATGTGCGGCATGGGCTGCTGGGGCTTCACAAGGCCCTGATCGTGGCAGAGCAGCTCACGTTCGAGCGGATCTACGGCCGTGTGGATTCGACCGGCCAGTTGCTGCAACTGGTCATGAACGATCCCTGGTTCACCTGGCTGCATCCGCTGTCCAATGTGGTGGTCCGCATTGATGAAATGCTGGACGAAGAGTGCAATCTGACTACGGAGGATGTCGCGCAGATCCTGACGGAAGTTCGGAGCATGATCCGCCCCTCCGAACTAGGTGATGGGTTTGAACGAAGCTACTACGAAGCCCTGCAGCGCGCCCCTGATGTCGTCATGGCCCACAGCGAAATGAAGAAGCTCCTGACACTTCCTGCGGCCTAGCCAGCACGCAACCGCCTGCTACCAGTGCGGTGACAAACAAGACAACGCCACCAACACGCCACCACTTCCGAGGTCGCTAACAGAAGCTGAATAGCCCGCAGGCTGTTCAGAAAGGCCGCCCAGCAAGGCCGCAGCAAGCGAAGAGGCGAAAGCGTACTCTCTGCCGTACGTTGAGCCTCTGAGCGCCGCGAGAACGCCGCTGGCGGACTTTATCAACAGCCTGCTAGACAATCTGAGTGCAGGGCCATGCAAATACGCGAATGGATGGCTTCTGCCACCCAGGATGTTTTGCCGACTCCTCACACCAGCCTCTCACCGCCGACGCCACACGCGCCTGATGATCGTCATCGAGAGAAACCAGAATCACCGAGTTCGTGCCGGGATAGAAGGCCAGCCCCTCGGCAGGACCAGTCTGACCATAGCCCACCGACTCATTCACTTCCGTGAACGCCTTCACGTCACAGCGGTGAAGCAACGCATGGACCTGCTCCTTCAGCGACGAGCGGAAGACCAGCATCACCATCTGCATGGAAGCCTCCTACATGCGGCCTTCGTCGAGTTCGATCGCATCGACCCAGGTGGACGCGGGCGGAAGTGCACTGACGGGTACGCCCCGTTTCTTGGCGATCTCGTCGAGGCGGCCCTGAAACCGCACGCGCGTCGCATCCTCTTTCGGGGCAGATGACAGAAGGCCCTGCGACCACTGAGCAATCTCCTCGTGCGAGTGCGGCTTGCTATTCGCCACCACCCAGGCGAGCAATTGCTCATCAGTCCCCCCGGCCAAGACTTTTTGTTCAAACGCCTTCGGATCGATCCCCAGAAAATCGACCAGGTATTTGTCGAACCCGACCGTGATGTAGTTGTAGTCCTGAATCTGCCCGGCATTGCGGAGCTTGATCTTGTCGATAAACCGCCCCAGGTGAGCAATGCCACCAAGCAAGGCTTTGGGACTGCGGGGATAGTTCGTCATGACTGCGCTTACCTTTCTTTACCCTTCGAAGGAATAAATGACCGTAACGGACCCTCAACAAAGTGATGTGGTTTCCACCCTGCAATCATCTGCTCTACAATGGCAGCATCAAAAGCACTTAATACAACGCCAGCAACAGTACCCAATCCACCAGCCCCAACAAGATCAACTCCTACACCAAGTCCAGTAAACACACTCCAACGGACGACTCTAGTAGGCAATTTGTCAACCCATGTTTTCTTAACTATTGCCTGATAATACTCTTTTACCAGCTCACTATCATTAGGCTTACCTTGGACTTCCCAGCCTTTTGTGGACACATCGTTAAGCCCGGTTTGACACGGCTTCAAACGCCTCCGGACTGACCCCCTTCAGATGACTGTGTCGGCGGGTGCGATTATAGAACATCTCGATGTACTCGGCGATCTCGGCT
>JAURZE010000014.1 GCA_030653545.1 Nitrospira sp. | reverse complement strand
GCAGATGTTTGGCCCGGGCGTGGACAACGCCATCGAGAAGTATCTCGTGCCCAGCCGCGAACTGTTGGCGGTCCTCCAGCTCTGGAGAGCCAGTCAGCAGATCGTCTTCCGGTACGACGTCATCCCTGGTCCGAAGGTGTTTGAGACCCAGATCCACGGTAAGCGTTTCGAGATGTACAACGATACCGTCCTGGGCTTCAACAAGTCGGGCAAGGAAGTGGCGCGTATTCAGGTCGAAGAGCCGATCTACATTCGGCCGGCCGAGCGCGTAACCTGGCTGTAATTTAAGTCAGGATCGCTTCAGTGAGGGGCGGGGTTCCTTCGGGAACTCCGCCCCTCACCTATTTTGAGAGAAGTCTGTGGTCGGATTTTCCTGCTCATTCATCCTCATATTTTTGAGGAGTCACTCAATGGACTGTCGAAGTAGTTCTCTTTGACCCCGCTGTCCATGCCATATCAGCCTTTTGGTCCAGATAACTGGCCCATCTGTACACTTGACGGGTTCCCAGGCCTCACGTACAGTCAAAAGATGCTTCCTATTCCCGCGATGATCGTGGAGGAACTTGGGTGACTGGTCAGCCAAAACCATCTGTTCCATTCGCTGCACAAGCGGTCCCCTTTGATGAGCTTTTGGCGTCAGGGAAAATTCCGCAAGAATATGTCGCCACTGAGTATTTAGGGCAACAGTTCGTGGAGCGGCTGGTTCACTATATTCTCAGCGTTCCGGCAGGTAGTTACACGATGGCGCAATTGAGCCATTTACTTGAACAGCTTGACCCGCGCGCCCAGGTGTTTTTCTTCAAGCGCCTGAAAGAAACCAGCCCCGACAGCCTGAAAGATTTTGCGCCGCTCTACTATGGCTTTATGAACGAATTCCATTCCCTTCTCTTTACCTAGCCGGCGAGAAAATTTTCCTTGTTGCTAGCAGGTTCTCATGTATAATTGAGAGGTTAAACTTTTTCAGATGAAGGAGCATCATGAACTCAAGCCTGCAGCGAGCCGTCACTAGCTTCTACAACCTCATTTATGAGGCCCAAACCTTTGCGACGGCGATGGCCCGTATCGATACAGCGGAGCAAGAGCACTATGCCGGGCGTATCGAAGGTCTCAACTGGGTGCTCGATCGGTGCCAGGAACTCGAAGATATGGACACCAATCTGACGCCGTCGTCGCTTCAGCGTGTGCTGGGTGAAGTGAAGTCCGATCTCGATCATGAATTGTCGGTGCAGAGACGTGAAAAAGGGCGCCGAGCGGATGGCAGGGAAGAAGCCCTGAATTTTGTATCGGATTACCTGTCCAGTCTCATCACTGCGACCGAGATCGAGTCAGCTAAGACATCCGTCTAGATTACTGTGCGGGGCGTGTGCTTCCCGGTTCACGTCCTCTTCCCCCCTTCTACAGGCGCGTCGTATGGCCTTGGCTCGAGAGTGGATTATCTTCGCCCTCTGCCTTGGGGCAGGGGGGCATCTCGCGCTAGGCTTTGTCCTGCACGCTCCAGACATATGGCCTTGGAGCCGAGCTGGCCTGTATGGTCTCCTCAGCGGGTTGTTCATCTACGTTCTCGTGCAAGCGGTGCGCTTCCTCTGGTCACGGGTCCATACCAAACGATCTGAGCTAGAACAGGATGCCGGTGACTAGTGGGCCATTCCCTTCTATCTATTTATCCCAAACATCAATCAAGAGTCTGCCTGACTCCGTTGACCCTCGGCTTCTCCTTGCATAGAATCATCCTATGCCTGTTCCGCCCAAATGGCTTCCAAGAAAATCAGGGCCGATCGGCACGCCGATGAGGAACTCACCCGCCAAAGCGTCGCAACCGGCTGATCAATTCGGCGCACTCCAGGCGTCGCTCTTGTATTGCCCCCGTTGTCGCGTTGCCACACCCACGAGAGAACGGCTTCTGCTCGTCTTGCCATCGGGCAATCTCTATGAATACCTCTGTCAGCACTGCGGGACTTCCACCGGCTCCAAGACCGATACCCACAGTGTAGATCTCGGAATTTCAAGAGGCTAAAGCTGTCTCAGTTTAGACGGCTCGGAAGGGTAAGGCGCACCTTCCCTTGGGAGAGAATTCGGCAAGTTGCTTCGCCTGCAGTTAGACGGGGTTGGATTCACTCCGGCAAGAAACCTGCTTCATCCCACTTGTTCGAGGGTAATTCCTTCCTCGATCAGCATCACTGGAATGTTCTCACGAATGGGGTAGAAGATCTTTGCATCGGCGCGTACGAGACCGCCGTCGACTCGTTGCGTGACGCCTTGTTTGCCCCTATTCTGTAGCCCTCCCCGACCAATGGCCTCGTTGATCCGTCGAACGAGCACTTCATCTGCCAGCGAAACAGGCTGTTTCGTTTCAGGACAGCAAAGAATTGCTAACAGATCTTTGTCTATAGCCATCATGGTTCCCCTTCATCAAGCGCAGGCAATGGCGTTGAGAATTCCAGCGGTCCCTAAGAATAGTGTACCGCGTACAGTGAGTTCAAGAGCACACGGAGTTCTTCTGTAGGATGGTGGTTTCTGTTACACTTGAGCACAACTGTCAGCCAACATCATCCCAGTGGAGTGCCATGCTGCGCGATATCTGGCGAGTCTTTGCGACCGGTCTCTTCTTGCTCCTGCCAGCGTGGGCGACCTATATGATTCTCGCTGCCCTTTTTCAGACACTCGACGAAGTACTGAATAACGTGGTGGGGGATCATATGTCTCGCCACGTCCCCGGTCTTGGGCTTATCATGCTTGTTTCGCTAGTGTTAATAGTAGGAGCGCTCACGACGCATGTCATTGGCCAACGACTGATCTCTTATGTGGAGCAGAAGTTGGAGCAAATCCCTCTCGTGCGCAGCATCTATCTAACGATGAAGGGCATGACCGATATCCTGAACTTTCGGTCAAGATTCGGTCAAAGTACGGTGGTGGCCTTCCCGTTCCCTCGTGACGGACTCTGGGCGTTGGGATTTGTTATGGGAACCGCTCCCTCCGTCCTTCAAGTCGCACCGATCGATCGATTATTGATGGTTTTTGTTCCGACAGCAATCCATCCGTTTACCGGTTACCTTGCCTTTGTCCCGGAAAAGGAATTGCGTGCCCTCAATTTGCCAGCAGAGGATGCGATGAAGATGGAATTCTCTGCAGGATTGTTCAAGCCAGCGGGCGGCTGGTTACAACCTCCTCACCCACCCCGATCAGTATGACAATTCATCAAGAATGGACTATCAGGCAGGGGCGTCTCGAGGATCTCGAACGACTTGTCGCATTCAGTCAAGCGATGGCCTTAGAAACTGAGGGGAGGCAACTGGATGCCGATCGCCTTCAACGGGGAACGCGGGCTTTGCTGAACTCGACCGTTCACGGATTTTTCATGGTGGCCGAGCAGCCACAGACCAGGCGGGTAGTCGGTCAGCTGATGATCACCTATGAATGGAGCGATTGGCGCAATGCCACATTTTGGTGGATCCAAAGCGTGTATGTCGATCCGTCCTGGCGGCGACAGAGAGTCTTTCGGACCATGCATGGGAAGGTGATTGAACGAGCGAGGGCCGATCCTGGTGTCTGCGGCGTACGTCTCTATGTGGAGTCAGAAAACAGCGTCGCCCAAGACGTCTATCGACGGGTCGGTCTCAAGCCGTCATCCTATTCCGTCTTTGAAACAGATTTTGTACTGGGGCATGTCCACAGCCTAAAAGATCGTCCGGACGAAGCGTAGGGAGGAAGGTGCTATATGTCAGTAAGACGTGTTCTTGGAATGGCACTCATAGGCCTCATGTGCACGCAAGGATGTGCTTTCAGCCGAGGCACCCTCGGCGATGAAATCAGGGCCGATGCCGTCGCCTCCATCAAGAAGGGCACATCGTCAAAAGCCGAAGTGCTCGCAGCACTTGGTGCGCCTGATCGATTGCTGCAAGTCAACGGACGAGATGTCTATCAGTATTATCGGTACGATGCCAAAGCAGGAAGCCTCCTGTTGATTCTTGTCAACTTTTCACGACTCTCTATTAAAAGCGACGATTTGTTTGTGATTCTGAATCGAGAAGGAACCGTCGAGGACGTCATTGTCTCCAAGCGTACAGATGGGATGGAGTTTCGGTTCTGGCCGTTCGGAGATTGATATGGCCACTCGTCGATGGTGGGCTTGCCATAGCCTCTTGATCGTGCTCTTGTGCCTCACCGCAGCCGGCTGTAACGTCATCCGGGTTAAGTTAAATACGCCAATCACACCAAATGATGTGGCGTTCATCGAACCAGGGAAAACCACTCTCAGCGATGTCATCGGAAAGCTCGGCGTGCCGGATTCTCTTACCGACTCCTACCTTGGAGTCGTAGCCACCTATCGTTTCCTCGACATGAAGTATTCACGGGTAAACTTTGGGTGGTTGGTAAAGCCCTGGTCTCCAGTCGACCCTGACTTGATCATCTCTCGTAGCGGTTTCGGGGTTGATGCGTTCGAGCTTCTTTGTGACCAGAATTGGGTTGTGACACATCAAAGTTTTCTCCGCCAGCTTTCCGGCCCACGATTCAATCCGTATCCCTTCTGAACCCTTGCCCGAGCACGACCGTTTCTCCATTTGCTGCCCCCTACTCCTCCCTTTATAATGCCGGTCATGGACTCTCCTGAAGATTATTCCCTCTCCGACGCCATTCTCGCTTCCTCGTCCTATATCCCTGCCGACAAGGACACTGAGTTTCTCCAACGAGCTGAACTTCGCTCCGTCCGCATCGGGCTTGAGCTTTTGAAGCCGGAGCTTATTCAGAGGGAGCAGGGGATTCAATCCACGATCGTGGTATTCGGGAGCGCCCGATTACAGGAGCCCGTTGCAGCGGAGGCGGCCCTGCTCACGGCCGAACGAGCAGCGGCTCAGCAGCCGAATGATCAAGCCTTCCAGCGCTCCGTCTCAGTCGCCAAGCGCCAACAAGAACTCTCCAAGTATTACGAGGTCGCACGTGAGTTTGCCCGGTTAGTATCCAGTTCCTGCCAGATAGACGGGCGATGTGAGTATGTCATCGTGACAGGCGGGGGACCGGGTATCATGGAAGCGGCCAATCGTGGAGCGGCAGATGTGCAGGCCAAGTCCATCGGGTTGAACATTACCCTGCCGCACGAGCAGCGCCCGAATCCCTACATCACACCAGAGTTGTGTTTTCAGTTTCGTTATTTCGCCCTTCGTAAGATGCACTTTCTCATTCGTGCGAAAGCCCTGGTTGCATTTCCCGGGGGGTTCGGCACGCTCGATGAATTGTTTGAAACATTGACTCTCATCCAAACCGGCAAAGTGACCGGGGTCAGTGTTGTGCTGGTTGGTCGGGCATTCTGGGAGCGGTTGATCAATTGGGAATTCCTTGTGGAGGAAGGACTGATTGGGCCTCAAGACCTGAGGCTCTTTCACTATGCGGAGACAGCGCAGGAAGCATGGGATTTAATTGCCCGTAATCATGATGTGAGGCCAAAGGAATGAAACTCTCCTTTCATGGCGCGGCGCGTTCGGTAACCGGGAGCCGGCACCTGATCGAGACGTCCAGCTGCCGGCTCCTGTTGGATTGCGGCATGTTTCAAGGCAGGCGGGAAGAAGCGGCGATCCAGAATCGTGAGCTCGGCTTTGATCCCAAGGGATTGTCCGCCGTCCTCCTCTCGCACGCTCACATCGATCATTCCGGTGCCCTGCCGATGTTGATGCAACAGCGCTTTTCCGGCAAAGTCCACCTCACGCGCGCGACCGCGGATCTCACCGCGATTATGTTGCAGGATGCGGCCAGGATTCAGGAAAGCGACTGCCGCTATGTGAATAAAAAAGAGCGGCGGAGGGGCAAGAAGTGCGTGCAGCCTCTATTCGATAGCGATGACGTCGAGGCCATCACCAGGCGTTTTGTCGGCGAGCGTTATCATGATGCGGTCAAGATTGCCCCCCGAGTCACGGCGACGTTTCACGATGCCGGGCATATCCTCGGATCGGCCGCGGTCCGTGTGAAGTATACGGTTCGAGGAAATACGACCACCGTCCTCTTTAGCGGCGATCTGGGCCGATCGCATATGCCGATTTTGCGCGATCCCGAACCGCCACCTTCCTGTGACGTGCTCATTCTGGAATCGACTTACGGCGACCGTCTGCACGACCAAGCCGGCGAGGCGATGAAAACAAAGGCTGAGGAACTAATCGCCCACGCCAAAGCGCACAAGAGCAAGATCATCGTGCCGGCCTTTGCCGTCGGGCGAACGCAGGAGCTCGTCATGCGGATCAAAGAACTCGTCGCCGAGGATCGCATTGATCCGATTCCCATCTATATTGATTCTCCGCTGGCATCCAGGGCCACCGAGGTGTTTCGCCGTCATCCTGAATGCTATGACGAGGAAACCTACCGCACGTTTACGGAAGACGGCGATCCCTTCGCATCGCGCTATATCCGCTTTGTCTCGTCGCCGGACGACAGCAAACGACTCAATGCGATGAAGGGGCCGATGATTATTATCTCCTCTTCAGGCATGTGTGAGGGAGGCCGTGTCCTCCATCATTTGAAACACGCCATTGAAGATGAAGCCAACGTCATCGTGTTCGTCGGCTTTCAAGCCGAACACACGCTGGGGCGCAAGCTCGTCGAAGGCTGGGACGTGGTCCCGATCTTCGGGGTGCCGACGAAACGGCGAGCGCAGGTCGTGAAATTCAACGGACTCTCGGCCCATGCCGATCGCAACGATCTCCTGGCCTACGTACGCGCCATCAATCCGCTCCCCAGCAAAGTCTTTATCGTCCACGGCGAAGAGAAGCAGGCCCTGTCGTTAGGCGTGGCGATTCAGAGTGAACATCCCTCCATCGACGTGACTATTCCGCATCGAGGATCGAGCCATGAGATCTAGGAGGCGAGTGGCGCTGGCAGTAGCCGTTTGCCTCGCCGGACTGAGCGGCTGGTCGATGGCGGGCGCGGCAGAGGGGACCGACGCGCGACAGCGAGTGCGCGAGTTGGGAATCATTGTCGGGAACTATGCGCCCGGTCAATTTAACGCGATCACGGATGTGCCTGGCGTCCGAGTTGGGCACCAGACCCTCATCTCCGGGGAGGGGGCGTTGAAGCCGGGACAGGGGCCGGTCCGCACGGGTGTGACGGTCATCGTTCCGCGCGAAGATGTGTGGCATAAGAAGGTGGCGGCCGGCTCCTTCGTCCTCAACGGCACGGGAGAGATGACCGGTCTGGCCTGGGTAGCGGAGTCGGGTTTTCTGGAATATCCTATCGCGCTGACGAACACCCTCAATGTGCCGCGGGTGGCGAACGGCGTCATGAGCTGGATGATCAAACAATATCCGGCGATCGGCATCGAGGATGACACGCTCACGCCGGTTGTGGCCGAATGCGATGACGGGCGCCTGAATGATATTCAAGGCCGCCACGTGTCTGAGCAGGACGTCATCGCTGCGCTCGACAGCGCGAACAGCGGCCCGGTCAAAGAAGGAACTGTCGGGGCCGGCACTGGCATGGTCTCGTATGGGTTCAAAGGCGGAATCGGTACGGCATCGCGCGCATTGCCTGAAAAAGAAGGCGGCTATACGATTGGCGTGTTGGTCAATGCGAACCACGGACGGAGACCGGAACTTGTCGTGGGAGGTGTGCCCGTTGGGAAACAGTATGCAGCGCCTCAAGCGGTAGCGGAAGCCCTCTCGCCCGGCCAGAGCGAAGGCTCGATCATCATCGTCATCGCCACCGATGCTCCGCTCGATGGTCGCCAGCTCACGCGTCTGGCCAAGCGGGCCGCACTCGGCCTCGCCCGAACGGGTTCGACCGCACGCCATGGCAGCGGCGATTTCATCCTCGCCTTCTCCACTGCCAATGTCATCCCGCACTATCCCAAAGAACCCACCTATACACTGACCCATCTCGCCGACACCCATCTGAATCCCATGATCGCGGCGACGGTCGAAGCCACTGAAGAAGCCATTCTCAACGCTCTCACCATGGCGACGACGATGGTCGGACGCGATGACCATCGCGTAGAGGCCATCAATCTGGATCGGCTCAGGGCTTTAGCATCCGGATCACGACCCTGACATTCTGGGGAAGGGATAATGGAGGGGCTTTGCAGGCCTCTGAATGCTGAGTTGATCTAGACGAGCGCGCTCCATCGCCCGCGAAGCGAGTCCGGATAGATATGGTGAAATTGGGCGCTTGCAATTCTCGCCGGTGGCTCGTTATCCTGCCTTGAAACTATAGAGCCGAGGAGTGTGCTTCGATGAATGAGTATCAAATTGGCGGCGGATTGCGTCTTCTGACGGCGGTGGAGAAGACGGAGGCCTTTGCCGAGTTTCTCAAGACGCGGATGACGCGTGCGCTGGAGACGGAAGATCCAACCGAATTGCATTACTTGCTGGCGCAGCTCGACGACTATCACTCGTATCTCTGGCGGTACTACAAGAAATTGGCGAGTGACCGATCTGAACGCATGAATCCCGGCGTGTAACGGGACAACGATCTCCATGCCCAGCTTGTCTCCGACATCCCCCATCCAGGCCGCGACGTTCCATTTCGTTTCCGCGGTGTCCCGCAATCCCGATACGGAAGCCGCCGCTCGTGATTTGGTGGATGAGGTGCGTGCCAAGTTGGGCGGCGTCACGCCCGATCTTGCGTTCGTGTTCTTTTCCTCGCACCATGTGTCTCGTGCTGAGTTGCTCGCCGAGACGATGACGGATGTGTTGGGCGCGAGAGTGTCGCTCGGCTGTAGCGGCGAAGGCGTGATTGCCGGGGCGGAGGAATTGGAAACGTCTCCCGCCGTCACCCTGTGGACGGCCTGCCTTCCCGGTGTCAGCCTCACTCCCGTCCGACTGTCATTCTCGCAAACCCAGGATCAATTTTCGTTGCCAGGCTGGCCTGAACCCGACGGGCAAGAGGGCACGTTTCTCCTCCTCGCAGATCCGTTCTCCACTCCGATGCAGGATGTCCTGAGTCTCTTGGAAGAGCGCTATCCGGGCACAGCGGCGATCGGAGGATTGGCCGGAGGCGGGCAAGATGCCGGTGAGAATCGGCTGTTTCTCGGACGGCAAACCTTTGAGAGCGGGTTGGTCGGGGTTCGGATCAGCGGCCCGATTGCGGTACGCCCGGTCATTTCACAAGGGTGCCGTCCGATCGGTGAGCGCTACGTCGTGACGAAGGCGGAGCACAATCTCGTGCACGAGATGGGCGGCACGCCGGCCTTGACGCGGCTTCAAACGGTCTTCGAGTCTCTCGGAGGCGACGATCGTCGCCGGGCGCATCGGGCACTCCACGTCGGCATCGTGATCGACGAGCATCGCAATCGGTTTGAACGGGGCGACTTTCTCATCCGCAATTTGGTGGGCGCCGACCAAACGACCGGTGCGGTGGCCATCGGCGATGTGGTGCAGGAAGGACAGACGGTCCAGTTTCACCTTCGCGATGCCAAGTCGGCGAGCGAAGATCTCCATTTGCTACTCGCGGCCGATCGCGCGCGGCATCCGAACGCACCGCTCGGGGCCCTCGTGTTTAGCTGCTGCGGGCGTGGTCAGGGGCTGTTCGGGCGTCCGCATCATGATTCGGGCGTGCTGACGGAGCGATTGGGGCAGATTCCGGTTGCCGGGTTCTTTGCTCAAGGCGAGATCGGCCCGGTCGGCGGGCGCAACTTTCTTCACGGGTACACCGCCAGCATGGCGCTGTTTGCCCAACCGGCATCCAAGGCAGGGGCGCAATGAATAAACTATTTCGAGCCATCGTGTTCGGCGCAATCATCGTGACGTGTAGTCCATCTATGGGAGTAGGAGGCAGCATGAGCGGGAGCGAATCATCGGCATCGGAAGGGAAAGAAATTACGACGTCATCCGGCTTGCAGTACATCGATCAAGTTATGGGAACCGGTGACACTGCGAAGGCGGGACAGACGGTCTCCGTTCATTACACCGGCTGGCTCACGAATGGAAAGAAGTTCGATAGTTCCGTGGACCGTGGACAGCCCTTCTCGTTCCGGCTCGGTGTGGGCCAGGTGATCAAGGGTTGGGATGAGGGTGTGCAAGGGATGAAAATCGGCGGGAAGCGCAAGCTGACGATCCCCTCGAACCTCGGCTACGGGGCGCGTGGAGCCGGTGGGCTCATTCCTCCTCATGCCACGCTCGTGTTCGATGTTGAATTACTTGGAGTGCAGTAACCGGTCAAACCGATGAAACAGACGCCACTCATTGCGCAACATCGCGCTGCCGGGGCTAAATTGGTCGATTTTGCCGGCTGGGAGATGCCCATCCAGTATTCGGGCGTACTGGGCGAGTACTATACCGTCCGCAGCAAGGCCGGACTCTTTGACGTGAGCCATATGGGCCGGCTGATGGTATCGGGAGTCGGCGCACTGGCGTTTCTCCAAGCGGTCACGACGAATGATGTGGCGAAGCTGGCGGTCGGTCAGGCGCACTATTCCATGGTGTGCAATAACGATGGCGGAATCAAGGACGACATCTTTGTCTATCGGTTGAAGCAGGCGGACTATCTGCTCTGTGTCAATGCGTCGAATCGTGGCAAGGTGCTGACCTGGCTACAAGCCCACCCGCGTGACGCGAACGTCGTCCTGGAAGACCATTCTGATCGGATGGCCCAAATCGCTCTTCAGGGGCCAATTTCCAAAGACATTATGATCGCCTTGGGTGGCACAGAGGTGACGACACTGAAGCTTCACCACACCTGCGAGGCGACGCTGGCGTCGATTCCCACTCTCATCGCGCGGACCGGTTATACCGGTGAGCTTGGGTATGAGTTGTATGTCCCGTCCGATCGTGTCGGGCTGCTGTGGGAGCGGATCGTTGAAGCAGGAGCTTCGAAAGGACTGAAGCCGGCCGGATTGGGCTCGCGCGACCTGCTTCGCCTGGAGATGGGCTATCTCCTCTACGGCAACGACATCGATGAAACGACCACTCCGATCGAGGCGGCCGTTGAGTGGACGGTGAGCGTCGAGAAGGGTGATTTCGCCGGGCGTGCGAAGCTGGTTGCGCAGAAGGACGGCGGACCGGCCAAGCGCTTTGTCGGATTTGAATTATTGGAAAAGGCTGTGCCTCGACATGGGTGCAAGATTCTGGATGCCCGCTCCTCTGAACCCATCGGTGAGGTATCCAGCGGAAATCTTTCACCGATCCTGCAGAAGGGGATTGGTCTGGGCTATGTACCATGTGCACTGTCGGCCATCGGCACGCGGATCACGATTGATATTCGAGGGAAAGCCGTCCCCGCGCAGATTGTGAAAACACCGTTCTATCGAAAGCCCAAGAGTACGTAACGGACAGGCCGTGACCAAGCATATCTACAAAGGCCGGGTCGTCACGCTGAACATCGATACGGTCACCTTGCCGAACGGCGTGACGGTCGATCTGGAAACGATTCGTCATCCAGGCGCATCGGCCGTCGTTCCGATGAAAGACGATGGCACGGTGGTGCTGATCCGTCAGTTCCGCCACGCAGCCGGCGGGTTTATTTATGAGATTCCCGCAGGCAAGCTCAATCCAGGAGAAGATCCGCTGAGCTGTGCGGCGCGAGAACTGGAAGAAGAGATCGGCTATCGGGCGACGACACTCTCGCTGCTTTCCAGCATTTTCACTGCGCCGGGGTTTGCCGACGAAGTGATTCACGTCTACAAGGCGACGGGGCTCACGCAGGGAAGGCAACAGCTCGATCGGGATGAAGTCCTGGACGTGATTGAGATGCCGCTGGCCGACGCGATCAGAAAGATCGAAGACGGGACGATCCGGGATGCCAAGACGATTGTGGGATTGCAGGCGGTCTATATCAGAGAGGCGATGCGGTAGGGGAACCGCCCGAGAGGTCTCCCGCGTGAAGCGGGAAACCTCTCAAGCCAGCTAGCCTCGCCAAATGGACGGAAGTTACTTGTCCTTCTTCTCGTCCTTCTTCTTCTCTTCGCCGAACACCACGTGGCCGCCCTTCTTCTCGTCTTTCTTGTCTTTCTTCTCTTCGCCATAGACCATCACGTGGCCACCCTTCTTCTCATCCTTCTTGTCCTTCTTCTCTTCGCCGGCGAAGGAAGGGGCGCTGAACGAAACGGCCACTGCCACTGCCATGACTGCCATCAACATGCTCTTCATAGTAAATCCCTCCAGAAAGGTTGTTGAGATCCGTGCCGCTAATCGGGCACTGCCCAGGTGTTGAGCAAGCCGCATGCCGAATGTTATACGCGTGTAGTTTGTCTATATATTCAGATAGTTACGTAGCTCCTCTAATCTGGCCATGAAGGGGAATTCCTTCTTATTCCTGTGGCGGATTGGCTGAGTCCCCACTAAACTGCCTCAATCAAGATCGGGGGTGACGTGGACAGAGGAGCGAGACTGTCCGACCGTATTCAACCAGGCGTGAGGATCCTCTTTGTCGGGATCAATCCTGGTCTGCGGTCGGCTCAGATGGGACATCATTTCGCCGGCCCTTCCAATCGTTTCTGGAAGCTGCTCCATGAGTCTCGGCTGGTCACAGAGCCACTGACGTTCAAGGAAGATCGTAGACTTCCTGATTGGGGACTTGGCCTGACGAATATCGTCGGCCGCCCAAGCCGCGGGATCGACAGTCTTTCGCCCCAAGAATATCGTAACGGTATGGCGGCCCTGACCCGAAAAGTTCGGAAGTATCGGCCACGCATTGTGGCGCTGCTGGGCATCACGATCTACCGCATCATGTACGGGTCAGAACTATCTTTACCGGCACGGATTCCTTTGGGCCCCACCAGCAGCGATATTGCCGGGGTGCCAATCTTTCTCTTGCCTAATCCCAGCGGCCGCAATGCCCACTACGGGTATGCAGACATGCTCGCCGCGTTTCGAGCGCTTCAATCCCTCGCCGGCCAATCGGCGGTTCCCGACATGTGAGTTTTTATCGTTTTCTTTGTCAGGACAATCAGTCTCGACTACAGTCGAGGCATGCATGCACCATTGCCGCTCACACCGCATCCCGTGAGGACCTGTCCGAAGTGCGGAGTCGATCAGCAGGGAGACCTTGAGTGTCTCCGGTGCGGAATCGTGTTTGCGAAGTACAAGGTTCCAGCGCCATCAGTGCGGGCTTCCCTGGAAACCAGCGAACCAGTCGAAATCGTCTCTCCCCAGCGCAATAGGATCAGTCGGATGTTCCGCGTGCTTCCGTGGATGTCCCTGACAATGACCCTCGGGGTGCTGCTCGCGATTCTCCGGCAAGCCCCGGCCTTGCCGATACAATCGGATCCCCAGGCTGCCGACCGAGTGGCCGAGAAGATGGCCTTGCTCCAACAGTCGATCCAGATCAACCGCGCGGCCCACGTCGCGCTGAGCGAAGCCGAGCTGAATCAATGGATGCGCGACAACCTTGCTATTGCGTCAGCCCATCAAGCCCAGCAGGCCGGGCTCTCTGTTCCAGCGGGAAGTGCGGCGACCGTTGAAGAGGTACAGTCCGCGCTGAAAGACGTTCGGATGAATCTGGCCGGCAATCAACTCAAAGCCTACGCCCTGTTTCACATCTACGGGAAAGATATTTCCCTACAGCTTGATGGGACCTTGGAGACCCGAGATGGATATGTGCGTCTGACCCCGACGGCGGGGAAGCTCGGAGCCTTGCCGATTCCACAAGCTACGCTCGGCCATGTGGTTGCCCAGCTGTTTGAGTCCCCCCAGAATCGTGAAAAATTCCAGCTCCCCCCGCAGATTTCATCGGTCCACGTTGAGAATAGTACCCTTGTTATCACCTCACGATAACGTTTGCCTCACCCCCTAGTTGTTGTATTTTCACCGCAGCCTGTTTTCTTCCTGCCACAGGACGTCTGGAGTTAGACGGAGCCGGATGGTAAAATGAAACAAATTCAGATGCTTTTTCTTGCTTGTCCCTGGCACCGGCCTTGCTGTATAAAAACCGACGATTGTGCTTCCCGCTCTAGGAGGAGTCATGCAGCGAGTCGGTCTTGTCATCTTCGCATCAATCGCATTTTGGATTGGGAGCACGACCTCCGGCGAGGCCCAGCCGACCACCCAGGACTTCATTGCCGGAGCCTTGCAAGCCTGCCACGACGGGCGGATTGCGCCGGACCGAGCTACTCGAGCGGCTCTCTACGAGAAGGGGCAGTCCTTGGGGGAGCAAGCCGTTGCGGCTGACGAGCAGTCTGCCGATGCCCACTTTGCCTTGTTCTGCAATCTCGGGGAATTGATGCGCATCGACGGCGAGATGAGCCTGTCTTCCGTGTTTGGATTTCGACGCATGATGAAGGAGCTCAATCGGGCTCTCGAACTCAAGCCCGATCATCTCGATGCCCTCTCTGCCAGAGGAACGCTACTGGTACGACTTCCGTCCATGCTGGGCGGCGATCCGGAGAAGGGTGAACAGGTGCTTCGTCATGTCATTCACGAGGTGCCGGAAGCCGTCAACGCGCGGATCAGCCTGGCAAAGAGCTATTGTAAGCGAGGCCGCCATCAGGATGCCGTGACGCTCGCGACGGAGGCATTGACGTTGGCGAAGGCGCAACAACTCGACGACTTTATTCCGGAAGCCTCCAAGGTGGTCGCACAGCTCCATGCCGTGGGAAACAAAGGAAACTAAGTCGCCCCCCTCTCAACCCACCCTCCTAGAACCGCTCCGCAAATCGTGCTATCTTCAGCCATCGGTTGCCTGGCTTTCTCGATCGTCACACATCAATCGTAATTGGTAATGAGGTGAAGACCTTCAGGCGTGCCACGCAACAGTCGTCTTCTCTTTAAGCGCAAGGAGTACCCACAATTATGTTATTGAGTGGCAAAAAAGGGCTCATTATTGGCGTCGCCAACAAGCACAGTATCGCCTGGGCCATTGCCCAGTCTGCCGCCAGTCAAGGCGCCACGCTCATGTTCAACTACCAGAATGAACGGTTGCGGGAGAATGTGGAAGAACTCGTCGCGACGATGCCCGGCGCAAAGGCGTTTCCCTGTGACGCCGGCGATGACGCGCAGATTACGACCATGATGCAGAACGTGGGCAAAGAAGTCGGCACGCTCGATTTCCTCGTTCACTCCATTGCTTTTGCCCCTCGTGAAGAACTCACGGGACAATTTGTGAACACCACGCGTCAGGGGTTCGCGACGGCGTTAGACGTCAGCGCCTATTCACTGGTCGCCGTGACACGCGCCGCGCTGCCTCTTATGACCAATGGCGGGTCCGTCGTCACGCTGACCTACCTCGGCGCAGAACGTGTCGTGCCGCACTACAATGTCATGGGCGTGGCCAAGGCCGCGCTGGAAGCCACTGTCCGCTACTTGGCGAACGATCTCGGTCCTAAGAACATCCGCGTGAACGCGATTTCTGCCGGGCCGATTAAAACATTGGCTGCCCGGGGAGTGTCCGGCATCAGCAAAATGGTCGATCACCACAAAGAGTTTGCCCCGTTGCGCCGCGCAACCGAGCAAGGGGAAGTCGGTGACACCGCGTTGTTTCTCGTCAGTCCACTAGGGCGAGGTATTACCGGTGAGGTGATCTACGTGGATGGTGGGTACAATATTCTGGGGTCACTCGCCTCAGTCGAGTAATCTGTCAATCGACGGTCGTCATTCGTCAACTGTGGGGGAATGATGCAGCTTGCCCTATAGCTGGCGAATGACGGCTACTCGATCGTTCCTCTCAGTGCCTTCAGCCGTCCCTGCTTCTTTTTACTTTCGATCCGCCTGGTCTGAGACCCCTTTGTCGGTTTCGTGGCTCGTCGCGTCTTGCGAGGGATGGCCACGCTCTTGATCAAGAGGCAGAGCCGTTCCAGCGCATCCTCCCGATTCCGCTCTTGCGTGCGGTGCTGCTGAGCTTTGATCGTAATAACCCCATCCTGCGACACACGGTGGTCTTTGAGCTTCAACAATTCCTGCTTGTAAAACGGAGGCAGGGAAGACGCCTTGATATCAAACTGGAGATGGATCGCGGTCGAGACCTTATTGACGTTCTGTCCGCCTGCTCCTTGCGAACGCATCGCGTGAAGCTGAATTTCTGAATCGGGGATAATGACGTGTGAGGAAATGTGCAGCATAGGAACTATAGTCTACTGTAGTCAGCTCCTAGTCGTCATGTTCTCTTCGGAGTTGTCGCAGGACAACTATGGGGAAGGTGGTGCCGAAACCGGTGATTACTGCAGCTCCGGAACACGGTCGATGATGCGAAGCCGGACGTCGTCGCCGAGTTGGATTTGAACCATTTTGGTCGAAAGGTTTTCGCGGACTTGATTCACGTCGTTCACGGTGAATTGGATTTGACCGCCGCAGCGCTCGACGAGATGATAGAGCAACAGCGTGGTGAGGTAGCTGACTTCTTCGTCGTTGGCGTGCTCGCTGAAATTCAATATTTGAGGCATGATGGTCTCAACATCTCCCTGTGGTGAAGATCCGTTATCGCCGAAGCGGGGTCGATCGCACAATGCCCCAAAAGAAGGGGAGCGGCAAGCGACAGTTTTGTACAATTGAAGGAGCCAACGGGTGAATGCCGTTTGTCAGGCTGTCCGGGAGTCGCAGAGCTGTTAGGCCGTTCGCGGTGAGGGCGCTCTTACGGAGACGGTGAGCTGCCCGCGGCCGGGATGAATTGCACATGATCAGCCAGTTGGTCGAGGAGGGAGAGGGTTATCGATGGTTCCTTTTGCGGCCTTGCATGGAGAAAAAGAATTCCCTGCAAGTCTGGTACCATGATCGCCATGCCTCGACCAGTTAAGGAGCCTGCCACGTAGGTTGCCGTGAATGTGCTCCCCTTGCGGGCGACGGGCCCTGCCGGCTCAAACACCAGTGTCTCGGAAATTGGTTGCGGTTCTCCGAGTAGGGCAAAGAGGTCATCTTCTGTCTGGTTGAGAATTGCGAACGCGAGGACAAATCCAGCCTCCTTTTCTGAGACCAGGAGGACGGCGGCCAGGTTGTCCAGTTGCTCACCGCGCCATCCTGTTGGAATGAGAAAAGAAGCGACGCCGTTTGGCACGCGAACGCGGGTGCCGGCGCGATAGCTCTGCCCCGCTTGCATGTCGACAGTGGTTGTGCGGGCCGGTGGGGATTGTGCCCAACTGCCTGGTACCCCCAGCACGAGACAACACAGGATAGCCAAAGCTGTGCGGGTGGAGATCGTGACGGTCATTCCATGTATAGGCAAGAACCAATGCCACGGATCAAGGTTGGTAGCTGTCCATCGGAGGACAGGTGCAGATCAAATGGCGATCCCCGTAGGCTTCATCGATGCGGCTGACTGCCGGCCAGAATTTGTTGGCTTTGACAGTTGGAGTTGGGAATGCCGCTTGCTCTCTCGTATAGGGACGATTCCAGTCCGTGGCTGTGACGGTGGTTGCCGTGTGCGGTGCATTCTTGAGCACATTATTGGTACGGGGTTGACGCCCGTCGGTGATGTCTTGGATCTCCGCACGAATCGCGATCATCGCGTCACAGAACCGGTCCAATTCCGCTTTCCCTTCGCTCTCCGTCGGTTCAATCATCAAGGTGCCGGCGACCGGGAACGATACGGTCGGTGCATGGAAGCCGTAATCCATGAGGCGTTTGGCGACGTCCATGGCTTCGACGCCGGAGGTTTCTTTAAAGGGGCGCAGATCGAGGATGAATTCGTGCGCGACATGTCCCGTCGTTCCCGTATAGACGATGGAGTAGTGCTTCTCCAGCCGCTTGGCCATGTAGTTGGCGTTGAGAATGGCGACTTGCGTGGCCTTCTTGAGACCGTCACGGCCCATGAGGGCGATGTACACCCAGGAGATGGGCAGAATGCTTGCGCTTCCGTGCGGGGCTGCGGACACGGGACCGATCGACTCGCGGCTTCCCTGCCCCGTCACCGGGTGCCCCGGGAGGTAGGGCGCGAGATGCCTGGCGACGCCGATGGGCCCCATGCCAGGGCCGCCTCCGCCGTGCGGGATGCAAAACGTTTTGTGCAAATTCAGATGGCAGACGTCGGCGCCGATGTCGCCGGGCCGGCAGAGTCCCACCTGTGCGTTCATGTTGGCCCCGTCCATGTAGACCTGCCCGCCATGAGTATGGACGATCTGGCAGATCCGCCGCACGTCCGCTTCGAAGACCCCATGCGTTGAGGGGTAGGTGAGCATCAAGGCCGACAACCGGTCGCGGTACTGCACGGCTTTCGCTTCCAGGTCGGCGAGATCCACATTTCCCTGTTTGTCGCAGGCCACGACGACCACCGTCATCCCGGCCATCGCCGCACTCGCGGGGTTGGTGCCGTGGGCCGACACAGGAATGAGGCACACATCCCGATGGGGCGCACCCTGTCCCCGGTGGTACGCACGAATCACCATCAGTCCCGCATATTCACCCTGGGAGCCGGCGTTGGGCTGGAGCGAGATGGCGACAAATCCCGTAATCTCCGCCAGCCAGGACTCCAGCTGCCGGAACAATTCCTGGTACCCCTGCGTCTGTTCTGCCGGCGCGAAAGGATGGAGATGGGCAAATTCAGGCCAGGTCACGGGGAGCATTTCCGCTGTTGCGTTCAGCTTCATGGTGCAGGAGCCCAACGGAATCATCGAATGCGTGAGCGACAGATCCTTCCCCTGAAGCCGATGCAAGTAGCGCAACATCTCATGCTCGGAATGATAGCGATTGAAAATCTCATGTGTGAGATAGGAACTAGTGCGTGCCAATGGATTGGGATAGCCGGTCTCAACGGCGCCGGCGAGGTCGATAACCTGGAAGGGCAGGCGGTCATGGCCGACGAAGAGTTCCAAGAGCGTTCCGACTTCGTGCTCGGTGCTGGTTTCATCGAGTGAGAGCCCGAGGGATCCGTCCTCATGGGTCCGGAGATTGATGTGCCGTTCAGTCGCTCTGACGCGGATCAGATCGGCCTGGTTCTTGGGCGCGCGGACGCGCAACGTATCGAAGAACAATTCCGGACCTACGTCGAAGCCGAGACGGCGCAAGCCCTCGGCGAGCATCAGTGTCAATCCGTGCACGCGCTGCGCGATGCGGCGGAGACCGTCGGGGCCGTGATACACCGCGAACATGCCGGCCATGACGGCCAAGAGCACCTGGGCCGTACAAATGTTGCTCGTGGCCTTTTCCCGCCGGATATGTTGTTCGCGTGTTTGGAGGGATAACCGGTAGGCCGTATTGCCAGTCGCATCTTTCGAGACCCCGACGATGCGGCCGGGCATCTGGCGCTTGAATTCTTCCTTGGTGGTTAAGAACGCAGCATGTGGGCCGCCGAATCCCATAGGAACACCGAACCGCTGGCTGGAGCCCACGGCGATGTCGGCGCCGAACTCTCCCGGGGAACGCAAGAGCGTCAAGGCCAGTAGGTCTGTGGCGACGACCACGAGTGTTCCCGCCTCATGGGCTTGAGCGACCAGGCCGCTGACGTCACCGACGTAGCCGTCACTCCCCGGGTATTGGAGCAACAATCCGCATAAGGTTTTATCCGAGAACTTGATCGAGGCATTGGGGCCTGAGCGAATGGTGATCCCTAGGGGGTCAGCGCGGGTTTGGAGCACCGCGAGGGTCTGTGGATGGCAATCCTGCGAGACAAAGAATTCTGTCCGCTCCTCGCCCCGGGAGCGAGTGATAGCCAAGCACATGGCCATGGCTTCTGCGGCGGCAGTCGCCTCGTCCAGCAAGGAGGCATTAGCCAGGGGCAACCCGGTCAGATCTCCGACCATCGTTTGAAAATTCACCAGCGCTTCGAGGCGGCCTTGGGCGATTTCGGCCTGATAGGGCGTGTATTGGGTGTACCAGCCGGGGTTTTCCAGAATATTCCGCTGGATCACGCCGGGCGTGATGCAATGGTAATAGCCCATGCCGATGAGCGAACGGTAGACACGATTTTGGGCGGCCATCTGTTTCAGCTCGCCCAGCACGGCCTGCTCCCCTCGCTGCGACGGCAAGTTCAGCGGCTTTCGCAGCTGGATGTCCTGGGGGACCGTGACATCGCAGAGATGTTCCAGCGAGGGCATGCCGGCTACGGCCAGCATGTCGCGGATGTCGTCTTCCGACGGGCCGATATGGCGCTGCGGGAAGAGATCGGTCGGTTGCAGAAAATCAGGTTGAGGCATGGTCGTTCGATCCGCTCGCTATCAAATAGTTCGTGAATGGCACATGAGCCGGAGGAGAGTACCATGGCGCTGCTCCATTTCCAATATCCCACGGCCCGATGTCGCCGCTGCTTGCCTTGGGGGTGGATAGTTCTGTAAGTACAGGGGATAGAGGGCATTCTTCCCATTCCTGTGGGGCTTGATGACGACTCAACGAACACATGTGCATGACATTCTCATCGTCGGAGCCGGTCTGGCAGGGATGCGCGCGGCCTTAGCGGCCCCGACTAATTTGGATGTAGCCCTGATCTCAAAAGTCCATCCGGTCCGTAGCCATTCGGTGGCGGCTCAGGGCGGGATCAACGCCGCGCTCGGCGAGAGTGATTCGTGGGAAGCCCATGCCTTCGATACGGCGAAAGGGGGGTTGTATCTCGGCGATCAGGATGCCATCGAGGCGATGTGCCGGGAAGCCCCAGGGGATATCCTCGATCTGGAGCGAATGGGCGTGATCTTCAGTCGTGATGCCCACGGCCGCATCGCCCAGCGACCGTTCGGAGGGGCCGGCTTTCCGCGCACGTGCTACGCGGCGGATCGCACCGGACACGCGCTGCTGCATGCGCTCTATGAGCAAATTCTCAAACGACGCACTACGGTCTATGAAGAATGGTACGTCACCGCGCTCGTGGTCGAAGCCGGGGTCTGTCGGGGAGTCATCGCGTGGGATCTGGTGCATGGCGGCTTACGGATGCTGCAGGCGAAGGCCGTCATCCTTGCGACCGGCGGCAGCGGTCGTGTGTTTTTGACCAGTACGAATGCCGTGATCAATACCGGAGACGGGATGGCCTTAGCCTATCGCGCCGGGGCGCCGCTCATGGACATGGAGTTTGTCCAGTTTCATCCGACCACATTGAAAGACACGGGCATTCTAATTACGGAAGGGGCGAGGGGTGAGGGCGGCTATCTGCTCAACACGCTGGGGGAGCGGTTCCTGAAGCGGTATGCGCCGGAGCAAATGGAGCTGGCGACCCGCTCGACGGTCTCCTTGGCGATCGGGCAGGAAATTCTCGAAGGTCGAGGAGTGGATGGGTGTGTGTTGCTGGACCTCCGGCATCTCGGGCGGGACAAAATCTTAG
Organism: Nitrospira sp.; assembly: GCA_030653545.1. Lineage (NCBI taxonomy): Bacteria > Pseudomonadati > Nitrospirota > Nitrospiria > Nitrospirales > Nitrospiraceae > Nitrospira > Nitrospira sp. Next base: position 60,408 of record JAURZE010000014.1, on the reverse strand, counting down.
AACGGCTCCCGCAAATCCGTCAGATCGCAATGGAGTTTGCCGGGCTCGATCCGGTTGAAACGCCGATTCCCATCCGGCCCGGTGCGCACTATCAAATGGGTGGAGTCAGAGCCAATCAGTGGGGCGAGACATCGATCCAGGGCCTCTTCGCGGCAGGGGAATGTGCCTGCGTCAGCGTGCACGGAGCCAATCGCCTTGGCGGCAATTCGCTGTTGGAAACGATCGTGTTCGGGCGACGGGCCGGGACAAGAGCCAGTGAATATGCCGGAACTACGGGGCATGAGATTCCGGCGCCGCAGCATCTCGCTGACGAACAAGCCAGAGTTGAGCGGCTACTCTCTCAGAGTGGGGGAGAGCGTGCGTGGCAGGTGCGGCAGGAGTTGGGGGAGGCCTTGAGCACGAACCTGGGCATCTTCCGGACAAAGGAATCGATGACGGTGGCTGGAAGCAAGGTACGTGAGCTCCAGCGCCGCGCGGCGGCGGTCTCGGTGCAGGACAAGGGGCGAGTCTTCAACACCGATTTGATCCAGGCGCTGGAGCTCCAATGCTTGGTCGAACTGGCGGAAACCATTGTTACAGGAGCGTTCGCGCGCGAGGAGAGCCGCGGCGCACATTATCGGGCCGACTTTCCAACCCGCAACGACGCCGTCTGGCTGCGGCATACGGTGGCTCACCGGGCGCCCGACGGGGTGCGGCTGTCCTACGCTCCCGTGACGGTGACTCGTTACACGCCCAAGTAGTCAATTCAAGCCCTTCGTGGAGCGAGGGGCTGCTCCCTATCCCCTACGCGACAACTAGCCGAGAACATCACCCGTAGGTTTGTTATAATCCGTCCGAATAAGGGGTGCGTATGCGTGTCCTCGTGGTTGAAGACGAAACGAAGGTCGGCTGTTTCATCAAGCGCGCGCTTGAGGAAGAAAGTTATGCCGTCGATCTCTGTGAGGACGGGGCCAAGGGACTTGAGATGGCCCTGGCGACCAATTACGATTTGATCGTCGTGGATCTCATGTTGCCGTCGATGTCAGGGATGGATATTCTTAAAGCCGTTCGTCGTGAGCGGATTCAAACGCCGGTAATGATCCTGACAGCGCAGTCCCAGGTCGATCAACGAGTGAAAGGACTCGACGCCGGTGCCGACGATTATCTCACCAAGCCGTTTGCGATCGATGAATTGCTGGCCCGAGTCCGGGCGTTGTTGCGCCGGGGCGCGACGGAGAGCCCCGGCATTCTGCAAATCGATGATTTGGTGCTGAATCCGGCGACCCGCGAGGTCGCGCGGGGCGGGATACGCATTGAGCTGACGCTGAAAGAATATGCGTTGCTGGAATATCTCATGCGGCACACCGGGCGGGTGCTGACGCGGCCGATGATTTCCGAGCATGTCTGGAATCAGGACTTCGACACCTTCACCAATGTCATCGATGTCTACGTCAATTATCTCCGCAACAAGATCGACCGGGGCCGGTCGAAAAAACTTATCCATACGATCCGTGGCAGCGGCTATATGCTGAAAGTCGACTGATGCCACTGCGACTTCGGCTCACGCTCTGGTACGGGAGCACGCTGGCTCTCGTCCTCATCGTGTTCTCCGTGGTCTTGTACAATGTGACGGCACGGAGTCTTCGCGATGCGGTGGATCAATCCTTAGAAGAGACCGCGAATACGGCGGTCCGGTCGCTTGAGGAGCGGGGGTTTCTCCCGCTCATCGACGAAGAGGAATTACTCTCGCAGTTTCCCGAGCTCGCGCGCATCGACAAGTTCTTCCAGATCTTCAGCCCTTCCGGAACGATCACGCTCCGTTCTCCCAATATCAAGCAGCATGAAGTGCCGCTCAGCCGCACGGCGCTCGAAATGACGTTCAGCGGGAAATCCATGTTTGAATCGGCGAAGTATCCGAAGGAGCCGCCGCTCCGACTCGTGTCCGTGCCGATCATGTATCGCGGAACCTTGCTCTACATTGTGCAAGTCGGGACGTCGATGGAATCGATCGAAGACACGTTGCGCCGGCTGCTGCTGGTGTTGCTGGTGACGATGCCGATTGCGCTGGCGGTGTCACTGGCCAGCGGATGGTTTCTGGCCGGCCGTGCGCTGCGGCCGGTCGACGCCATCACGCTGGCGGCCCAGCGTATCGCCGCCGGCGATCTCAGCCAGCGTTTGACGGTCTCGACCTCTCCCGACGAGATCGGGCGCTTGGCCAGCATGTTCAACGACATGATCGGCCGGCTCGATGTGTCGTTCCGCCAGATTCGACAATTTACCAGCGATGCGTCCCACGAGCTACGGACTCCGTTGACCGTCATGAAGGGAGAGACGGAATTGGTGCTCCGGCGCCCCCGCCCGTTGGGCGACTACCAAGTCGTCCTCGAAAGCAATCTGGAAGAAATCGATCGCATGACGCGTATCGTCGACGAGCTGCTCTTCCTCTCTCGTGCCGACATGGGAGAGGTGAGAATGGAGGCGCTGCCGGTCGGCCTGGAGTCGCTCGTCGAAGACATCCACCGGCAGGCGACGCTGCTCGGACAGGATCGCAACATCGCCGTCACGCTTGGCACGGTGCAGCCGGCCGTCGTCCAAGGCGATGAACTCCGGCTGCGCGAGTTGTTGCTGAATCTGGTGGAGAACGCGATCAAGTACTCTCATCCCAACGGAAAGGTCGAGATCTCGCTCGTCACAGAAGGACCGAGCGCGCGCCTGTCGGTCAGAGATCAAGGGATCGGCATCCCGCCCGATGATCTGTCCCGTATCTTCCATCGTTTTTTCAGGACCGATGGGGCCCGGGCCCATACGAAGAAAGGTACGGGTCTTGGACTCGCGATTTGCACCTGGATTGCGGAATCTCACAAGGGCCGTATCGACGTGACCAGTGAGCCGGGCGTCGGGTCGACGTTTACGGTTACGCTCCCACTAGCGACCCCATCCGCTTAACGACTTCTAATTCGCAGCTAATCCCCTTCTCATCACCGGCTGGTACGGTCATCTGTACATCAAGACGAGAACGATCTGTTCGCCGGTATCATTGTCATGAGGAGGAAACCATGAAGAAGTTGGTTCAGAAGGCAGTCGTTGCGGGTCTTGCCATTGCCGCGGTGGGAGCGGTCCTGACCTGGGGTGGTCAATCGTTGCCCTCTTCCCACGCCTCCAGCGGAATCCAGCCCGCGGCAACCGCCGTGGCGCTGCCAATCGCCTCGGGGGCGAACGGGTTTACAGAGGTGGCCAAGGCGGTCACCCCGGCGGTGGTCAACATTACGACGATCACGGGCGAGAAAGTCTCCGACGGGCGGAAGATTCCCGATGAACTGCGCGATCGGATGGAAGAGTTCTTCGGCGGGCCTGGCGGCCCGCGCGGTTATCGCGGGCCGCAGGGTCCGGGAGAGCCTCGTGGACATCGTGGGGGCGGCCAGGGCTCCGGGGTGATTGTCTCGTCGGATGGCTATGTGCTGACCAATAACCATGTGATCGAAGGCGCGCAGGAAGTCACGGTCACCTTGCCCGACAAGCGCGACTTCAAAGGCACGATTGTCGGAACCGATCCCAAGACCGATCTGGCGGTGGTGAAGATCGATGGACAGAATCTGCCGACGGTGGTGTGGGGCGATGCCACCAAGCTGCAAGTCGGTGAGTATGTGCTGGCGGTCGGGAACCCGTTCGGGCTGAATTCGACGGTGACGCTCGGCATCGTGAGCGCACTGGGGCGGGGTCGGATGGGCATCACGCAGTACGAAGACTTCATTCAAACGGATGCCGCCATCAATCCCGGAAACTCAGGCGGTGCATTGGTGAATACGCGCGGGGAACTGGTCGGGATCAATACGGCGATCTTTTCACAGACCGGCGGGTATCAGGGGGTGGGGTTTGCCGTACCGACCAGCATGAGCAAGCCGATCTATGAAAGCCTGATCAAGAGCGGAAAGGTTGTGCGTGGGTACCTGGGTGTCGGGATTCAGGATCTCAGCCAGGACCTGGCCAAGTCATTCGGAATTAAGAGCGCGAAGGGCGCGCTCGTCAGTGACGTGAAGGAAGAGGGGCCGGCTGACCAGGCTGGTCTCAAGCAGGGCGATGTGATCATCGCGTATCAAGGCGCATCCGTCGAGGATGCGGTGGCGCTCCAGCGCCTGGTGACCAGAACAGGGGTCGGGATGAAAGTGCCCGTCAAGGTGATCCGTGACGGCCATGAGAAAGATCTCACGGTGACAATCGGGGAACAGTTGGATACGACGAAGGTTGCGAAAGCCGAAGCTGGTGAAGCGGACTATGCTTTTGCCGGAGTGGCGGTTCAGGATCTCGACCGGGAGACCGCGAAGGAGTTGGGCATCAAAGGCAAGGCGCAGGGAGTGGTGGTGACAGGCGTCGAGCCGGAGAGCGGCGCCGAAAAGGCCGGTTTGATGGCAGGGGATGTCATTCGAGAGATCAATCGCCAGCCGGTCAAGTCGGTCAAGGAATTTGAGAAGGCCTCATCAGCGATCAAGAAGGGCGACCATGTCCTGATCTTGATCAATCGCCATGGCAATGCGTTATTTCTGACCGCGAAAGTGTAGGTGAGAGACCGGGGGATGGGGCGTTCGCCTCATCCCCCGCGAGCAGACTCTTTCAGTATCCTGCCTAATCGAAGACGACGGTCTTTTTCCCATACACCAACACCCGATGTTCGATATGCCGGCGCACCGCGCGTGCCAGGACAATCTCTTCCAGGTCGCGTCCCTTCCTTACCAGATCATCGACGGTGTCCCGGTGTCCAACGCGAATCACATCCTGTTCGATGATCGGTCCCTCGTCGAGGTCCTGGGTGGCATAGTGGGCCGTTGCACCGATGATCTTCACGCCCCGCTCGTAGGCCTGCCGATAGGGATTTGCGCCGATGAACGCCGGGAGAAACGAATGATGAATGTTGATCACCGGGCAGCCGATTTGAGTGAGGAAGTCGGCGCTCAGAATCTGCATGTAGCGGGCCATGACCACCAGTTCCACACAATGGGATTTCAACGCCGAGATGACTTGCTGCTCTTGCTGGGGCTTGGTTTCCTTGGTGACCGGTAAGACCACGAAAGGGATCTTGAACAGGTGGGCCCACTCCGCGCAGGCGTCATGATTGGAAATGATGACCGGAACATCGATACGTAACTCGTCTCGACGGTGCCGTTGGAGGAGGTCTGCCAAGCAGTGATCTTGTTTCGAGACGAGCATGCCGACGCGCGTGCGGTGGCTGGAATGATGCACCTCGTAGCGCATCTCAAATATTTTGGCGATGGGGGCGAAGGCGGCGGAAATCTCGTCGGGAGGAATCTGCAATCCCTCGGTGGCGAATTCCATCCGCATCAAGAAGTCGTTCGTTTCTTCATCGGTATGGTGATCGGAGTCGAGAATGTTGCCGCCGAAGTCGTGAATGAATCCCGACACGCGGGCGACAATGCCCTTCCGGTCTTTGCAGTGGATGAGAATCACCACGGAATCTTTACGAGTGGCTGCCATGCGGATACGCCCCTTTCGTCAGTTTTCAAAGAGTGTAGCAGATCGGGAATCGGGTGTGGCGTGAAGTCAGGAGACGATGTGGCCGACGAGATCGTACGTGGCCGCATCCGTGATCTCGACCTTGACGAGGTCTCCTGGGTCGGCCGAGCCGTCGTTGATATAGACGACGCCGTCGATCTCGGGTGCGAGGCCTTCGTGCCGGCCTTCCAGCAGCAACGGAGTTTCCTCCGAAGGCCCTTCCACAAGGACCTCCATGACCGAACCGATACGATCCTGCCCGCGTGCCGCGGCAATCCCTTCCTGGGTGGCAAGCAGTTCGTTCCGTCGTTCTTCCATGACGCTGCGCTCGATTTTGTCGTCCAGCGATACCGCTGTCGTATCTTCCTCGTCCGAGTAGAGAAATGCGGCCACTCGGTCGAAACCGGATTCCGCCACGTAGGATTTGAGTTCCTGGTAGGCCTTCTCCGTTTCACCGGGAAATCCAACGATGAAGGCGGTCCGGAACGTCAGGCCGGGAATGCGGGTGCGAATCCGGTCCACGAGTTTCTCGATGGCGGCTCGATTCCCCAGACGGTGCATGCGCTTCAGCATTCGGTCGTTGATGTGCTGGAGCGGCATATCGATGTACTTGGTAATCTTTTCCTCGCCCGCATAGAGGTCGAGTAGATCATCGGTGACTTGTTGGGGATAGAGGTAGAACGGTCTGATCCAGCGAATGTCCGGAACCTTCACCAGCGCGCGAAGCAGCGAGGTGAGACCGCCTCGAATACCCAGGTCCACGCCGTAGTTGATCGTATCCTGGGAAATGAGGTTGAGCTCTTTTACGCCTTCGCCGGCGAGGCGCTCCGCTTCGGCCACAATGGATTCGATCGACCGGCTCCGCTGTTTCCCGCGCATGATCGGAATGGCGCAGAAGGCGCAATTTCGGTTACACCCTTCGGCGATCTTCACATAGGCACTGTGCGGCTTGCCGAGCCGTAGGCGCGGAGAGTCCGCGTCGTAGAGGTAGGGCGGTTCGCTGATCCACAGTCGTTGCTGGCGTTTGCTGGGCGTGAGGAGGTTACGACAGATTTCCGCGATCTTCCCGAATTCCCCGGTGCCCACTACGCCGTCCAATTCCGGCAGTTCTTTCAGCAGGTCGCCTTGATAGCGTTGAGCCAGGCAGCCTGCTGCGATGAGGACCCGGCAGGCACCTTTCTTCTTCAGTTTGCCATGTTCGAGAATCGAATTGATCGATTCCTGCTTGGCTTCTTCGATAAAGCCGCAGGTATTGATGATGACGACTTCAGCTTTCTTGGGGTTGTCGGTCAGTTGGAAACCGTCGTGAACCAGCGTGCCCAGCATGAGCTCGGAGTCCACCTGGTTTTTCGAGCAGCCCAGATTCACAAAACCGACGGTGGTTCTACGGGCGGCAACGGGTGCCTTGGTTTGCGCGGCTTTCTTGGTGGCTTTCTTGCGATCGAGCTGGATCAACGGTGTAGACATGAGCGGCAGTCTACGGGAGGGTTGAAAAGGCTGTCAACGCGTCTTGGTCTTGAAATCCAGGCCATGCTTCACCTACAGTGCGCACCGTGATTCGAACATTCAAGGGTATCAAGCCCACCATTCCGGACTCCTGCTTCATCGAGGACACCGCTGTCGTCATCGGCGATGTGGTCATGGGTGAGGAGTGCAGCGTCTGGTTCAATGCCGTGATCCGGGGCGATGTGCATTATATCCGCATGGGGAATCGGACCAATGTGCAGGATCTTTGCATGCTGCACGTGACGCACGATACTCACCCGCTGATCATCGGGAATGAGGTTACCATCGGCCATAGTGTCGTCTTGCACGGTTGTACGATCAAAGATCGGGTGCTGGTGGGCATGGGCGCGATCATCATGGACGGCGCCGTGATCGGGGAGGACTCGGTCGTGGGCGCCGGCGCGTTGGTGGTGGAGGGGACAGTGGTTCCGCCGAAGAGCGTCATCCTCGGCTCGCCCGGCCGGGTGCGGCGTGGGGTTTCGGATGCCGAACTCGCCTGGATCAAGGAGTCGGCGGCCAATTACGTGAAATACGCTTGCCAGTATATGGACGACTCGTCGAAGCAAACCGGATTTAAGGTCTAGCTCGTCGTGGCCTTCGAGTTTTCGTTGCCGCCGCTCCAATTTTCATAAAACACACCGGGTCCCCTACCAGGGCCGTTGGAAATTGCTCTCGTCCAACGAGGTACGGGATATTCTTGCGGTGACACCAGTCGGCGATCCAGACCACTTCTTCTGTTGAGGTGGTCACCAAACCAGGCAGGCTCAGTTTCGGCATGACGCGATCGACGATGGAACGCACGATGCGGCGCTGCTGCTCAAATTGGCGCGGGTCGAATGTCACCGGATCGGCGGTTCCGTAAGACAGCGGGGCCAAGTGAGGGAATCGTTCCGGATCATTGAGCACACTCACCATCCAGAGATGATCGAAGCGTCCCTTGGCCTTGGCTGCATCAAGGCTATGAAATCGAACCGGCAGGGATTGGCAGGCTCGATTGATGGCGGCGACCTCGGTTCGGCGAAGATTATAGGGCTCGACTTCTCGTTGGAGGTCGAGCGTTTCCATGAGAAGCGGCGGGAGCTCCGCGACACCCGCTCCCACATAGAGGCTCCGGCCATGCGGGTCGAGGCGATCGTAGAGCGCACGAGCGATCCGGTTGCCCAGTCGCTCACAGGGCTTTCGCTTGGCTTGCCAGAACTCATCGCCGCCTTCGTAACAATAGACCGGGCCGAGCGCCGTATAGTCTAAATGGGCAAAGAGCTGGGAAACGGCGGCTCGTGTCGGCCGGCTAAGGGGCTTGGGCATCATGGCCTTTCCGGCATGGCGGCAAGCGCCAGCACTGCATTCGTGACGGCGTCAGTCACGGATGCGAGGAATTTCAGGTTAAGGGTGTCGACCGTATCGGTGGATCGATGGTAGTGCGGATTCCGAAAATTAGCGGTGTCGGTCACCATCACGGCGGCGAAGCCCTGTTCCCAAAAGGCCGTATGGTCGCTTCGTCTGGTGTCGGGAAGGTGTTCCCCGTTACCAGGGACGACCAACGGAACGACGGGGATGGCGGGAGCCATGGCTTGCGACAACGCGGAGGTCAGGGAGGCTGACGCCTGGTTTCCGATCAGCGCGAGAAAGTTTCCGACAGAAGGTACGGCGATGGGAATACCGGGGGGCGTTCGCTGCGAGCCTTCCTGCTCGTTGGCATATCCGACACATTCAAGGACGATTGCCCCATAGACGGACTGGCCGGTCTCGGCAAGATGGGCCACATAGGCGCGACTGCCCAGCAGGTCTTCTTCTTCGAGGCAAAAGGCCATGAATCGGACCGGTCGCGCCAGTGCGGTCTGCGTGAGTCGGCGGGCGACTTCGAGAAGGACGGTGAGCGCGCTGGCATTGTCGTCGGCGCCGGGCGATCCAATGACCGTATCGTAGTGGGCGGCGAGAATCAGCGGTGGAGCGGCCGCGCTATTTTGCGACGATTTGCTCCCGATCACGTTGTCGTAGGTCTGTCCCAAGGCCTCAAATCGGTGCGTGGTGACCTCAAGGCCCAAGCGGAGGAACTGCTGTGTTAAATAGACGGCCGTCTCCCGCAATGCGACCGGCGATGTGTCGGGGTGGCGCTCGCGGGTAAGCGCAGCGAGGTGGGTCGTCAATTCGTCAGTCACGCGGCTGGTGCTCGTGCTTGGAAAGGGTTACGACACAATCTCGGTGCCGATGCCCTTGCGGGTGAATATTTCGAGCAAGAGGGCATGGGGAATGCGGCCGTCGATGATGTGGGCTTTCCCGGCTCCGCCCGCCAGCGCCTCGAGACAGGCATGCACTTTCGGCAACATGCCTTGGCCGATCACGCCTTTCTTTACCATTCGCTGCACATCTTTTCGTGAGACCGTCGAAAGGTGGCGGTTGTTGGCGTCACGGATTCCCTTGATGTCGGTCATCATCACGAGTTTTTCTGCATGGAGCGACGCGGCAATGGCGCCGGCCACGAGGTCGGCATTGATGTTGTACGTGTTGCCTTCCTTGTCTGTTCCGATCGGTGCGATGACGGGGATATAGTGGTCTTGCTGGAGCTTCAGCACGAGACTGGGATCGACCGCTTGTACTTCCCCGACCAGCCCGAAATCACCCTGGTCGTCGCCTTCTAAATCTTTACCTAAACTCTTCGCCCAGGATTTCGCGGTGAGTGGTTGAGCCATGAGCAGCCCGCCGTCTTTTCCGCTGAGGCCCACGGACCGGCCGCCGTGGCGATTCAGGAGTTCCACGATTTCCATATTGATCTTGCCGGCCAGGACCATCTCCACGATTTCCATGGTGGCTTCGTCGGTGATCCGGACGCCGTGGCGGAACTTGGCTTCGATGCCGAGTCTGGTCAACATCTTGTCGATCTGCGGGCCTCCGCCATGCACGATGACCGGATTGAGCCCGACATATTTGAGTAGGACGATATCTTCCGCGAACCGTTCCTTGAGCGCCGTCTCGGTCATGGCATGCCCGCCATACTTAATGACCACCGTTTTGCCCCGGAAGGTGCGGATATAGGGCAGCGCCTCGATGAGGATATTGGCTTTCTTAATCAGTCGATTCATGGGCTGCTCCTAGTTCTCAGAGGATGTCCCGGATCACATTCCGATCCTTCACCGCGGCGCGCACTGGCTTGCGGGCCGTGACTATATCAATTTCCTCCAGAAACACAATCCTGTTGTGCTCGAACCGGTATCAATTTTCTCGCAAGTTTACGGTCATCTCGGGCTGAATCGGAGGCCGTTGAGCCAGTGTTCACGTTGCGGGACCGTCTTGCCCGGCCGGCGGCGTCTTGGCCGTCTTGGCCCGGGGATGAGCGCGGTCATAGACAGCCAGGAGTTGGTCGGTGGCCAGATGCGTGTATTTTTGTGTCGTGCTGAGCGAGGCGTGTCCCAACATCTCTTGAATAGAACGCAGGTCCGCGCCTTCGTCGAGGAGATGGGTCGCGTAGGAGTGGCGGAGAGCATGGGGGCTGACGGATCCGCCAGCCAGGCGACTTGAATAACGAGCAACCAGGCGGGCGACACTCCGTGAGGTCAAACGACCTCCCCGGTGATTGAGGAACAGAGGGGTCGCAGGTCGATCATCGCCCGCCGCATGTTTCAGCGAGGTCCGATAGGTTTGAATTGCCTGGAGCGCGACATCGCCGATCGGAACGATGCGTTCTTTCCGGCCCTTGCCGCGGAGATGGACGAGCCCGTCGGATCGGTTGAGATCGCCGAGGTTGAGCCCGACGGCTTCACTGACGCGGGCGCCGGTGGAATAGAGCGTTTCCAGGATAGCCCGGTCTCGCAACGGCAACGACGTGCGCCCCTCGGGGAACTCCATCAAGACATTCGCATCATCCTTCGTCAGTACCCGCGGCAGTGTCTTCGGGAGCTTGGGACTTCTAATGTCTTCGGCCGGATTCTTTTCGACCGTCCCTTCGCGGACATGGAATCGGTAGAAGCTTCTCAGGCAGGCGAGTTTGCGTGCGAGAGAGGAGGCCTTTTCACCCTTGCGGTCAAGCCAGTGCAGATAGGCGCGCAATGAATCCGCGGTCACATCGCCTATGGCGACTATAGACTGCGGCTGTGGCGACGGCCGGGCTTGCGCGAGAAAGGTCGTCAGCTGTCGGAGGTCAGAATGGTAATTGCGGATGGTTTCCGGTGAGGCCTGACGCTCGACGGTGAGAAACGTCATGAAAGCGCGGATTGCGTCATCCATCTCTCAAAATCCTCGCGAGCCCGCTGGGCGATAAGTTGCCGTTTCTTTTCTTTGTCCCTGGTCGGCTGGGCGAGAGGCGGGAAGAGTCCGTAATTCGTATTCATCGGCTGGAAATGTTTCGGGTCGGATGAGGCCACATGGCCCACCAGGCATCCGTGGGCGGTCGTGGCCGGCGGAGTGACCAGCGGCTGGCCCGCGAGGGCTCGCGCCGCATTGATACCCGCGAAGCCACCCATGGCGGCAGATTCGGTATAGCCTTCCACCCCGACCAATTGGCCGGCAAAAAATAAGGTGCCGCGCGACTTAAACTGCAGCGTATTCAAGAGCAACTGGGGGGAGTTGATAAAGGTATTCCGATGCAGGCTGCCGTAGCGGAGGAACTCCGCCTGTTCCAGGCCGGGGATCATGCGAAACACCCGTTTCTGTTCCGGGTAGGTGAGCTTCGTCTGAAAGCCGACCATGTTGTAGCAGGTCTTATGGATGTTTTCGGTCCGGAGCTGGATGACCGCTGTCGGTCTCTTGCCGGTCTTGGGGTTTTCGAGTCCAACCGGTTTCAGCGGGCCGAAGAGCATGGTCTGCCGGCCTCGTTCCGCCATAACTTCTATGGGAATGCAGGCTTCAAAGTAGGGGGTCTTCTCAAATTCTTTCGGCTGGACCTTTTCGGCCGCCATCAGGGCGTCGTAAAAAGTGTTGTATTGAGCCTCATCCATCGGACAGTTCAGGTAGTCGGCGCCTCCTTTGTCATAACGCGAGGCGGCGAAGACGATATCCATATTGATCGACTCGGCGTCGATAATCGGGGAGATAGCATCGAAGAAATACAAATGGTGCGATTGCGTCACCGCACGGATCGCCGCCGACAGTTTGTCCGACGTGAGGGGGCCTGTGGCAATGATGCAGAGGCAATCCGTCGGGATCTCGGTGATCTCCTCATGCAGGATGCGGACATTCGGATGGCTTTCCAGTGCTTGAGTGATTTTGAGTGAAAACAGGTCGCGATCGACGGCGAGTGCTGAGCCAGCCGGGACCCTGGCCTGCTCGGCTGAGGTAATGATCAATGAACCCAGCCGCCGCATTTCCTCTTTGAGGATGCCGGGAGCGTTCAAGGGATCGGCTGATCCGAGGGAATTGGAACAGACTAGTTCCGCCAGGCCACCGGTTTTGTGCGCTTTCGTCATCTCCTTGGGACGCATTTCATAGAGCGTCACCTTCGCGCCCCGGTTAGCCGCCTGCCAGGCTGCCTCGGAGCCGGCCAGACCACCCCCTATGATGACGATGTCATCTCTCATGCCCACAAACGCTCCTCTCAGGGAAAATAGGAAGGCCGCATTCTAGAAACCGAGTTTCGGGGAAGTCAAGGCGCCGCCGCCGGTTCTATACCTACGGCTCGTATCCTGGTGCTCTTGCAATTGAACCCGCGAATTGCTCCGTGCTAGACTTGGCCCGCATGGGCGATTGGCTCAGTGGTAGAGCGCTTCCTTCACACGGAAGAGGCCACAGGTTCGATCCCTGTATCGCCCACCATGCTGTTTCTGCTTCGCACCCCATCGCCGCTCGGCCAGGTTCTTTCAATAATTATCTCGTTCCTAGACAGAATCAGGGATGTCGGCTACACTTCACACTGTATTTCGGAGATCGGTTGGGCCACTGTCGATGGGATCGAACAAAGTGAGGTTACGTATGCGACCAACATCTTGGGCAATGGGTGCGGTGCTGATGGCGGTGCTTGCAGCAGGGTGCACGACGACGAATCAAGCGGGTACTGCATCGGAGAGGGAGTACAATCCTCCAACAAGCATTTACAACGTGCTCGATAGCACGGCCTTGGTGTATTCAGATCCTACGGCAGGCAGCCCGATCAATGACAATCCGATCCGCTGGTTGGGTTTCTTCTTCCACCCGCTCGGCCACGCGGTAGATTATGCAGTAAATCGTCCAATCTATACCTTGGCAGGCGCCTTTCCGTATTTGTTCGGCTACACCGCTGAGGACAATATGCAGGATAGCCAGCGCCGGTAAAACGGCCCTCGCAGCTCATCACGAAAGCCCGCTTCCTGGATAAGGGAGCGGGCTTTTTCTTGCCCGGTCGCAAACCCTGCCGAATTCGTGTAAGTTTCATTGGCCTCAGACTCTGGATTCTTGACCGGAGACCGTATGCCATTGCACCGCCGATTCGGCACGCTCGCAATAAGCAGTATCCTATTGAGCCTGATAGCCGGATGTAGCGGTCCGCCTCCTCCGATTCGACCCAATCTTCCCCCATCCGAGAGCGATCTCGTTCTGCTCAAGACGACGGCCGCGTTGTGCGATCGCAAACCCGAGGTCCTGAAAAAGGTCCCGCCCCAAACATTTACCGCGAGACCCTGGGGAAGCGGCCAGGAATTACTGTATCCCTCTGCGCACAGTCCCTCCCATGCAGATGAATCTTATTTTTTCGATGAGGACGGAATGCTCGTGGGAGCGATCTTTATGTTCCCGAGCGGGTTGGATCTCGAACCCTATCCTGTCTTGAGAAAGACGTTGCAAGCCTTGAAGCCACAATTGGAGTTTTATCTGAACGTGTCGCAGTTAGCGACCAAGGCCAATATGGACTCCAGCGCCATCTTCGATACCGGCGATGAGAAAACGACGGTCGAGTATCTGGTGACCGGCAACCGGGAGCATATGATTCTCCTCACGGCTTCTTTCACGATTGACCCTTATGTCCGGCTGTTTTCCCCCTACCGGCGGGAATTTCTCGACCGGCTCAGGGCACCGGCTGGCGGCAAGTCTGGAATGAAGATTGAGAGTCAGGGAAGCGAAGACAAAGAGCCGTTTGCCTCCTTGCAGCAGTTCGCCCGCGGTCAGACGGCGCAATTGGCCTATTGCGGAGACAAGCATTATGATGTCGCTGCTGACGCCTACCAGAAGTCGATTACGAGCGGCTTCGCCAACAAAGTGTGGATGGCAGAAGCCCACCATCGTTTGGGCGTCTCGTTGGATGCGAAAGGACAGTTTGAAAAGGCAAAGGCTGAAATGCTTCAGTCGCTCGCCATCCGGCCGAATGTTCCGGAGGTGATGAACAATCTCGGGGCTGTCCACAATAAACTCGGGGAGAAAGCTGCGGCCATGAGTCTATTTGAGAAGGCCGTGATCCTCAGACCGAACTATGCCATGGCCCGGTACAATCTGGCGGAGGCCTACGAGCCAACGAATCCGAAACGGGCTCTTGCCGAATATGAAACCTTCCTGGCGCTTGTCGAGGGAATTCCAGAAGAAGAGGGGCGAATTGCCCGGGTCAAGGAACGACTGAAGGTCTTGAAAAAGCCGTAAAGGAGAGACGGAAATCCTGGGTTACCGGCGGCCCCGTTCTTTCTGTTCCTGAAGAGTTTTGCACTCGATGCAGAAGGTCGTGACGGGGCGGGCCTTGAGCCGCTTGTAGGGAATGTCCTCACCGCATTGCTCGCAGATGCCGTAGGTCTGATTCTTCATCCGATCCAAGGCTTCATTGACCTTCTTGAGCAGCTTCTGCTCGCGCTCCATGATCCGCATAGAAAAGCGCTGATCTTCTTCTGCCGACGCCTGATCGCTGACATCCGGTAACGCTTCCGGGGTCTTGTGCTGTGTCAGCACTTCTCCCACCTCTTCAAGCAGGTCGGCGCGCTGCCGTTCAAGGGCTCGTCGAATGTCAGGATACTTCGAACGACTTTTTGGAGAGGCCGATTTCTTGGGAGAAGCTGGTTTCTTGGCTTTGGCGGATACGGTGCGGGCGGCAGTCTTCGTGCGTGAAGCCGTGGTGCGTGCCGCAGAGGTCTTTTTCCGGGGAGCAGGTGCCTTCATGGATGCGGGCTCCGATCATCCCGAACGAGCGTGGACTATAGCAGCCGTCCAAAGAATGGGTCAACGGGAATGATCCTGAAGGGTCTGAAGCCTACAGGTCCCGGCGGCCCTCAATCGACTTGAGTAACGTGACTTCGTCGGCATACTCGATATCCATACCGACGGGGATGCCGTAGGCGATACGGGACACACGGGTGACAAAGGGCTTCAGCAATCTGGTGAGATAGATCGCGGTCGCTTCCCCTTCAATCGTCGGACTGGTGGCGAGAATGACTTCGTCCACGCCGCCGAGCTTCACCCGTTCGACCAGTTCCTCTGCTCGAATATCGCCCGGGCCGATGCCATCGAGGGGAGAGAGGGTGCCCAGCAGCACATGATAGAGACCGCGATAGCCGGCGGCCCGTTCAATCGCGTAGGTCGTGCTGGGTTCTTCCACGACGAGGATTTTGGTCTGGTCCCGTTTGGGATCGAGGCAGAATTCGCACAACTCGCCTTCGGCAATATTGCGGCATTGCCGGCAGAATGCCAGCCCGTCCTTGACCGCGCGGATGGCATCAGCCAACCGGAGCGCGTCCTCACGTTCTGCCTTGAGCAAGTGAAAGGCCAGTCGCTGGGCGCTTTTCTGTCCGACGCCAGGCAGACGAACCAGTTCTTTTACGAGCCGGGCGAGTAATCCACGTTGATCGATTGACATGATTGAGTCGGTGGTATTCTGTTGAGACGATATCGAGCGTAATCCGGCGCGTTAAAACAGCCCCGGCATCTTCATCCCGCCCGTCAGGGCCTTCATATCCTGCTCCATCAAGTCCTTTGCCTTCCGGAGTGCGTCGTTAGACGCGGCCAGCACAAGGTCCTGGAGCATTTCCACATCGCCGCTCTTGCCGACTTCGGGATCGATGGCCACGCTCACAATCTGCATGGCGCCATTAGCCGTCACGGTGACGCTGCCGCCGCCCGCCGTGCCGGTCGCGATCTTGGTCGCGGCCTGCTCCTGGATCTTGGCCATCTGATCCTGCATCGCTTTTGCTTGCTTCAAAATATTCGACATATCGCCAAAGGGATTTTTCATTCGCCGGTCTCCTTCTGTGCCACGGTGCGTACCGCTGCGAGATCCGCACCGAAAATGTCCAAGGCCTGTTTTGCGACCGGAGTCGCTCGCGCCCGCTCAAACAATACCATGCGCTGTTCCTGTTCTTTGGCCGCCCGCACCTGGGCCATCGTGAGTCCCGGCGGATCCGATGCGGACAGCTCGATCACCCGGATGCGAATGGGTTGCCCGACCTGTCGTTCGCAGAGCGTCGACAAGGCTCGGAGATTATCTTCCTTTTCCATCATGGCTCGAGCCAGCGTCGCCTGTTTCGCAAAGCCGATCGTGACCTGTCCTCCCTCCAGAGAGACAAATCGGCCGGCTTCCAAAAACGGAGCGAAATTCGGGAACGAGGCCGCCACTTCTTCCTGCACCAACTCCCATTTGAGCGCGGACTGTTCCGGTGAATTGGTAGGGAGGGAGACATCGACCGCCGCCGCTTGCGTCCTATGTGGTGCTGTTGGAGGTGCCATGGCCTTGTCCGGCTTGGGCGCGAGAGGCGGTGTGGCCTGCACCGGTTGAGTTGCCATAACCGGCTTCGATGCCACCGGCGTCGCCGGGCGCGCAGAGGCAGATGACGGGCCGGTGCGCGGGGGCTGTGGTGCTGATCCAACTAGCGGGGCAGGGCGAGGCGTGGCGATCGTCGTGCCGGATGTAGGTTTCACTGGTGGCGGTATGGCCGGCGATGTGGTGCTTGGTTTTTGTGCCAACGGCGATGTCGCCGCCTGGGATGGAGCTTCCGTGCGCTTCTCCTGCTGCCGAACCAGTCTGGTGGCGCGTACCGCCGCCGCTTCCAGCACGAACCGCGGATGAGCGCTGTAGCGCAAGGAATCTTCAGCCTGCGAAAAGATCGTCAGGAGCTCTTGAAGTTGTTCCGGCGTCAGCTTCTTGGCCTCCAGGGCCAATTGGTGAATGTCTTCTTCCGTGGCTTCGATCAAGCCGCGCAATTCAGGGCCGGCAGAGACGACTGAGGCGACCAGGAGATTGCGGAGATATTCCACCACATCGGAGCAAAAGGCCTTCAGGTCATGGCCCTGATCGAGCAGGTTGGCGAGTATTGCCAGCGCGGCCGGGCTGTCTTGCGAGAGAATTGCGGCGCTCATGCCCTGCACCAGTTCCTGCGGCACGGCGCCGAGCAGCACTTCCAGGTCGGCGTGGGCGATCGTTTTCCCGCCGAACGCGACGGCCTGATCGAGCAGGCTCAACCCGTCGCGCATACTGCCTTCGCTCGCGCGCGCGAGCGCGGTGAAGCTACGATCCTCGATGGTCATACCGTCTTGCGTGGCGACGTGGCGGAGTCGGTCGATAATCTCCTGGCGCGCAATCCGCCGGAAATTGTAATGCTGGCAGCGCGACATAATGGTGGCCGGAATCTTGTGGATTTCCGTCGTCGCGAAAATAAACACGACGTGAGACGGTGGCTCCTCCAGCGTCTTCAAGAGCGCGTTAAAGGCCGAATTCGAGAGCATGTGGACTTCGTCGATGATGTAGACACGGTAGTGCCCGCGAAAGGGCGAGAACTTCACGTTCTCGCGAATCTCCCGCACATCGTCGACGCTGGTATTGGATGCGCCGTCGATCTCCATCACATCGACGGAGGTGCCTTGCGTGATCTCGACGCAGTTGACGCAAGTATTACAGGGATGGCCGGTCGGTCCCTGTTCGCAGTTCAGCGCTTTCGCCAGAATGCGGGCGACCGTCGTCTTGCCCACCCCGCGGGTGCCGGAAAAGAGGTAGGCATGCGCGATGCGTTTGGTATCGACCGCGTTCATCAGTGTCTGAACGACGTGCGACTGCCCCACGACATCATCGAACGTGCCGGGTCGGTATTTGCGGGCGGAGACTTGATAGTCCATTACGAGTGGCTCATGTGCAAACTAAGCGGGGCCAGGTGATCCTGCGGCACACAAAACTGACCGCTTACCGTTGCTTCCTTCCGGACCTGGCGGGGTTCACAGGGTTCTGTTGCACAGGGCCCGGCCCCTTTTTTCAGTCCTGGGTATTGAGTGAGGTAGCGAGTGCTGAGAGCGTGAAGGAAAAGAGCAGTTGTCCTTGCCTGCAAAAACTCAGGACTCAGTACCCAGCACTCAACGCTGTCTGTATGGCGGAGAGGGGGGTATTCGAAGTCGCGCCGAGGTGCTTCGCACGCGCTCCTACGAGAGGGCCAGCCCCCTCGTACGCTCCCCACGCGGGGGACGCATCCCCCACGATCCCCCTGTTCGACTCCCACCCCGCCCTATTCCCTTGTAACGTCTGTTCCCCGGTGAACGTCGGGAGTTCATGCACCGGTTTGCTGTATGGCGGAGAGGGTGGGATTCGAACCCACGGTCCCATTGCTGAGACGCATGCTTTCCAAGCATGTCGATTCGACCACTCTCGCACCTCTCCGCGCCCATACGAGGAGCGGGATTGTAGCACTGCGGTCTGGCATGCGGCAAGGCGCGAGGATATCAGTGGCGCCACATTTGACCCTCTAGGGGGTGTTTCCTATACTGCAGATTGGAATTGGTTGGAATTGGAGGTGCAGGATGAAAATCATGATCGGTATCAGTGTGGTGATCGCGGTGCTGGTCGCGGTGGTGCTGCTCCTTCCGTTCATCATCGATCTGAATAAATATCAAGAGCAGTATCGCCCGTTGATCGAAGACGCGCTGAATCGCAAGGTGACGCTACAGGATATTCGCTTGACCATCTGGCCCAGGCTGGGCGCGCGGGTGGCGGGATTCACGGTCATCGAGGATCCGGCCTTCGGGACCGGTCCGTTTGCCTCCCTGTCCTCGGTCGATGTCGGAATCAAGCTGATGCCCTTGCTGAGTGGCAAGGTCGAGGTCGAGGAGATTACGCTGCGTGAGCCTGTGATCACGGTGATCAAGAACAAGAACGGGGTGCTGAATGCGGCGACGTTGGGACGCAAGGGGGTGGCTGCGTCGGAGACGCCGTCGCGCGCGCCGGTGCCGTCGCCGGATGGACCGCTGAAGATTCTGGCGCTTCTGGCGGTGGATCGGGTGTCGCTTGCCGGTGGAAAGGTCACGTATCGCGATTTCTCGCAAGGGAAGCCGGTCGAATATGTGCTTCAGGATATGGAGGTTCTGTTGCAGTCCGTTCATCTGGGCAGCAGTCCGAGTCTCCATCTGGGGCTGACGGTTCAGCCCATGAATCTTCCGGTCTCGCTCGATGGCACGTTCGGTCCGCTCAAAGAGACGGCGGACCTGGATGCGGTCAATCTGCAATTGGCACTGGGGAAAACGAATTTCAGGATTGCCGGAAAGACTGCAGGGCCGCATATGGCTCTGACCGTGACCGCGCCGTCGATCAATACCGCCAACTTGCCGATGACATTGCCGCTCAAGAAACCGGTCGAGGTGAAAGACTTCAAGATCGCGGCGGAGGTGAAGGGGCAGGATATGCGTCTGACCGACCTCTCGTTTCAGGTCTTTGAAGGGAAAGTCGTTGCGCAGGGCGGGCTCACGTCAGGGGCTGCGGCTCCTCCATTCAACGGGAAGCTGGCGCTCAATGGACTGCAGCTGGGCCCCGCGATTGATGCAGTCGCCGAGACGCCGGTTTCGATCAGTGGAACAGCCGGGGCGGACCTTTCTGTGAAGGGCCAGGGCTTTGCCATGCCGGACCTGACAAAGGCGCTGGAGGGCGCCGGCCATGTCGCGGTGAAAGACGGCAAGATCGACGGGGTAAATTTGCTTCAGGAAGCCGTGTCGATCTTGAAAGTCGCCGGCATTTCAGTGGGGGAGGCCAAAGCCACGGCGTTCTCGACCATCGAGACGGATCTCGCGATCAAACAGGGTGTTGTCATGTTGCAGAATATGCTGATGGACAGTCACGATTTTCAGGCGACCGGCGGCGGGACGATCGGCTTCGATCATGCCCTCAATATGACGGTGAATTTGCGGTTGTCTGAAGCCTTGAGTCAGCAAGTGGCCGGATCCTCTCCGGTCGCGCGACTGGCGGTGAAGGAAGGCCGGCTGACGCTGCCGCTCCTGATCGGCGGCACGCTCGACGCGCCCTCCTATGGACTCGATATGAAAGGACTGACGGGAAAGGTGCAGGAGCAAATTAAACAGAAAGCGGAGGAAGCCATCGGCGGCTTGCTCAAAGGCACGACCAAGCCGAAAGATCTGGAGCAGGAAGGGAAGCAGTTACTGAAGGGATTGTTCGGTCGTTAAGGAAGGGACATATGCTCGCAATGGATACTCTCACGCAATACGCGGTGAAGTACGGCCTGCAGGCGCTCGTGGCCATCGGCATTTTTGCCGCCGGTTCGCTGGGCGCGCGCTGGGCCGGGAACCTGATGCAGCAGGCGCTTGAGCGGCAGACACTGGAGCCGCCGGTGCGGATGCTGCTCGTCCGCATTGTCAAAATCATCGTCCTCTTGTTTACGGCCGTCATCGCGCTGGAAGCGCTCGGTGTGCCGATTGCGCCGCTGGTCGCAGGAATCGGTGTGGCTGGTGTGGGGATCGGTCTGGCGCTGCAGGGCGTTTTAAGTAATGTGATGGCAGGACTCTCGATCATCTTCACGAAGCCGTATAAGGTGGGAGAACATATCTCGTTGTTGGGCGTGCACGGCGATGTCGTGATGATCGACATCTTTTCCACGACTCTGATGCACTCAGATCATTCCCGTGTGGTGATTCCGAACCGTAAGATTGTCGGAGAAATCTTGCATAACTTCGGGACGATTCGACAGCTGCACTTCACAGTGGATGTGTCGTACAAAACGGATCTGAATCAAGCTCTGGCAATTGTGCGGGAGATTGTGGAGAACCACTCGCATGTGCTCAAAGATCCGCAAGCGGCGATCGGTGTCAGCCGGCTGGGGCAGCCAGCCGTTACGATTGCTGTCGAACCCTGGACTCAAGTCGTGCACTACGGATCGCTGCAGGGCGAACTCAGCAAGGCGATCGTGGAGCGGTTTCGCACAGCCCAGATCGAGTTTCCTCCCTCCCCGCTGTCCGTGTCTGCCAGGTGAATTTCACGGATAGGCCGGCTGCGGAGTTGACAGTTCCTCGCAAGCAATGGTAGCTTGGCGCGCTTATTTTAGTGCGGACAGCACGACAATTATCCGTGTGCCCATTGTGGAAGTGAGTGGACAAGGACCGTGATTAAGACAGCAGTTGCGCGACGTTACGCCAAAGCCCTCTTCGAGCTCCTCGATTCCTCCACTATCGAAGCGACGCGGGGTACCCTCAATGGCCTGTCTCAGGCCATGCAGGACTCTGTCTCCCTCCGACACGTGGTCGCGTCCCCGGTGTTCGGCATGGAAGAAAAGATTGCCGTGCTCACCGAGATCGGTGGCCGATTCGGATGCCCCCCGGCCGGCAAGGCCTTTATCGGGCAGCTCGTGAAAAAGAATCGCATCGGGTTTCTGCCGGAAATCGCCGACGCCTTCGGGAAGCTCGTCGATCAATCCAAGGGGACTCAGCAAGTGACCGTATCGAGTGCGGCTGCGTTGCCCACGGCAGAACAAGACCGCATCAAAGCACGCCTTCGCGACACCCTGAAGCGAGACGTGGATATCACCTTTCAGACCGACGCCAGTCACCTCGCGGGCCTGCAGATTTCTATCGGCAGCACGGTCGTCGATAGTACCGTCCGAGGTCGCTTGCGCGCCATGCAGAGCCTGTTGACGAAGGAGTAGCCATGCAGATCAAGGCAGATGAAATCAGTGCGATCATTAAGGAAAAGATCAAGGGCTTCGACAAGCAAGTCGATGTCAAGGAGACCGGTTCGGTCATCCAGGTCGGCGACGGGATTGCCAAGGTCTACGGGCTCGATGGAGCCATGGCCGGAGAAATGCTGGAGTTCCCCGGCGGACTCTATGGCATCGCGCTGAACCTCGAAGAAGACAACGTCGGTGCCGTGTTGATGGGCGAAGACACCGCGATCAAGGAAGGCGATCCCGTCAAGCGCACGGGCCGCATCGCAGAAATCCCGGTCGGCGAAGCCCTGATCGGGCGCGTGGTCAACGCCATCGGCCAACCGATCGACGGCAAGGGACCGATCAAGTCAGAGCATTCGTCCCGTATCGAAGTCGTCGCGCCCGGTGTGAATACCCGTCAATCCGTCCGCGAGCCCCTGCAGACCGGCATCAAGGCGATCGACGCCATGATTCCGATCGGGCGTGGCCAGCGCGAGTTGATCATCGGCGACCGGCAGACCGGGAAGACCGCGATCGCGGTCGATACGATCATCAATCAAAAGGGCCTGGGCGTATTCTGCATTTATGTCGCGGTCGGCCAGAAGCGTTCGACCGTCGCCCGCGTCGTCAAGACACTCGAAGAAAACCACGCCATGGAATACAGCATCGTGGTCGCGGCGACCGCCAGCGACCCGGCGCCGATGCAGTTCCTGGCGCCGTTCGCCGGCGCGGCGATCGGAGAGTATTTCCGCGATAACGGCAAGCATGCGCTGATCGTGTACGACGATCTGTCAAAGCATGCGGTGGCCTATCGGCAATTGTCGTTGTTGCTCCGCAGACCGCCGGGACGCGAAGCCTATCCGGGCGACGTGTTCTATCTGCACTCACGCTTGCTGGAGCGGGCGGCCAAGTTGAGCGAAAAGCTCGGCGGAGGCAGTTTGACAGCCCTTCCGATCATTGAAACGCAAGCCGGCGACGTGTCGGCCTACATTCCGACCAACGTGATTTCAATCACCGACGGCCAGATCTATCTCGGCAGCGATTTGTTCTACTCAGGTATTCGACCGGCCATCAACGTCGGTTTGTCGGTCTCCCGCGTCGGCGGATCCGCGCAGATCAAGACGATGAAGCAGGTTGCCGGTACCTTGCGGCTCGATCTGGCGCAGTATCGCGAAATGGCGGCCTTCTCGCAGTTCGGCAGCGAGCTCGACAAGGCGACGCAGATGCAGCTCGCGCGCGGCGTGCGCATGGTCGAGTTGCTCAAGCAGGGCCAGTACAAGCCGATGCCGGTGGCCGATCAGGTGCTCTCGATCCATGCCGGCGTCAACGGGTATCTCGACGATGTGCCCGTCGACAAGGTGCTGCAGTTCGAAGCGGACTATCTCCACTATGTGCAGCAGCATCATCCCGATTTGAAGAAGGAAATTGCCAGCATCGGCAAGATCGACGACAAGGTGGGAGCCCGGCTGAAAGAAATCATCACGACGTTCAAACAGAAGATGGGATACGGCGCGAAATAATCTTCGCTGAAGCGTCCGCGCGCTTTGCCGATAGCCAAGAAAAGTAGACGATGCCGAGTTTACAAAGTCTGCGCCGCAAAATTGCGGCCTTCAAAAATACGCAGAAGATTACCAAGGCCATGAAAATGGTGGCCGCGGCGAAGCTCAAGCGTTCGCAGGATCGAATCCTGGCGGCGCGTCCCTACGCATTGAAGATGCGCGGAGTCTTGAGCAACCTGAGCCAGCGGGTGAACCGTTCGGCCCATCCGCTCTTGCAGAAGCGCGAGGGGAAGAAGATTGAAGTGCTGGTGATCACCAGCGATCGCGGACTCTGCGGCGGCTTCAACGGCAACATTGCGCGCAAGACCGTCGAGTTCGTCCGTCAGTGCGAAGCCCGCGGGCTTCAAGTCAATCTCAGCATCGTCGGCCGCAAGGGGCGCGATTACTTTAGACGGCGGACCTGGCCGATCCGGCAGGAGTGGACCGGGGTCTTCGATAAGCTCAGCTTCGAGCACGCACTCGATATCGGCGGCGATCTGACCGACAACTTTGTGAAGGGCACATTCGACGAGCTCTACGTCGTCTACAACGAATTTAAATCAGCCATCCAGCAGCGAGTGATCGTCGAGAAATTGTTCCCCATTGACGCGGCTACCGAGTTCGGCGCGGCTCAAGCCGAGGGGACGACCGGCGGCAGTTACCTGTACGAACCGGACGAAGCCGATTTGCTGAATGTGCTGGTGCCGAAGCATTTTCAAGTGCAGGCCTATCGTATTCTGTTGGAGTCGGCCGCGGCCGAACATGGCGCACGTATGGCCGCGATGGATGGCGCGACGCGGAATGCCGGCCAGCTCATCAAGAAAGTCACGCTCTACTACAACAAGACCCGGCAGGCCGCGATTACGAAAGAACTCATGGATATCGTCGGCGGCGCAGAAGCGTTGCAATAGTCAGTTACGTTGAAGAAGGAGTCAGCCGTGAGCACAGGAAAAGTCGTTCAAGTCATCGGGCCCGTGGTGGACGTGGAATTTCCTCCCGGCCAACTGCCGAACATCTACAACGCGCTGAAGGTGGTCCAGGAAGAAAATAAGGCCGCCGGCAAGCCGGCCGTCCGGATCACGCTGGAGGTCGCCACGCACCTCGGTGAAAACCGGGTCCGCGGGATCGCCATGTCGACCACCGATGGTTTGACGCGTGGGATGGATGTTCATGACACCGGTGCGCCGATCTCTGTTCCGGTCGGTCGTGAGACGCTTGGTCGCCTCATCAATGTGCTGGGTGAGCCGGTCGATGAGAAGGGGCCGATCAACGCCAAGAAGACCTACCCGATTCACCGCCCCGCTCCGAAGCTCGAAGATCAGGATACCAAGACCGAAGTGCTCGAGACCGGTATTAAGGTCGTGGACCTGCTGGAGCCGTACAGCAAAGGCGGAAAAGTCGGACTCTTCGGCGGCGCCGGTGTCGGCAAGACCGTTATCATCATGGAGCTGATCAACAACATCGCGCTGCATCACGGCGGTTTTTCCGTGTTTGCCGGCGTCGGTGAACGCACCCGTGAAGGCAACGACCTCTGGCACGAAATGCAGGAGTCGAAAGTCATCGATCCGGACGATTTTACCAAATCCAAGGTCTCATTGATCTATGGCCAGATGAACGAACCGCCCGGAGCCCGTCTTCGCGTGGCCCTGACCGGTTTGGCCGTCGCGGAATTCTTCCGTGATGAAGAGAATCAAGACGTGCTCCTGTTCGTCGACAACATTTTCCGGTTTACCCAGGCCGGTTCAGAGGTGTCAGCCTTGCTCGGCCGTATGCCGTCAGCCGTCGGCTATCAGCCCACGCTCTCAACTGAGATGGGGCAGCTGCAAGAACGTATTACTTCGACCAAGCGTGGTTCAATCACGTCGGTGCAAGCCATCTATGTGCCGGCGGACGACTTGACCGACCCGGCCCCGGCGACGGCGTTTGCCCACTTGGACGCCACCACCGTGTTGTCCCGGCAGTTGGCGGAGTTGGGTATTTATCCGGCCGTCGATCCGCTGGACTCCACCTCCCGTATTCTCGATCCGCAAGTCATCGGTGAAGAGCACTATAAGGTCGCCCGCGGAGTCCAGTCTGTGCTCCAAAAGTATAAGGATCTGCAGGACATTATCGCGATTCTCGGTATGGACGAATTGTCCGAAGACGACAAAATGGCGGTGGCCCGTGCGCGGAAGATCCAGCGATTCCTGTCGCAGCCGTTCCATGTCGCCGAAGCGTTTACCGGCTCGCCGGGCAAGTATGTGAAGCTGAAAGATACGGTCCGCAGCTTCAAGGAAATCCTCGAGGGCAAGTACGATCACCTCCCGGAACAAGCGTTCTACATGGTAGGTCCGATCGAGGAAGCCGTGGCGAAGGCCGCAAAGATGGGTGTGAAGGTATAGGCGCACATCGGCAGGGCGATCTCCTGCTCGCTGACCGCGCACGATGAAACGGTGCTCGGTCAATGCGCGCAATCGAGATCTGCCCCGCCGCCGTGCTTGGGTTGGTGGGAAGAGGAAGAAAAGAATGGCGGGAAAGATTCTGTTAGAGGTTGTGACTCCGGAAAAACAGCTGCTGAGTCAGCAGGTGGATGAAGTCATCGCGCCTGGCTCGGAAGGCGAGTTCGGGGTGTTGCCAGGCCATTGTTACTTTCTGTCCACACTGCGCATCGGCGAGCTTCGATATCGTGTGGGCGATCAGACTCACCACATGGCGATTCTCTGGGGCTATGCCGAAGTCACCCCGACTAAAGTCACAGTCATGGCAGAGATCGCGGAGAAGGCCGAGGATATTGACGTCGGCCGTGCTCAAGCTGCGGTCGAGAAAGCCGAACAACGCCTGAAGGCCGGTGGCCTTCCTTCGGAAGTCAAAGAAGCCGAAATCAGCCTCGAGAAAGCCCGTCTTCGTAAAAAGATCGCCGAACGTGCCCATAAAGCCGGGCGCGCGTAGCTTCATTTCCTAACCTCTCAATTCTCTCCTCTTTTTCCTCCTCTGTTCCCTAGCAATACGGTTGGGGCTGCATGATTTCATTGCAATTGATCGAGGCTCTTTAGTAGCTTGTGCCGTTATGATTACGGAATTTGTGGTCACGGCTGGAGAGCAGCCCAAACGCCTGGATATCTTTCTCGCCAATCACCAACGAGATATCTCCCGATCCGCCTTGCAGCGCCTGATCGAACTTGGCCGCATTCGCATCAACGAGCAGGTAGTGAAGGCCAGCCAGAAGATCAAGCCGGGAGACAAGATCAGCATGGATGTGCCGAAGCCCGAGCCACTGGCGCTTAAGGGCGAAGCTATCCCTCTGGAAGTCCTCTTTGAAGACGACAGTCTCCTAGTGCTCAACAAGCCCTCTGGCATCGTGGTTCACCCAGCGCCGGGGAACTGGACCGGGACACTGGTGAATGCGCTGCTCCATCACTTTCAGACATCCGGAGGGACCGTCTCGGCTATCGGGGGGAAAGAACGACCCGGACTTGTCCATCGACTGGACAAGGAAACCTCCGGCGTGATGGTGATTGCCAAGACCGATCAAGCGCATCGCCATCTCGCCGCGCAGTTTAAGGAGCATACGATTACGAGAGTGTACGAAGCCTTGATCTGGGGAGTTCCGAAGAAGGGCCATGGGTTGATCGAGCTGGCGATCGGGCGCGATACCAAGGAGCGTAAGAAGATTTCGACCAGGACGACCAGCCCGCGAGAATCAGCGACGGAGTACAAGGTGGATCAGCGGTATGGCAAGGTTGCCGCACATGTCCTCCTCTACCCTCGGACGGGGCGCACGCATCAGCTCCGCGTCCACCTCACCTCCCTCGGTCACCCCATACTTGGGGACCCGACATATGGTGGCCGAAAGGTCTGCGCGATTGATGAGGTGGAGATTCCGCGTGTCATGCTCCATGCTCGAACACTCGGCTTCACGCACCCCACGACCGGGATGCGACAGGACTTTACTCGCCCGTTCCCATCCGATATGGAGACGGTGACCAAAGCGCTTCAACAGATACGAGCATCGAAGCTGAACAAAGAATCATGAGTGGTGATCCGCTCCGAACGAACGCCCACTCCTGAGAGGAGAATGGTATGCAAACTGCTGATATTCTTGATGCGATCGGCGCCCTCTCGGCTCAGCTGAAAGCCTATGCCGCTAAGTTGCCGCCCATTGTTCACCTATCGGCGGTGCCAACTGGTGTGAAGCCCAAGCTAGAGGCTGTGGATGATTATGAAGAGAATGTCTCTCGCGTGCGCGGTCAGAGTACGGGTACGCCCTACAAAGGATTGAACGAATCATTCGTGGCCTCATTGGAGGCCTTTGAGGTCGGGAATTTAATAGGAGCCGTACAGCCCTTACTCGCGGTGCTCGATCATGTGGAGCGTATGCAGCGGGATAAGGAAATCGAAGTGGGCCGGATAGACGAAAAGCGGGTTGCAGAATACCGCGCCGCTCTCCACAAAATACTTCCCGGAAACAAACCTGAACTGGATGGCTCAGGACGAGGGTTATAGCTCCAGCCTGGCGCTGAAATGCTCAGAGCAAAACCAATCTGATTAGAGGGGCCTGGGTGACCGTGCAGAGACCGATGAAACGAGTCGCGGCCCCTCCTTAGTGACCCATTTTCGGGCCCGCCGCATTGTCGCCTTCGCTGACAAGCCGAAAACGGACCGTAGAGCCGCAGTGGGGACATTTGGCCCTCACTGTTTCCACGTCGACGAGTTCAAACTCGCTCTGTTTGAGCCACATCAACTGGAAGCATTTGGGACAGCTACGGACTTGCGTTGACATCGGTTTCCTCGTACACTTCGAACTTAAAGTCTATCGCGAAACGGGAGATACTCTAGTACACAATGCCCCCTCCGCTCAAGACCACGGTTACCTTTTCAGAAAAGAAGTCGCTTCACCCCGAACAATTATTGACGTTGTTTCAGCAGGCACCCTGGGCTAAGGGCCGGACGCTGAATGATGCCCGGGAGATGCTCCGTCATACCGATGTGGCGCTGTGTGCCTGGGACGGCGATCGTCTGGTCGGCTTCGGCCGTGTGCTCACGGATTTCGTCTATCGCGCAACCATCTGGGATGTGATCGTGGATGAGCGGTATCAGAAGCAGGGCATCGGAGCCGAAATTGTCCAGCGCATCCTCCATCATCCTCGCCTGAAAAAAGTCGAACTCTTCTGGCTCTGCACCCGCCGGCCGGGCTTCTACGAAAAGCTAGGATTCAGTTCCAAGGAACAGACCGGCATGGTCTGGAATCGCAGCCAGAACGCTCGGATGGAATAACCCGCCAGCACGTCATTCCGCTCCACCCAGTGATACTTTATAGTTAGCACAGGATCGCGTTAGAACTCGCCATGGCAGGCTGACCGAACGGGTCATTTGCAGAAAAGAAAAGGCAGGATGTCTGATTATATCAAGACATCCTGCCTTGTATGATCTGCTGAAGCTCTCGGCTTTTAGAAATACATCTTCACCCCGAAAAGGAACCCAAAGGACGAGGCGTTCCAGTCATCGTTTCGTGTGTTGTTATTAATAGTTACGTGTCCGTCGTTCCTTTTGTAGGCCATTTCCGCATTCAAGGCGAACTGCTTTGTGATCATGTAATCCGCTCCCCAGCCCAACCGCCAGGCAAACGTGTTGCTTGGGCTGATACGCGTAGTGGTATCTTCTCCAAAGCCGTTCGAGTTGACTCCAAAGCTCATGTTGACATACGGGCTTAATTGACCATAGTTTCCCGGGCGTAATTCGAGGGTCGGCAGCACCGATACGGTGTCCTGGTGCCCCAAACTCCTCGAAGGCCGTTCACTGTCAACGGCGTGGCGTTCCCATTCCACCATCAAGCCGACGAGCAGCCACGTATTCAGGCTATACATAGCCTGAAAGTTCACCAGCGATCCGACATCGGTTGAGGTGTTGGCTGAGAGCTGTTGGGTGAGTGGCGCAAACCCTGCTCGCATGCCCAGGACCCATTTCCCCGGCTCGATGCCACCAAAGTCTTGTTTGCCGTCTTCGGCCAGCACCGGACTGGTAGACATCAGTACGCTAGCGAAAAGAGCCAAAGCTAAACCGCTGACGACCCGTCGAGATGATCCCTTGTTCATGTAGTTCCTCCGAGATGAAATTGTTAAAAAAACGATAGCGTATTTGGAAAAGCAAGTCCTGTGCTGAATTGCTCACTTTCAATACAATTAATTATCATGCTGCCATGTGGCTGCTAAGCGCGGTATTTGTCGCCGTGGAGTAATCGGCGATGCTGCAGTCAAGCACTTCGTGGTCTAGACATTCGTTCTCTGTAGTCAGGGGCCTACATTTGGCACAAAAGCGCGCTGAGGATTACCATTGAGGCTGAGCTGGTGATGTTAGGCGGTTGGAGTTCAGCGCCGTTACCGTTTGGGGAGAACACAATGGCGAGCTATAAGAGAGAATGCAACTTAATGGACAGGAGGGGCTGCCGTGGAGTCAAGCCCCTCCTGCGTATTCTGGCAAGATTCTAACGGCCAAACGAATAGCGAACGCCGAAAAGGAGGGCCACACCGCCGAGATCTTGGCCATCGGTGGTGTTTCGGGTGTACTTGATTTCTGTATTGAGCGCTAACGCCTTGGTCAAGAAGTAATCAATCCCGCCCGCTGCACGCCATGCCATCGTATTCGAAATCTGCTTGTTGTTAACGTTCACACCAATACCTGTGGCCACATAGGGCTGAATCCCGCCAATACGTCCTGGACGGTACTCCAAATACACGGGAAGAATCGTGATCGTTGAAAAGGATCCGCTGACGCCGAGCGCATTCGCTGCATTCTTGTCAATCTTATGCTGGTCCCAGTCGAGAACCATTCCCATGCGGAGCCACTTATTGACTCCATAGAGGCCTTGGAAGTTCAGGGAAGGGCCGACGGTATTGAGTGCGGGGTTTGTGCTGAATCCTGGGCCTACGCGAAAGCCTGCTACGATTTCCCCTGGCTGCGCTGTTCCCTCATGCACCACATCAATGGCGTGGGAAACCGTGGGCGACGATATGGCGATTGCCCCAACCAACAACCCCAGTCCTAGAACGCGCTGCTTCAGTACTCGATGTAACATGGAACCTCCTAAGCGTTAAAACTGAACTAGCCGTTGCAATTTTAAGGCTAGGGATGCCTGACATTCAAGGGGTTTCCTAGAGACTTTATTGCAATATTTCTGTGGTATATACGTTTTGGGGCGCGTCCTAGCCGCGCATATCCAGTCTGTGCGCAATCCTGCGATCCTTAAGAGGTGTAGGCGACAGGCTGTCGCTTGGGGGAGACCAGGATGGAACAGAAAAATAGCGTCGTGGCCAACAATACAATGGCTGGGCCGGATGGAATATCCCAGAACGCCGAAATCAGGACACCCGCTACCGATGTCGAGATGCCGATGAGAATGGAGTAGATGGTAAGAGTGCGCAGGCTGTGTGTGAGCTGGTAGGCGGTCGAAGCCGGTATCAGAATCATGGCAAATACTAGGATTGCTCCAACAGTTTTAAGCGAGATTACGACAGTCAGTGCGACTAATGTGAGAAGGAGGAAAAATATTTTACGGGCCGGTACACCTGAGGCTTCGGCCATCTCCTGATCGAAGGCGATGAAGTACAGCTCTTTCGAAAAGAGCAGGGTCAGGCCCAGCACAAGGATGCTGAGACCTCCGATAGTCCGCAGTTCTTCGCTTGTGACGGACAATACACTGCCAAACAAATAGCCATAGACCTCAGCATTGTAGGTCTTCATGAGACCGATGAAAAGAATGGCCAGCGCCATGGTTGTCGTGTAGAGAATCCCGATTGAGACATCCAGCTTCATGCGACCCTTTTCTTCCACCCACCCAGTGATCCAGACTGTAGCTAAGCCAAAAATGATCGCAAGGAGCAGCGGTGGCCAACCCATTAAATAGCCGAGTGCCACCCCGGCAAATGCGGCATGGGCCGTACCTGCCCCAACGAAGGCGAGTCCCCGCAAGACCACAAACACGCCAATGACAGAACAGAGCCCGCCTACCATCGCTGCAGCGAGGAGGGACCGTTGCATGAAATCGTAAGTAAACAGCTCAAGCATATGGCGTCATACGGCTAATGATGATGGTGGTAGTCCTCAACAATCACGAGGTCTTTATCTGTTATTACGAGTCCCTTCCCATAGACTTGGCGAAGAATGTCTGGTTTGAGCACGTCGGCCGGAGGCCCGGCGGCAAACAGGCGAGTCTTGAGCAGCACGAGCCGGTCGACGTGCGGGCGAATCATATTAATATCATGTGTGATCAAGAGCACGGTCAAGCCCAGTTCCTTATGCAGATGGGCCACGAGTTCGATGACGTTATGCTGGGTGGTGATATCAAGGCCGGTGGTTGGCTCATCGAGCAGGAGGACTTTGGGTTGCTGGGCCAGGGCGCGGGCAATGAATACCCGCTGTTGCTGGCCGCCGGACAGGTGGCCCAGTGCCGTATCTCGATGCGCGTCCATCCCCACGTGGGCGAGGGCATCGAGGGCAATGGCCTGGTCCTTCTTCGTCGTTCGTTTAAAGAGGCCCAAGGTGCCATAGCGCCCCATCATGACGGTTTCGAGGACGGTGACCGGAAAGTTCCGATCCACGACGCCCTTCTGGGGAAGGTAGCCGATCTGGGCCCGGTGGTGGCAGCGCAATTCGCCGCAGGCGCAATCAAATATACGTAAATGTCCGGTTAGCGGAGCCATGAGGCCTAAGACGGCACGGCAGAGCGTGGTTTTGCCTGATCCATTAGGGCCGATGACCCCGACAAACTCTCCCATGCCGATGGAGAGTGAAATATCTCGGAGCGCAATCACTCCGGGAAAGCCAAAAGTTGCGTGGTCAAATTGGATAATCGGGTTGGATGATTCGGACACGAAAACCAGGCTCCTTCCGGCGCTGAGCCGCACCAAGGACGATCGTTATGTCGCCTCCAGCGCGTTAGCCAATTGGAGCACATTATAGCGAAGCATGTCGAGGTAGGTCTCGGTGCCAGGGAGTCCGCCTGGTAGTGTTGTGAGGACAATCACGCGAGTTTTGGCTTCTTTCGCTAAGAGTTCGGGGATCCGTTGACTCAACTGGATTTCTGAGACGATGACCTTGATACGGTCCCTTTTGATTTTCGCGACGAGCGACTGAATCTGAAGGGCCGATGGTTCGGTGCCCGACTGCGCTTGGATCGTGGCTACAATATCGAACCCAAACCGTCTGGCCAGATAGGGCCAGGCTGGATGGTGGGCGATAAAACGCCGATCGGTCAGCTGCTTGACTCGTTCGGACAATTCCTTCCGGAGTTGATCCAATTGTCGGAGATACTTGGCTTGGTTGTCGCGAAACTCGCTGGCATGCGCCGGGTCAAGCTTGATGAGCGTCTCCGTAATGTGCCGGAGCATCGTGGCGACACTCTCCGGATCCATCCACACGTGGGGATTGCCGCCGTTGGCATGCTGATGGTCGCCTGGTTGGGCAATCTCCTGATCGGCATGATCGCGGATCAACCCGATGCCATCGGAAGTCGTGATGACAACGAGCGAAGGACTTCCGGCGTTCTTGACCAGGGCTGAAACCCAGATCTCCAGCCCGATGCCGACTTCAAAAAGAACCCGGGCTTTTCTGACCGCGATCAAGTCACTGGGCTTAGGCGCATAGGTGTGCTCGTTCTCATAGCCACTCAGGAGGGAGGTGACGTGGACATACGGGCCGCCTACTTGTTGCGTGAGGTCTTTCAGTACCGGAATGGTGACGACGACGTTCAAGGGAGGCAGGGAAGTTGCCCGGGCATGCGACGGCATGAACGCCACGAGGCAGCATATGGCTGTGCGAATCATTGTGAAAGACATTCGAAATAGTACAAACATGGGCGGGGACGGTAGCATCGGGGTTCTGTGATGTCAACGAATTGGTCCGACGCTCACATAAAATGGACTGGTGGCGCAATGGCTTGACCGCATGCCCGACTTCCATTAGCGTAGCGGCGACGTCTGCGCGAGGCCTATCGAGAAAGGGAAGCAAGATTATGAAAGTGGTAGGACTGATGTCTGGTACGTCTGGTGATGGAGTTGATGCCGCACTAGTCGAGATCACGCGATCACGGAAGGGCCTGGATATACACACCATCGCCTTCCACGCATTGCCGTACCCGCGATCTCTACAACAGCGGATTCTTGCGGCCTCGGCCTCGGGGTCTGTTGCAGAAATTTGTCACTTGAATGCCTTGCTCGGCGAATGGTTTGCCAATGCGGCTCTCGGTGCGATTCGAACCGCCGGGCTTCGGCCCAAGGATATCGACTTAATCGGTTCTCATGGCCAGACGGTTCACCACTTGCCTCATGGAGTGAAGGATGCCGGGGTTGGAGCCATCCGGTCTACCCTGCAGATCGCCGAGCCTGCCGTGATTGCTGAGCGAACGGGCATTACTACGGTGGCTAACTTTCGCCCGCGTGACATCGCTGCCGGTGGCCAGGGTGCACCGTTGACTCCCGGCGTGCATGCGCTCGTGTTCCGCCATCCCCGGCGCGCACGATTGGTAGTGAATCTTGGCGGCATCAGCAACGTGACCTATCTGCCGCGCGGGAAAGGAGTGGGGGGTGTCATCGCGTTTGATACCGGTCCGGCCAATATGGTTTTGGACGGCCTCATGTACCGGGCGACGGACGGCCGGGTCTCGATGGATCGTGACGGACGCCTGGCCTCGCGCGGGAAGCCGGACGGTCGGTTGCTGACGAAGTTGCTGGCGCATCCATATTTGTCAAAACATCCTCCCAAATCGACTGGACGAGAACTATTTGGCGCACCGATGGTAGAGGAGCTTCTGGCCATTCAGGAGGCGCGACAGCTTTCGATCGAAACCCTCCTGGCTACCTGCAGTCGTTGGACAGCCGAGTCTGTAGGGACGGCCAGGCGATGGATTCATGGTGGAATCGACGAAGTAATCGTCGGTGGGGGCGGCGTGCGAAACCGCGCCATTATGACGCATCTAGCCGACGTATTTTCACCGGCCCCTGTCACGACGTTCGACGCGATTGGGTGGGATAGTAAAGCGTTCGAGGCGGTCGCGTTTGCCATTCTGGCGTATCAAACAGTGATGGACCAGTGCGGCAATGTTCCTGCTGTCACTGGCGCGAGTCACCTGGCTTTGCTGGGCTGCATTGTTCCCGGTGGACCGGGGTGGATGCGCCGGCTGAAAATCTCATCTTGAAGGGCCGCACGTAGCGCATGGAAGTCATTCTCATTGGTTCTCTCGCAGTGGTTGTGCTGGCATTGTTGCTATGGAAACGGAGCCCTTCGTCAGACAAGGGGAAGAGTCAGGGCCCAGTCTTTCCGGCAGGAACGAAGGTAAGCCCCGCTCCATTGCTGACGGAGCAAGAAGTCTTGCTCTACAACCTTATCCGGCTGGCGGTTCAGGATCAGTATCTTGTCTTTTCGCAAGTTCCGCTCTGGGCTTTTGTCCGAATTGAGGCGGTTGGAGAAGTTCGGGCACAGGCTTTTCGACAGATTGCACTGAAGAGTGTGGCGTTTGTCCTGGTACACCCGGGGACGAGGCAGGTTGAGCAGGTTGTGCAAGTGGAAGATATTGCTTCGCGGGGCGGTCAAGAAAGCCGACAGCGGGTGATCGAGTCGGTGCTAGATGCTGCCGGGATTAAGCTTGTAACTCTCCGTGTGCAGAAGTCCTATACCGTTCCAGCGCTCGCATCCCTGCTCGGATGCGAGCCGGATGAGTTGTAGTGGCTGGAGGGGCCGTAGGCGGACTTGGCCCGTGTTATTCAAGCGTGTGTGAGACCGGGTCAGATTTGGCGTTGGTGGTGTCGATAGCCTTCCTGGCAAGCTCGGCTTCTGAACTGTCGGGGTACTGGTCGACCACGCGTTCAAACATCATGCGGGCTTTATCCTGGTCGCCGAGTTTCGTATAGGCTTGCCCGATTTTCAGAGTGGAGGCCGCCAGCTTCGGACTGAGTGGATAATACGAGACGACATTATAGAACGAGGCGAGCGAATCCTTATAGCGCCCCAATCGATACTGGCATTCTCCGATCCAATATTGGGCATTTGCAGCAAGGGCGGAGTGCCCATGCACTTCGATAAAGAAACGAAATCCTGCGAGCGCCGCTTCATAGTCCCGGTGCTTGAATTCTTCCATCACTCGATCATATAGGCGGCGGGAGCTGTCTTGCATTTGGCCTTGAGCCGCCAGTGGGATATTTGGCGAAAAGAGCAGGGCGCTCATTGCAACGAGGATTCCGATGCGCAATTGCTTCTTCATGGTTTTCCTCCAACTAGCCAGCCCCCTCGGGTCTTCAGAGGGGGAGAACGCAATCGGTATGCCACGAGGAAGATAGAGCAGAGACCTCAAAACGGTGAAAAATAGAGGGGTTCTGGCATTCAGATCAGAGCTACTCTGACACAATTCGGCCGGAGGCTCTGAATGATGACAGAATTGTACGAGTCCATTTTTGCCCAGTGTGACTTTAATGCTACGCTGCTACGGTTGGAGCAAAAAGAAGGAGCTAAGCATGGATGAGCCGGTACCATCCAATCCAGCTGGTGGCAAAACGCTGATTGTCGATGCAAGAGATCCGCGTTGCTATTCTCTCCCAAGTGACGCGCTTCGTCATGCGGAGGAGCAGGATCAGATCTATATTAGACCAGGCATTTATGAAGATAAGATTTTCATCTCCGACCGTCCGGTGCGGTTGATTGGTGCCGGGCGCGATCAGGTGCAGATCTTTTCCCGTCGCGGTGGGCCCTTATACATGCAGCGGGTTCCAGCTGGGCGAGTTTCAGGCATCGCATTTCGTTATGTGGGGAGCGATCAACATTCGGCCATCAACGTTCTGGATAGCACCTGCGTGATTTCCGACTGTCGCGCCATGGAAGGGATTTTGTCAGGTGTGGTGCTGTATGGCCCGGAATGTCGGGCAACCTTCTCCGGCAATGAAGTTTGTCTGAACCGGGAGTCAGGGATTTTCGTGTTTGCTGGAGCTCAACCTCGGGTAGTAGACAACCGGTGCTTCGACAATCATCATTTTGGTATTGCCGTCCGTGATGCCGGGACTTGCCCCGATATCGTCCGCAATCAATGTGAGGGGAACATGCTAAGCGGCATCCTGCTGTTTCATCATGGAGGCGCCTTGTTGGCGGATAATCTTTGCCGGGATAATCAGCACTGGGGGGTCGTGGTAACGCCCGATGCGCATCCCAATCCGGCTCCCTCCGAATTGGTCACCGCCAATGATCTTGTGCGTAATCCACGAGGAGCGTATGTGGTGACGGATCAACCGTTGGAGGACATCGGTCGCTAGCCGAGGTGACTGCTACGAGACAAGCGGGGAGTGCGGCTTGGCATCGGATGTGTGCAGTTGAAAGGTGCTGCCACCTTTTTGTTTGGCGCGGTACATCGCGGCATCGGCGTGTTTCAGGAGGTCGTCGATATCGTGATCGTCAGAGGGGTAGATGGTGACCCCGATGCTGACGCCAATCGATGGGCGGTGCTGGCCCAGTTCGAAGGGCTCGCTCAGGGATTCGGTAATCCGTTGAGCCACGATCGTGATGTCCTGTTCCGCTGAGCAACCTTCCAGGATAATCGTAAACTCGTCTCCACCCATTCGGGCTACTGTATCTACTTCTCGGACACAGAGTTTAAGCCGGTCTGCCACTGACTTAAGCAGCAAATCGCCAACATCGTGTCCCATCGTATCGTTGACCGCTTTAAACCGGTCGAGATCTAACAACATCAAGCCGAGCGGGCGTTGGAGTCGTTTGCTTCGCGCCATGGCCTGGATGAGCCGATCGCGGAATAAGGTCCGATTGACCAGGCCGGTTAACTGGTCGTACTGCGCCAGGTACGTCATCCGTTCTTCTGCCCGCTTCCGTTCGATGGCATAGCGGATGGAGCGAGCGAGCAATTCAGGATGGCCCTGCCCCTTGACGAGATAGTCCTGGGCGCCTTGTTGCACAGCCTGGAGGGATAGGGCCTGGTCGCTGACTCCGCTGAGGACAATAATGGGGATGGTGGGGCTTGTTGCTTGAACCTGTTTCAGGGTGGGCAAGCCATAGGCATCGGGCAAGGACAGATCTAGCAGGATGGCATCGTAGCGATCTCGTGCAAGATGGGCAAACGCTTCGCTGAGTCGCGTGACGTGAGTGATGTCGAATTGCTCAATGCTCCATTCAGCCAGGATATCCCGAGTGAGGTGGGCATCGACATCATTGTCTTCGACGAGCAGCAATTTGATTATTGAAGGGCTCAATTCTGATCCCTCTGTGCAAGAAAACAGTGTCGAGATGCGCCTTTCCGATCAAGGCGTCAGCAGCGCTGGCTCAAGTATAGCCAAAGTCCATGTCTTCACAAGGAAATGTCAGAAATAGTAGGGAGTGATGAAAACCGAATACCTAGGGAGCGGCGACTGTGAGGAGGGCCCGGAGAAGTAAGCGGTGTTGCTGCTTCTCCGGGATGTCCTATGTGGGGCTATGCGGAATGAAGGGCTTCAGCACGCCGGCGGACTTCTTCGGCTTTTTGTGACTGCCCGAGATTTTCATATAAGGAAGCGATATTTGAGTGGAGATGGGACAAGAGCTGGCCAAGTTGGGCTTCCTGCGCGATGACATTCGCTTCCATCGCCAATTTCTTTTCCTCGCTCCGACGGAAGCGCTCTTCCAGGCGCTGAACCAATTGAATCCAGCCGCGCACCTTACCTGAATCGAGCTGAGGCATTGTGGGTAGAGCTTCCGCGCGTTCAAGAGCCTTTTCAGTTTGATTCATCCAATTAATAAAGACGAGAAAATCACCGAGAGTAATGGTCAATGCGGAGGAGGTGCCTTCTTCTTCAATCACCAAGTCTTCCATACGTACTCCTTGTTTCTAATCCAACAGATTTTTGTAAAACGGATGGCGCAAGAACCACAGGTTTTTCCGAATGCATATGCTGACGGTACAGCACTCTTGTTCTGTTGTTCATGGACCTGGCCTGTACCCCTTTGTGCCAGAATCCTGGGTCCACCTCCCTTCGACTTGCCCGCATTCCCATAAACAGAAGTGCGAGAAGGAGCGTTGTGCCCGCACGCCCCCATATTCTGTGGAGGATCGAGTATTACTGCGCTATAGGGAGTGTTGTCAACAGAGACTTTGTCTGAAAGAGAAGAATTCTTACTAATCGTGAGTATGGAAGGAAAATATTTTTCGTGCCAGTCGTTTGAGTAGTGGATGCGGGAGAAGTTCACTCACTGTGCGCAAGCAGCGGCGAGTCTTCGAGCGGGTAAATGCCCCTAGGTTTCCCTTCCGGCCCTATGGCTGCCTCACAGGCATACCCACCTTCAAACGGCCATAGAAGGGATTGACCAAAAAATGAGCCTCGCACATGAACATAGCGAAAGGTAACTCCAAGGCGAACACCCTCTGCTTGAATCTTTTGCAGGCAGGTTTCCTTTGAGTAGGCTCGCCGTGAAAGGAGGATGGGGTCTCCCGTTTGGGTATGGAAGGCATTGTATTCACTCGCGCAGCCATATGTGAAAAAGAGAACCCCCCACAGGGCAATGGCTCGAAGGAACCGTGGTCGCTGATTCATCACTCCCCCCTTCTTTACTCAACCCTCTTGCCACTGCGTCTCCGAGCTTGCGAATCACAAAGCAACCGTAGCACAACGGGAGTCATTGATCGAGCATATCGCGGCCACTCATCGGACAATATTCGGGCCATTTCATCGAAGCGACAAAGTGTGGCGCAATGACGAAAAAGCGGCTACTCCATGGGCGTCTTCACCTACATAAGTCTGGAGGTGTATACGTGCCTATCTGTTTGAAAGTGTTGAATAGTTCATTGACGGATGGTTCTTGTGTAATGGCACAATCCATGCGGATAGACCAGGCGTGAGGAGACCTGACGCAACGGGCCCATGGCAAGCGGAGTACTGGAGGGAGCGCAAATGATTCCCACAACTCTCAATGATTCTAACTGTAGGCGGAGAGCCGAAACATCCGGGAATGGCGTCTGGGCTCGACGGATCGGGATTAGGCTCATGGTCGGCCTGTTTATGGTTGCCATTGCAGCGCCCGCTGTTCTAGCAGACGGGGAACTCTACGGGTACGTGAGTTCTACTGGAACAGTACATGTGACCAACGTCCCGGCGGATCAGCGCTTTAGGGAAATCATCCTCAAGCCTCGATACCATGCGGCAGTCTCAGACCAAGAGTTAGAAGAAGCGGTGATCCGCTACGCGCGGGAATATCGGCTGTCTCCCGCACTCCTCCTCGCGGTCATGAAGGCCGAATCGTCGTTTGACCCAACTGTGATTTCAAAAGCCGGAGCGGTGGGGTTAATGCAGCTGATTCCCGAAACGGCAATTCGTCATGGTGTGCGAAACCTCTATGATACCCGCGACAATATTGGCGGTGGTGCGAAACACCTGCGCTACCTTCTGGATCGCTTTCACGGGAATATTCGGCTGGCACTCGCGGCCTACAACGCTGGAGAGAAAAGAGTCGATCGGTACCGGCAGATTCCCCCGTTCAAAGAAACCCAGTTATATGTGAGGAAAGTCATGGGCTACTATCGAGACTATCGCTCCCAGGAACCAGACTTTCTGATAACGGCGGGTGGGACGGCCTACCGATAAGCGGATCCTACGATTGAGGGAATGGATAGATGAGTCAGAGGTAGGGTGGCGCTAGGGCGGGTTCACACCGGTTTTTCAGCGACATACTCAATATACTTCCAGAATTCTTTGGCTTCTTCCTCATTCAGCACTACAGGGGTGTTATTCGCAGTCCCGGCCATGTAAATCTTTACGGATATGGCGTCTTGCCAGATCTGCACTTCGCAATGGGTGACGCGATCAAGATTCAGTGCGCGGTTGCCGATTCGAATAAAGTTCACGACCCCGCTCCCTTCCCGCCAGTCAGCGTAGGGTGATCCTATCGCAAATGGAGAGACCACCCAAGGAACTTGCGAATCTTCGCATGCCAGGGCGGAGTTTTGCCGTAGAAACGCCTTGAGAGTATCCAGGATTCTTTGGGTGACGTGGTTATCAGGGAGGGGGAGTGCCGATTGGTTGCGGGGAGAGGATTTGAACCTCTGACCTTTGGGTTATGAGGCCGTAAAGACTAGTTTTGTAACACCCTGATCTTCCGTCTGGTTTCTCGCTTTATTAAAGACTTTCGAGGGTTTAGCGCATTCTATTCGTTGCGGCTAATTCTGATGATTTTGATCCCTTTCGATTTTCTTTAGCACAGTTTTAACACAGTCGATTTGGATGTGGGCTGCTGCCGGTATCAAAGACACCGAGTTGGGTGTATGCAGGAATCCGGAAGGTCGTTATGTAGCAACGCAAGTAATCGCAAGAGTTAAAGGGAGTGGCGGGGAAAATGGCCATAACTTAGCCACCCTACTAAAGAGGGGATATCTATTTTACTTGATTACTCCTAAGGTTCGCGCTGGCGAGCGTGCTGTCGCGGAACGCGTGGTGGTTCATCAAGACAAGAGGAAAATATTTCGATAGGTCGTTCAGGCAGTTTCGCCCGAACGACCTTTTTTATTGGTCCCTGAGGCCTAATTATTGAGGGGAGATCCACTATGAAACAGCCGCATCGGGAACACGTTAGGTTGGCTCGATATCTCACAGTCGGATTCTTTCTCCTTCTTGCAATCCCTTGCGCGGTCTCCATCGCCCAAGTAGGTACGCCGATTACGTCATCAGGCCTCAATACGACGGTGTCCGCACCGGTTACCCTGCCGACTGGACAGACTCAATTCAACATCACCGGTGGCACGAGACCGGGGGGTGGATCGAATCTGTTTCACAGCTTTGGCAACTTCAATGTTCCGAACAACAACATCGCGAACTTTCTTAATAATTCCGGTCTTCCTACATCCAACATTCTTGGTCGCGTGACTGGCGGCAATCCATCTAACATCTTGGGAAGCATCCAAACCACAGGGTTTGGGAACGCCAACCTCTTTCTGATCAATCCAGCCGGGTTCCTCTTTGGTCCAAATGCCACGGTCAATGTCGGAGGAATGATGACGTTCACGTCGGCGGATTACCTCCGACTCTCAGACAATGCACGATTCAATGCGATTCCTCGGACAGGACCCGATCAACTTCTCAGCGCTGCCCCCGTCGCAGCGTTTGGCTTCTTGGGTTCAAATCCGGGCGCGATTACTGTCCAGGGGAGCCACCTTTCGGTCGTCGGGGGAACAGGGATCTCCCTGGTCGGAGGGAATATTACCATTCAGGATGGCACGCTCACGGCACCGAGCGGTCAGATTAATCTTGTCAGCGTCGGCAAGCCGTCGAATGCGAAAGTTGGGGGAGAAGTCGTTGTGAGTGGGGTGGGACAGGGATCAGGTTTCACGCCGACCGGCTTCAAAAGTTTGGGGGCCATCAATCTTTCTCAAGGCAGCACCGTTGATACAAGTGTATCCGCAAACGGTGGAAATTCCGCAGGAGGAGTGTCGATTCGTGCTGGAGAGTTTGTGATGAACAATTCCTCCGTGAAGGCTGAATACGCCTCACAGATCTTCAATGCATCTAATCCATCCGTTGGCGGAAACATCGAGGTGACGGCCAAGCATATCGATATTTCGAATGGCAGCAGGATAAGTACCACTAATCAACGCTACGGGTCGGCGGGAGATATCACGTTCAATACAGAGACTTTTTCGGCGAAAGATTCAGCCATCAACGCCAGCGCAGGGTGGGATACATCCGCGGCTGGGGCTGTGACGATTCAAGGACTCCACGGCCCAGGCGACAGCGCACGCTCGGTTTCTGTGACGAATACCACCGTGGATACCTCAAACAGAGGTCTTCCCGATTTCGGGTCCGATGTGCGTGGGGGGCCCATTGCCATTCGGGCCGACAATATCGAGGTCACTCAGAGCCTCTTCTATGCGTATTCCTACGAGAATACAGGGGGAGCAATAACGCTGGTGGGGAATAATCGCATCGAAAGTCGTGACAGCTCCTTTTCCAGCAATAGCATTTGGTGGTCCGGCGGGCTAGTGGACTTCACAGCAGGGAACAGCATCGACCTCACGAATACGCTAATTAGCACACGCTCATCAATTGCATTCAATGGTGGGAACATCTCACTAGCAGCGCCCAGCATCTCGATCAAAGGCAGTCAGCTCGACGCCCGTAGTGGCGGAATCGGCCATGGGGGAACAATTAGCATAACGGGGAAAAAGTCAGTGAGCCTCACCGATACCGCTCTTTCCGCAGACAACTACCTGAACTATCCCTTCTTCACTACGCCACCCCGAAACGCCAATGGCGGCACCATTCATATCGATGGCGGATCCCAGTTCACTAGTCAACAGAGCACGATCTCGGCGCAATCGGTGCTCGGAAGCGGCGGCTCCATCCACATCGAAGCCCAAAAGGCTACGTTGAATGATACGGTGCTCACGACCTCGGTTTCGGGTGGCCCGCAGACGGTCGGGGGTAGCATCACCGTGGATGCGAAGAACGTGACCGTCAAAAACAGCCAGATTCTCAGCACCGCCACGGAAGGGCAAGGCGGCACCATCGAAATCTCAAGTCACAATCGTCGTCCAATTGCCAACAGCGTCATTGACGCGACATCCCAGCTTGGCACAGACGGCACGGTGACCATTCATTGATGGCGCGGCTGAGTCGGACCCAATCGACGGCCCGGCATGAGATCGTTATCACTCAAGCTAGCACCCATGCGGGCTGGCCTATGACTGGTTCGACTCAAACATTGACGGTGTAAGGGGTGTAAGAACGGCGGGACTCTTTCTGCTGCCACATCAGGTGTGGGAACTGGAGGCATCATCACTGTCGATGCCGGCCAACTCATATTAAACAGTGGGGGCCGTCATCGACGTATCGACGATAGGAGTGGGGGCTGGCGGAGCTTTTGAGATAACCGTCAGCTCTACGTCCGTTAGCAATACCAGCGTTGTACGGACGACTGCGGCGCAGACGCAGAGGAGCAACGTCGTCCTCACGCCGACCGGGTTCTTGACCCAGGCTTCTGCCTCGGATTGGTCGGCGAGCTCTCAGTCATGACCCATCGCGTTGGGGAGCCAGGGCCTATTCGCTCACCCTGGGTCCTGGGAACACTTTGCTGCTGCACCGGATTCGTGCTGGTCATGGTGTCGGCATCTCCTTCAGCCTTTGCCCAGATTGCGATCGATCCAACAGGACGGTCCGGCGAACCGCACGGGCCCCTCAAGGAGGAATTTCAGCGGCCCATCCCACCTCCGAACCTCATGCTTCCCATCGTTCCGCTCCCACCGGAGACCGAGGTGCCGACACCGCCTGGCACGATACGGGTGTTCGTTCGTGACGTGCGCGTGATCGGCCACACCGCCTTTTCGGACACGGAGATCGCCGAGGTGACCGCCCCATTTACAAACCGGACAGTGCTGACCGAGGATCTCGAACGGCTCCGGCTAGCCCTCACCCTGCTCTACGTCAATAAGGGCTACCTGACCTCCGGTGCGATCATCCCAGACCAGGACGTCTCGTCAGGCGTCATCACGATGCAGATCATCGAAGGAACGCTGACGCGGATCGACGTAGAAGGAAACCGCTGGTTCCGTTCCTCTTACCTCCGCGACCGCCTGGAACTCGGTATCCGCACGCCGGTGTCGCTCGACCCCTTGCAGGAGCAGCTGCAACTCCTTCAGCAGGACCGGCGGATTGAGCGTGTAAACGCCGAACTGCGACCTGGTGACCAGCAGGGCGACAGCGTCCTGAACGTGCGCGTGGTGGACAAGAACCCGTTTCACGCCACGCTAGAGGTCAACAACTATCAGACACCGTTGGTCGGGGAAATCCGAGGGATTGGCACGCTGTCCAACGATAACCTCACCGGCCATGGAGACCAGCTCAGTCTCAGCTACGGCCAATCGAGCGGCGCCTTTCCGATCGTGGACGCTTCCTACTCTCTCCCCGTCAACCGATACGGGACAACCTTTTCCCCCTACTACCGGCGCTATGGCTTCAAGCTAGTCGAACA
This sequence comes from Nitrospira sp., assembly GCA_030653545.1. Lineage (NCBI taxonomy): Bacteria > Pseudomonadati > Nitrospirota > Nitrospiria > Nitrospirales > Nitrospiraceae > Nitrospira > Nitrospira sp. The sequence goes on along the minus strand of JAURZE010000014.1, from coordinate 16,151 downwards.
GCCCTTCACTCCGCTGAACATCAAGGCGGACTCAGAGATCATCGGCATGAGCCTGCGTCAGCCGATTTATAAGACCGTGACCGACGAGGTAGCATTTTCGATCATCGGGGAGCATCTCTTCACCCAAAGCTTTCTGTTCGCGGGCACGAGCGATCAAATGACGTTCAATTCGTCTCCTGGTTTTCAAAATGGGGCAGCCACCGTCTCGGCCCTCCGCTTCGCGCAGGACTGGACCCACCGCACGCTCGATACCGTGCTGGCCCTCCGCTCTCGATTTAGTGTGGGCCTTAATGTTCTCGGCGCGACTATTCATGCAAACCCTGACACGCCGGACGGACAATTCTTCTCCTGGCTGGGCCAGGCGCAGGCTATCAAACAGTTCGGTGATGAGGGGTTCGGTATGCAGCTCCTCGGCCGCCTGGATCTGCAATTTACCAACTCGCCGTTGTTTTCGCTTGAGCAGGTGGCGCTCGGCGGGCGGTACACGGTGCGCGGCTACCGAGAAGTGACCATCCTACGCGACAATTCGATCACTGCTTCGGTGGAGCCACGCTTTCCGGTGCTACGGTGGGCGAACGGCGAACCGATGGTCCAGGTTGCACTCTTTGTGGACGTCGCACACGGCTGGAACTTGGGCGACAACCGCCCGGCCGTGACAGCTCCCCTCACCAGCTTCCCTAACACGCTTGCCAGCGCGGGGGCCGGTCTCCGCTGGAATATCCTGCCCAACGACAAAGCCCTCTTTGAAGTCTATTGGGGGCAGCAACTGAACCATGTGCCGAGCGCCGGGAATACGCTTCAGGATCATGGAGTCCACATGGGAGTCGTGATGAATCTCTTTTAACAGCATCTTGACACAAGACCTGAGCACCGAAGGCCCCCCGGAATTGGCCGATCACACTGACTGGGCGTGTTTGGACAGGATGTGGGAGACGGTGTGTCAGAGATTTCTCTCTACCTATCAAACAAATTCGCCAGTGTGTGTATTATCGAAACACAAGACTAACGTAAGCACTCGCATCGCGAACAGTATTGGAGTGGCTAGGAGCAGGACACTCTGGAGGCGCGAAAAGAATTGTGGGCCGATCCGCAGCCGGTGCCACCGCGGGAATGGCGAAAGAGGGAATCCTTAATCGGACCTAGTCGATAGCGTGAATGAAGACGAATGGCTATACGAAATTCTATAAGCAATCACTGTGCTAAAATTGTGCTAAAAAGCATCACAAACCATCGAACTGAGCAGAGTCAATCGACTGCATAGAAACTCTCCAAGCCTACGGGTAGACGGCCAAGCAAGCTGCCTCAGCCCTCGTTTTCGGAAATGAACTCACCCTCAAAACGTACGGCAAAGATAGTTACGGGCTCACGGGTACCCTGTATTTCTCGCGAGTGAACATCCTGGCTCCTATCTCGTCGGCAGCTTCTCTCTGTTAGGAAACACGTGAGAAGAAATATTTTCTGTTCGGTGACCATTTCCTCCTCCCAATCGAATTCTTGATCGGCATCATTCGATCAGGACCAAGCCAGTTGCCACTTTATCGAGCTTAGCCGCACAATCCCTTGTTCGTGAGAGATAGAACTTCAAGACGTTTCTGACCACTCCTGACCTCTCTAGTCCCTTCCTGCCTAATTTCTTTTGGTGGCCCGCTGCTCTACCGTCGTGAGGGTGCCGAGCGGGGGCCGTTGCTGGGGAAGTTCGACAGAATGATCACTGCAGCGCACATCTGGATACATCTGACTACATCTGCTTAATTCCCAGAAGGGTGGCAGTCGGGTAGCCTGACTCAAGTTTACACAGGAGGATGAGTATGAACGATAGAAACGAGCAGAAGCCCGACCACCGTGTCTCTATCAAAGAATTAGCCGAGCTGATCGGGGTCAGTACCGACACGATTCGCCGGGCATTCCGGAAGGGTGAGATCCCAGCCATTCGCGTGAAGACTGCGCTCCGGTTCGATCTCGACGAAGTGCTCCGCTATATGCAACGCAACGCCGAAGCCCGCTATGGCACAAAAGCCTGCGCCGCGGACGGCACCTGCCGACCGCGCGCAGGAACTCCCAGCCCCCGGACTGGTAACACGGGGGCGCAAACCACAGCGATCATTCCAGGAGGTCTATAGAGTCGATGAGTCCCCCCTTCACCCTCACCATCGATTGGCTTGCCTTTACGCTGCCCTCCTGTTCGCTCCAAGACGTTCTCCAGGTGCTGGGAGGCGATTGGATTCAGAGCGAGAGCGGATTCCGGCGCTATCCCGTGTCGTGGATCACGACAGGATCAGACCGAGGGATCGGCAAACTGGGCACCGGGGCGGCACGGAATCCCCTCGAAGTGCATGTGGATCTCTCTGCCGGGATCGTCGCCCCTTGGGAGGCTGGCAAGGTCCGGACAGTCATCCAATGGATCTTAGCGCAACAAGGCCATCTGACACGCCTCGATTGCGCCTTGGATGATCGCGCGAGCCTGGTCCCCCTCGCGACCATCAGCCACGCCGTGGAGGCCGGGCAATGCGTGACGCGGGCTCGCCAGATCCAGCGGATCTCCTCAGCGTTGATCCATACCGGCACCGCAAGCGGGGAAACCATCTACTTCGGGAGTCCGCAGAGTCAAACCAAGCTCCGGGTCTATGACAAACGTCTGGAGAGTCAGGCCAAACAACGGGAGGACTGGCAGGAGTATGGCATCCGGTGGGAATTGGAGTTGAAACAGGAGCGGGCGCAGGTCTGCGGCCAGGTCTTATCGTATCTCGAAGAAGCGGACTGGTTGGAATTCATGGTCGGAGTCCTGCGGGGCTATGTCGATTTCCGAGACACCAGCCGAGAGGAAGAGGATGAGTCTCGATATCGGGCACCGCTCCTGGAGTGGTGGGTGCAGCTCACCGACGGCTTGAAGAAGGGTCGCTTGGTCGTGGAGAAAGATGCGCAGACCCTCCTCAAAGTGAAGCGCTGGGTGAGTCAGTCTGTCGCGCCTATGTTAGCCGTCATCTATGAGGCCGATCCCGAGGGACACGCCTGGTTGGAGCGGCAAATTCTCGCGGGCAAGCGCCGATGGAAAGATAAGCATCGGGGGCTGCTGAAAAACAAGAACTCATCGAATTCCATAAAGGACGCCGGCGGCGACGCGGGCGCACCGTGACAGGGGGTGCGGGGGTGTCGGAAGACTCCCCCGACGAAGGGCTCAAGATGCTACTCACAATTAAAGATCTCTCAACCTGGCTCAATATCAAGCCGTCTACGCTGTACCTCTGGGCGGCGCAGGGCAAGATTCCTTGTCGGAAGATTCATGGATTGATCCGGTTTGACCCGGACGCCATCACTGCCTGGCTGCATTCATTTGAGCCCAGCAAGATCCCAGCGGTCCCACCATTCCCCTGCCAACCGACCCGCGATCTGGATCAACTGATTGAAGCCGCAAAACGCCAGGTCTATACTCCCGCCTGCGAGAAACCAGACGAAATCAGGGCCAAGCAAGGAGGTTAATGATGGCTCTGTTTCGGCGAGGCCGCGTCTGGTGGATGGGTTTTCCCTATCAAGGGAAGCAAATCAGGAGATCCACGGAAGTCACGGATAAGAAGCTGGCGGAGAAGATTTATCACAAGGTGATGGTCCAGATCGCTGAGGGCAAGTGGTATCCGCCTGAAGCCGGGGCTGACAAGACCGTGAAAGAACTCTTGGAGCGATATCTGAGAGATCACTCGGCTTGCAATAGAGCCCCCACGACACACAGATGTGACAAGTCTCGCGTTCAGTCACTGATCCGGGTCTTCGGGGATTTGACGTTGAAGGAAGTGCGACCTTCTCTTTTAGCAGCGCACAAGGCGAAGCGACGGGCTGACGGTGCCGCGGCTAAGACGATCAACAATGAACTGACGCTCTTAGGCCATGCCTTTCAGCTCGCGGTAAAGGAATGGGAATGGGTGGCGGACAATCCGGTGCAGCGGGTCTCGAAGGAGAAAGTGCGGAATCTGATTGAGCGATGGCTGTCCGCAGAAGAAGAACAGCGTCTCTTAGCGGCCTCTCCTGTGTGGCTACAAGAGATCATTCTCTTCGCGGTCAACACGGGATTTCGGCAGAGTGAAATTCTGAACCTTCAATGGTGCAACGTGGATCTGTTCAGGAGAACCATTACTCTGCTGGAACAAAAGAACGGAGGCAGAGATACGCTTCCAGTGAATGCAAAGACGCTGGAGGTACTCAAAGCCAGGGTGAAAGTCCGATCGCTCAAGACGGATTATGTCTTCTTCAACGGGGCCGGGAACCGAATGGACGCACGGGATCTCCTGCGTGTCTTTTATCCGGCCATGAGAAAGGCAGAGGTGAAACGATTCCGGTTTCATGATCTGCGCCATACCTTTGCCACTCGACTCGTGCAAGCCGGGTGCGACATCTACACCGTGCAAAAGCTTGGGCGGTGGAAAACAATTTCGATGGTCATGCGATATGCGCATCACCATCCGGAGAGTTTACGCGCTGGCATCGAGATTCTTGATCGGGTTCCGGACGGAGTTAGCACAGTTTTAGCACAATCGGCTAATTTCACTGTGTCGGAAGCAGGGAGAGAATCTCTGGTAAGCTGTTGAATTGGAAGAGGTTTGTTTGGTTGCGGGGAGAGGATTTGAACCTCTGACCTTTGGGTTATGAGCCCAACGAGCTACCAGGCTGCTCCACCCCGCAGGTGGAGACTAACAAAGCGTTGAACGGCAAGTCAAGCTGAGTTGCGCCCGTTGCATTCAGTGCAGGGCGATGTTAAAGGCATAGCATGCGTATTGTCTTTATGGGCACGCCAGAATTTGCCATCCCTTCACTTGAGGCGCTGCTGAAGTCTGATGACCAGGTCGTAGGCATTGTCACGCAACCTGATCGTCCTAAAGGGCGCGGCCAAGTCTTGACTCCGCCTCCGATCAAGCTCCTTGCGCAACGAGAAGGCATACCTTTTCTCCAGCCTGTGAAAATCAGAGTGCCTGAGTTTCTCACGGCCCTCGCAGCCTGGAAGCCCGATCTGATCGCTGTCACGGCCTATGGACGAATTCTCCATAGCCCGATCCTTACCTTGCCGCCGGTGGGTTGCGTGAATGTACATGGCTCGCTACTGCCGAAATATCGCGGAGCGGCGCCAGTGCAATGGGCGGTGATCAACGGTGAGACCGAGACCGGCATCACTACCATGCTGATGGATGAGGGGATGGATACAGGCGCCATGCTCTTGCAGGAGTCACTGCCGATTTTCCCTGAAGACACATCGGGAACGCTGGCGCCGCGCCTCGCCGTACTCGGAGGAAGTTTGCTGGTGAAGACAATTGCGAGGCTCAAGGCGGGAACCATTACGCCGCAGCCGCAGAATCATGCTTTGGCCACCTTGGCCCCGCCCTTGAAGAAAAAAGACGGGGTGATTGACTGGGCAACGAGTGCGAGCAACATTGCCAATCGTGTCCGCGGTCTTTCTCCCTGGCCCGGTGCGTATACGCATATCGGTGGTGAACGATGGATGGTGTGGGCCGTAAATCAGAGTCCGGGGAAGCCCGATGTTGCCCCCGGCACCATCATCGAGGTGACGAAGCAGTCTATCCAAATCGCGACGGGAGACGGGGTGGTAGCCCTGAGAGAGATTCAACCGTCCAATAGTAAACGACTCACTGTGGCGCAGTATTTGGCGGGGCATCGCGTGAGCGCAGGCCAATGTTTCGACGCAGAGCCGCCGCCGTCAGAACCACCGGCGTGATCGGACACGCCATGTCTTCTCCTCCTGTCTCAATGCAGTCCGCCTCTCCTTCCGCCAGGGCCCGCGCGCTGGTGGCCTTGTTGACCCAGTCCAAATCAGGCGACCCACTCGATGAGGTCTGCAATCGCTTGTGGGATCGACAAGCGATGGATGGGCGTGATCGCGCCTTCGCCATGGAATTAGTCTATGGAGTGTTGCGCCGCCAGGAGACGCTTGATTGGCGTTTGGAGCCCGCACTGAAGAAACCCTTGCCGCGACTCCCGCTGATGGTGCAGATGCTTCTGCGCATGGGGATGTATCAGTTGGCTTACATGGATCGTGTGCCGGCCTCTGCAGCCGTGAATGAATCCGTGAATCTGGCCAAGGCCAACAAGGCCCAGCTTGGGAGGGATTGGAGCGGCCTCGTGAATGCCGTGCTACGAACCGTGATCCGTTTGCCGGAACGGCCGTTCCCCGGGCTCCACCCAGAGCCGGCTTTGGCACTCTCGATCCGCTACGCGGTACCCCAGTGGCTCTGTACTCGATGGGTCGAACACATGGGGATTGAAAGGGCGGAAGCTGCCTGTCAGAGCGTGAGTGCCGTTCCAGTTCTGACGCTGCGGGTGAATCGTCAGCGAGTGACCCGTGACGCGTTTCTTGCGCAGCTCGTCGGCGCGGGGATTGCCGCCCGTCCGACAACTGTCAGCCCCGTCGGGGTGATGCTCGAAGAGGGACGGGCCGTCACTACGATCCCGGGGTTTCAAGACGGAGTGTTCTATGTCGAAGACGAAGCCGCGCAACTCGTTCCACCTCTATTGGATCCACATCCGGACGAGCGTCTTCTCGATGTTTGTGCGGCCCCTGGAGGAAAGGCGACGCATCTCGCCGAGCTGATGTCGAATCGTGGTCAGATCGTAGCAATGGACCGTCACGCCGTGCGACTACAGGTATTGAAAGAGAACTGCCAGCGGCTTGGTGTGGCGATCATTTCTCCGGTTGTGGGAGATGCGAGAGAGCTTGGCATGATTGCCCCTTGCCAGAAGATAGAGACACAGCTCCCACCGCTCGGTGTCTTCGATCGCATCTTGGTCGATGCTCCTTGCAGTGGCATTGGTGTACTGCGTCGACACCCTGATGCGAAGGGGAAAAAAGATGTCGGGATGTTCGCCCGCCATCAAGTTTTACAGGGAGAGATTCTCGAACGGGCGTTCACTGTCTTGCGGCCTGGCGGGGTGCTGGTCTATAGTACCTGCTCGACAGAACCGGAAGAGACTGAAGCCGTCATTATCCGGTTTTGCCAGGACCACGCCGATTGTGCTCGCGAGTCCATTCTGCCGTGGATTCCCGCTCCTGCCCGTCCGTTTGTGACGGCACAGGGCGCGTTGTCCACGATGGGAAATACCCTCGGGATGGACGGGTTCTATGCCGTCCGGTTGAGAAAGACGCAAGGGTCGTTATGAGTAGTCCGGTATTGATTGCCCCCTCGATTCTCGCAGCTGATTTCGTGCGTCTGGCTGATGAGATTGCGGCTGTGGAACGAGCCGGCGCGGATCTCCTTCATATCGATGTGATGGACGGACACTTTGTGCCGAACCTCACGATCGGTCCTCCGGTCGTCGAGTCGATCAAGAAGGTCGCTAAAGTGCCGCTCGATGTGCATCTGATGATTACCAATGCCGATGCGTTCATTCCGGAGTTTGTGACGGCCGGAGCCGATTACATCACGGTGCACGTCGAAGCCTGCCCTCATCTCCATCGGACAATTCAATCGATCAAGGAGCGTGGGGTCAAGGCTGGCGTGACGCTCAATCCTGCGACGCCGGTCAGTGTCCTGCAGGAGATTTTAGCCGACGTCGATCTGGTGCTCGTCATGTCGGTCAATCCAGGATTCGGCGGGCAGAAGTTCATTCCGTCCGTATTGAAGAAGATTGCCTCAATTCGGGAGATGTTGGATCGTCTCCAAAGCCGGGCGTTGCTCGAAGTCGACGGCGGAGTGAAACCGGACAATGCCGCGCAGATCATCGCGGCGGGAGCCGACGTCCTGGTCGCCGGCTCGGCGATTTTTGCGAGCCGAGACTATGCCGGCACCATTGCAGCGCTGCGGACCGCGGGGCAGCCGGCCGCCACAATCACCTCTCACGCCGCTTCCCATCGATAGGCCATTCAGGGTGGATACTTCCGCACTCATCGACAGTCTGCATCCCCTCGAAATCAAGGTCCTCATGGCCCTCGGGTCACGTCCTGCAGGCACCGTGCTCGAGACCGAGCCATTGGCCGCTGCGGCTGAATTGGAGCCGTCCCAGCTCAGCATGGCGATCGAGTGGTTACTCGCAAAGTCTCTGCTGGTGGTGCATGCCGAGACGGTGACGCCGATGGTCTCCCTGACGAAGGTGGGCGAACAGTATGTCAGTGGCGCGTCACCGATCGAACGGGTCTTCTCAGCCGCGCGAGAAGTGGCCAGCACGGGGAAGCGGCTGACCATTCCCGATCTGCAGGCGCAGGATGGATTGGATCCATCCGATGTCAGCAAAGCGGTCGGACGTTTGAAAAAAGAAGGAGTGTTGCTGATCGTCCAGGGCGGCTGTATCGAATCCACTGGCCGTCCCAGTCCGACCGTCGAGGCCATGAGGGTCTTGCTCCAACAGGTCAGCGAGGCGGCTCGAGAACTACAGAGCTTTCCTGAAGCCCATCGCCAAGTGATCGAGGATTACGCTGTCAAGCGCGGGAACGCCAAAGAGCCATTCCGGGTGGATGATCGGGTCACGCGATCCTTTACGCTCTCTCCGTCCGGAGTCGAGGCGGCAGAGCACCTCGCCAAGGAAGGAGTGGCGGAGGAAGTTTCTCAACTCACTCCCGACCTATTGAAGGACGGCAGTTGGCGGAATAAGCGATTCCGCAAATACACCATCAGTCTGCGTGCGCCCCGCATCGGAACGGGAAAGAAGCATCCCTATCGCGAGTTTCTCGATACCGTGAAGACAAAGCTCGTGAGTATGGGTTTTCAGGAAATGCGCGGCTCGCTGGTGGAAACCGAATTCTGGAACATGGACGCGCTCTTCATGCCGCAGTTCCATCCGGCCCGCGATATTCACGACGTCTACTTCGTGAAGCACCCCACGCATGCCGCGAAGATCGTCGAGCCGTTCCTGTCACGGGTGACGAAGGCACATCAGGATGGCGGCAAGACCGGTTCCACAGGGTGGAAGTACGCTTTCAATGCCGAACGAGCCAAGCGGCTGGTATTGCGGAGTCAGGGGACCGCCGTTTCCGCAAGGACGTTAGCGTCCGCGCCGGCCGTGCCGGGAAAGTATTTCTCGATCGCTCGCTGTTTCCGCTATGACCAGGTCGACGCCACGCATGCCACCGACTTTTTCCAGGTCGAAGGCATTGTGCTGGGTAAGGATATTAACTTCCGTACGCTGCTCGGCCTCCTGAATCTTTTTGCGCGTGAAGTGGCTCAGGCGAAGGAAGTGAAATTCCTGCCGGCCTATTTCCCCTTTACCGAACCGTCGGTCGAAATGCATGTGCGGCATCCGCGCCTGGGGTGGATGGAGCTGGGCGGAGCGGGGCTATTTCGCGCTGAAGTCACCTTGCCATTGGGTGTCACCGTGCCCGTCATCGCCTGGGGACTGGGCCTGGATCGCATGGCGATGGTGGCGCTCGGCATTCACGACATTCGCGAATTGTTCACCGACAATCTGGACTTGATCCGGACTACCAGAGGGATCTTCTAGCGCACGCCATGCCCACGATTTCTATTTTCAAAGACGACTTCGAATCGCTGCTGGCTCTCGGCGGTCGCGCCAAGCGCCCGGTCTCGATCGAGCAGTTGGAAGACTGGCTCATGCTCGTGAAGGGTGAGCTCAAGGGGCATAATATTGAAACCGGAGAGTTGCGCATCGAATTGCAAGACAGCAATCGGCCCGACCTCTGGTGTTGCGAAGGCATTGCGCGGCAAATTCGTATCAAGCAACAGGGGAAGCTCAAGCCGTATCCCTTCTTCGCCAAGAAGGCGAAGAAGGGACACGTGCTCATTGTCGCACCGGGGCTCGAACAGGTGCGTCCCTATGTCGCTGCTTGCACAGCCAGGGGGTATCGGGTTACCGAGGAAGGCTTAGCCCAGCTCATTCAGACGCAGGAGAAGCTGGCGGATATCTTCGGGCATAAGCGAAAGACCGTCTCAATCGGGGTCTACCAGCTGGCGAAGATTGCGTTCCCGGTCACCTATGAGTTGGTCAAGCCGGATCAGGCGAAGTTTACCCCGCTGGGTATGGAGACGGTGATGACGCTGGCGGAAATTCTCATGGTCCATCCGAAAGGGCTGGAGCATGGGCATATCCTGGCCGGGCAGAGTCGTCTCCCGATTCTCCGTGATGCAAAGAATCAACCCTTGTCGTTCCCGCCGATCATCAACAGTCGAGAAGTGGGGGAAGTGCGCGTCGGGGACGACGAACTGTTTGTCGAAGTGACCGGGACCGATCAGTTGATGGTTGTCCTTACGCTGAATATCTTTGCTGCCAACCTTGCCGATCGCGGCGCCGTGATCGAACCGGTTGAAGTGCACTACCCCAAGAGCACCCCTTTGGGTAAACGGGTGGTCACGCCGCAGGATCTTGGGAATTCCAAGACAATTCAACTCAAGACCATTGAACAAGCACTAGGTCAAGAACTCGGTGTGAAGGTTGTGAAGCAGGCGCTCGAAGTGTACGGGTACGAGGTCTCAGCTGGGAAGGGGACGGTGAAGGCAACGTTGCCGCCTTATCGGCAGGATCTGATGCATGCGATGGACGTGGTTGAAGATGTCGCGATCAGCCGTGGCTACGGAGAGTTCGCTCCGGTCATGCCGGCGCAATTTACTGTAGGAGGGCTCTCGCGGATTGAGCAGACGTCGGATCGAGCGCGTGAGCTCATGGTCGGGCTGGGATTCCAGGAAATCATCTCCAACATTATGGGATCGCCGGAGAGCTATCGCGATACGATGCGTCTGGCTGATACAGAGTGGGGGAGGATGGTCGAAGTGGAGAATGCCATGACGCTGACCTTCTCCTGCCTGCGACAGTGGCTGCTTCCTTCGTTGCTGCGTGTCGAAACAGCGTCGAGCCGGGCGTTCTATCCGCACCGTTTGTTCGAGGCCGGCGATGTGGCGATCCCCGATCCCACGCATGAGCTAGGCTCACGCACGGAGACGGTGTTGGGCGCCGTCATTGCCCATGCGACCGCGCACTTCTCGGAAATCCACTCGTGCCTCGATATCCTCTTTTATCATTTGGGAAAAGACTACAGTCTGGAGCCGGTCCAGCATCCGTCCTTCCTGGAAGGCCGCGCAGGGCGCATCGTTGTCGCAGGAAAACCCATCGGCGTCATCGGCGAAGTCCATCCCGAAGTCCTCGAGCGCTGGCAGATCACCGTGCCGGTCGTTTCGTTCGACGTGAACCTCTCTCAACTGCTCGATCTGAGCTAGTTGTTTTTTCGCCTTGCCATCTCATCTTGCGTCCCTGGAATTTCTCGCGGCGGTCATCACATTTTTGCCCCCTCATGGCGCGGAGTTGGCGTGAGCGATGAGCTGCGTTAGCTAGCGCTATATTATCCCCATCCGACTATTGGTCTTGCGGTTGCCCGTGATTTGAGGTCACGGTGAGGACCCGACGATATTTTCTTATTGCAGAGACGTGAATGCAGACGAACGGGCGAATTCAAAATACCGGAGCCGACAAGTATCCGGTCTGAGATGCGTTGGGGGAAGGGGTGCTGAGACTGGTAAATTGATGGAGGGCGACAGCTTGTCGCCCTCCAAGATCAGAGAAGCTACTTGAAACCGTGGTTCAGAGGCGGTGTCGTTATGCAGCGACAGGAGTCAAGTGTTGCTTGGCCAAGCCGACCAACTTTTCAAAGCCCGCGGCATCCTTGATCGCCATGTCTGAGAGAACTTTTCGATCCAGTAGGATTTCCGCTTTCTTGAGGGCGTTGATGAACCGACCGTAGGTCAGTCCTTGTGCCCGGACGGCGGCACTGATGCGCGCAATCCACAACCGGCGAAAATCCCGCTTCCGGTTCTTTCGTCCGTCATAGGCGTACTGCTGTCCCTTATCAACTGATTCCGTGGCTGAGCGGAACAACCGGCTCTTCGCGCCGTACTGTCCCTTTGCTAGCTTCAGCCGCTTTTTCCGTCTCGCTCTTGTTTTCGGTCCACCTTTTGCGCGGGGCATGACTCAATACTCCTTTTATCCGTGAGGGTCGCTCTTTAAGGGCTTAGTTATACGGCAAGAGGCGGTTCAAAGACAAGGTGGAAGTCGCATCCACCACGGCCGTTCCGCTTAACCGGCGCTTTTGATCGCTTTTCTTATGGCTTAACAAGTGGCGCTTCCCGGCTTTCCGTCGGACAAGCTTGCCGCTTCCGGTGCGGGAAAACCGCTTTTTAGCCCCTTTGTGTGTCTTGGCTTTCGTTTTCATCGAATCCATCCTCTCCGTTTGTAGGCTGCAAATGTATCCCTAATTCTTGGGTGCCACGATCATGATCAGGCTGCGGCCTTCCATGCGCGGGGCATACTCTATCGTTCCAATCTCGGTCATTTCGGCGATCACTGAGCTCATGAGTGATCGACCCATCTCTTGATTGGCCATTTCCCGGCCACGAAACGTCAACGTGACCTTGGTCTTGTTCCCGTCAGCCAAAAATTCCTTGATCTGACGGATCTTGATGCCTAGGTCGTGCTTATCGGTGCGTGGCCGAAGCTTGATTTCCTTGACCTGGGTCGACTTTTGGTGACGTCGATTCTGATGGTCCTTCTTGCTGAGCTCGAATTTGTATTTGCCGTAATCCATGATTCGGCAAACCGGCGGCGCTGCAGTGGGAGCGACCTCCACGAGGTCGTAGCCGCCCTCCTGAGCCTGGCGCAACGCGTCTGGCGTGGGGAGGATCCCCAGTTGCTCTCCTTCCGGACCGATGACTCGAACCTCTCGCACTCGAATTTCGCGGTTCACGCGCAGTTTGGGGACGATAACCCACCTCTTAGTGTGTTGGTTGTAGCTCCGGCTGCGCGCGCGTGACGTCGTTCCTGAGAAGATCGATCACTGCAGCCCCTGTCATACTGCCAAGATTTGCCCCGCTCCGTCCTCTGACGGAGAGCGTGCCGCTCTGGACTTCCCGATCCCCCGCCACGAGCATGTAGGGGATTTTGGCTTTTTCCGCCTCGCGAATTTTAAAGCCGATTTTTTCGTTGCGCAGGTCGGCATCAGCCCGAAACCCTGCGGCTTTCAACTGCGCGACGACGGTATTCACATACTCCCGCTGATTGTCGGTGATCGCCATGACCACGACTTGGACCGGCGCCAGCCAGGTTGGGAATGCGCCGCCATAATGTTCGATGAGAATCCCGAAGAATCGCTCAATGGACCCCATCAAGGCCCGATGAATCATGATCGGCTCGTGAGATTTTCCATCTTCCCCGATATAACCGAGCTCAAACCGTTCCGGATTGTTGAAGTCCACCTGAATGGTGGAGCATTGCCAGGATCGGCCAAGCGCGTCCTTGATTTTAATATCGATTTTCGGTCCGTAGAAGGCCCCGCCCCCTTCGTCCAAATGAAAGGCGATCCCACGGCTCTTGAGCGCTCCCTCCAGCGAATCTGTCGCGAGGACCCACTTATCATCAGAGCCGACCGACTTTTCCGGTCTGGTCGACAGAAAGATCTCAAAGTCGACAAAGCCGAACGATTTCAAAATAAAGAAGGTGAAGTCCAATACCCGGCTGACCTCATCCTGAATCTGATCGGGTCGGCAAAAGAGGTGCGCATCGTCTTGCGTGAATCCGCGCACGCGCAAGAGGCCATGCAGGACGCCCGTGCGTTCATACCGATACACTGTCCCGAGCTCGCCGTAGCGGATGGGGAGATCCCGATAACTCCGCAAGTGCGATTTGTAAATCATGATGTGGTAGGGGCAGTTCATCGGCTTGAGCTGGTATTCGCTGCCTTCCAGCTTCATCGGTGCGAACATATTCTCCCGATAATAGTCAACGTGCCCGCTCGTTTTCCAAAGGTCGAGCCTGGCTACATGGGGCGAATACACCAGATCGTATCCATCCTTAATGTGCTGTTCGCGCCAGAAGTTCTCGATCAAGAGCCGAACCAGTGCTCCTTTGGGATGCCAGAGGACCAATCCAGGACCGGTTTCATCCTGTATCGTAAAGAGATCAAGTTCTTTCCCTACCTTACGATGATCCCGCCGCTTAATCTCTTCAAGGCGCGTCAGATAGGCGTCGAGTTCAGCCTGGGTTGGGAAGGATGTTCCGTAGATCCGTTGCAACATCGGATTACGCTCATCTCCGCGCCAGTAGGCGCCGGCGGTGGTCAGGAGCTTAAATGCGCCGACGTGGCCGGTGGCGGGGAGATGGGGCCCACGACAGAGATCGATAAACTCGCCCTGGCTATAGGCAGAGATCGGCTCATGCTCAGGGAATCCTTGGATCAATTCGACCTTATAGGCTTCACCGCGAGATTGGAAAAGCTGAATAGCTTCTTGCTTCGACAGCTCCTTCCGCGTGACCGGCAGGTTCCGCTTGATAATCTCGCGGACGCGAGCTTCGATTTTCTCGAGATCCTCCGGCGTGAAAGGCCGCTCGAAGGCGAAGTCGTAAAAGAAGCTATCTTCAAGCGCCGGACCGATGGTGACCTGTGCGGTTGGAAATACTTCTTTTACCGCCTGCGCCATGATGTGGGTGCTGCTGTGGCGATAAACTTCTCGCCCTTCTGTCGTATCGAACCGGATGGGTTCCACGACAGCGTCTTCAGTCAGCTGCCGTGACAGATCGACCACGACTCCGTTGACTTTGGCGGCGAGGACATCGGATCCGATCGACAGGCCGCAGGCCTTCAAGGCCGCTCCCACGGTCTGTCCGGTTTCAAGGACCTGGCTATTCCCGCCTTTAAGCGTGATCTTCATCCGTTCCAGTGCTTTTCTTATTCAAACAAAAACAACAAAGGCATTCCGCCGCCTCAAGGCAAACGGATGCCCCTAGCCGGAATGGTAGGCGCGGACGGTCTTGAACCGTCGACCTTTACCGTGTCAAGGTAACGCTCTCCCCCTGAGCTACGCGCCTATTGTCCGGGTGGGCATGCTAATATAGCCCTGCCCATACTGTCAAGAAATGCAAAAGAGAAGGCAGCCTTCTTCCGGAGGTTCTGGAAGGCACCGCCTTCTCTTTGTGCTACTGGAAATGCTGCGGGGTCGTTACTTGACCGCCGAGCGCAGTTCTTTCCCTGCCGAAAACTTCGGGACCTTAGCGGCCGGAATTTTAAGCGATTCCCCGGTGCGTGGGTTTCTGCCCATCCGCGCTTTCCGCTTTGAAATCGTAAAGGTACCGAAATTCACCAGAGAAACCCGCTGTCCCTTCTTTAGCGACGTCGTGACGGCTCCGGTGAAGGCCTCCAGGGCCGTGCCCGCGGCAACTTTTGTGATTCCTGCCGAGGCTGCCATTTTCGCAATCAGCTCTTCCTTCGTCATCAGTCCCCTCCTTGGTTATGAATGAATGAGGATGCCGAACGCCTGAAGCCGTTCCCATTGTCCAGACAGAGTTTCCTGCTGCACCGCAGCATTAGGAGGAGCCAGCGGCCTTTACGCGACCCCGCTTCAATGGAATATGGAGATTCGTAATCTTCTTTCTCAACGTATTGCGATTCAGGCCCAATAATTCCGCCGCTTGGATTTGATTGCCTTGGGTTTCTCGTAGAGCTGACGAGATCAGAGGGCGTTCGACGGCTGAAATCAGCATCGGGTGAAGGTTCTTGGCGGCGCCGTTATGCATCCCCTTGACGAAGTCTCCCATTTTTTGGTCGAGGAAATCTTCCAGCGAGAGATCGTGTCCCTTGCTCTTCTGGGTTTCCTCGCGGTGCTGGCTCATCAGTTGGAGCATAGCCGGAGCCCGCTTCAGAACAGTTCGTGATCCCACAATGACCAAAGTTTGGGCGGGATCTATCCGTGGAGGAAGCACCTCGGAGTGGCCTTGCCCTGGGCGAGCCTCTACAACCACGGCATCATATGGGCGTCTGGGGAGATCTTTGGGGAGCGAGGCTGCATCGCGAACCATTGTGACGGAGGCGTTCCCAAAAACGGCTTTGAATTGAGCGTGGATGTCGGCATCCGCCGTCAGTAACAGAATGGAAAAAACCGATGTGGGAACCGACATGCGGGCACCATGAGAAGAAGAGGGCGGGATTATTGCCCAGGGTGGACATGATGTCAAATGGATATTTCCCTGGTAGGGGCTCGGCCGTGAGCAAATCGGGTAGAGAGAAGAGTCTGTGTCCCATCGTATGTCCTAGTGTAGTGATTCATGCTGTTCTTGTCTTATCCAGAGCGCTCTTGGCCCGATTCACTTTCGCTAAGATTTCCTGCGCGGATTTGGTCCACACAAAGGGGGTGGGCTGGGTATTGCGGTGGGTCATGTAGGCGTCAATC
>JAURZE010000013.1 GCA_030653545.1 Nitrospira sp. | reverse complement strand
GATTGACGCCTACATGACCCACCGCAATACCCAGCCCACCCCCTTTGTGTGGACCAAATCCGCGCAGGAAATCTTAGCGAAAGTGAATCGGGCCAAGAGCGCTCTGGATAAGACAAGAACAGCATGAATCACTACACTAGGTTATTCTGAAAGGACCATTATGAAACCAGGCTATCGCCTCGTCATCGTCGATAAAGCAGGCGTGCTGGTGTCTGAGTTTCAGTTGACGGAGAGCGCCTTGGCGCAGCCGGAGGCCTTTGTCGCCGCGTTGAGACAGGCCGTTGAGGATGTGGAAGAGGAAGAAGCCTGAGGTGGCCGCTGACGGAATGTGCAGAGCTGCCTTTCTTCTGATGTGTGAGAGGGCAACATGATGGTTCGATGGCTGCTCGTCATGATTACGACAGCCCTGTTTTATGGGACGGCCTCGGCGGAGTGGGTGCAGGTAGGCGGGACTCACAAGTACGACGACTACGTGGATATGGCGACAATCGGCCAGACAGACCAGACCGTGACGCTCTGGACATTGAGAGACTTCACTGTGACCAGGCAGGTTGCGCGCGGTTCGTATCGTTCGGTGAAAACGAAGAAGCAGTATGATTGCCGCAATAATCGAAGCCGCCTCTTATTCTCCAAGTATTACGCGGAGCAGATGGGCAAGGGGCGCCTAGTGTATCAGGGCAAAGGGACGAAGCGATGGGCCAAGGTCGCGCCGGGCAGCGATGGCGATGCGGAATGGAGGGTTGCTTGTCGGAAAGTATGAGACGCCGTTGTGAGAGTTTCCGGCAGCCGGCCGTTAATTACCGGCTGCCGAGCGAATGCGGGATTACTCAGTCGGTTCGGCGCCGCCTTCCCAGAGCTTGATTGTGCGATCCCAGGAGGCGCTGGCGAGCCGTTTGCCGTCCGGAGAAAACGTAATCTGGCGGACGCCGGCGGTATGACCCTTTACGGTTTTGAAGTGTCGGCCGGCGGCGATGTCCCAGAACTTGATGGTGTTGTCGTCCCCGGCGCTGGCGAGCACTTTCCCGTCCGGCGAGACGGCCAGGGATCTGACCCAGGCCGTGTGCCCGGTCAGGACCTTCTTCTCAATCAGCTTCGGCATTTCGAAAAACTTGATGGTTTTGTCGCGGCTGCCGGTGATGAGGGTCTTGCCGTCCGGCGTGAAGGTCATGGCGCCGATCCAGTAGTCCATCGGCTTTTGGAAGCCGCCGTCGTCTTCGATGAAGTAGCCGCGGGTCTCAGTGGAGTCGTCGGCATCGCGCTGCCAGTGCCCGTCGTGTAAGACTTTCTCTTCGCCGCTCGGGAGCACTTCCCACAACTTAATTTTTCCGATGTCGGTGCCGCTCGCCAGATGGATGCCGTCCGGGCAGAAGGCGACGCACACGGACCAGTGATGGTCGTATTGATCTTTCCCCAGGAGCGTCATCAGTTCGGTGCCGGTCGTGACTTCCCAGATCTTGATGTCTTTATTGTGGCTCCCGCGCGCGAGCATGAGGCCGTCCGGCGAGAGGGAGAGGCTGCACACATTGTGATCGTACCGGGTGAACAGCAGCTTGGTCGGTTCGCCGGTTTTCGGATTCCACAGGCGGATGGTGCGGTCTTCGCTCGCGGTGGCGAGGGTGAGGCCGTCCGGGGTAAAGACGATGGCGCGGATGTCATTCGTATGGCCGCGGAGCGAGCGCAGGAGCCGGCCGGTTTCAATGTCCCACATGCGGACCAGGCGCTCGGCGCCTCCGCTGGCCAGAGTCAGTCCATCCGGCGAGAAGGCGACCGTCCAGACACCGTGCGAGTGCCCCCGAAACGTCTTGATCTCCCGGCAATCGGTTTTCCAATACTCAAGAAAGTCGATAGGCGGCTGCGGGGCGGCCGCTTCCGGGGTGGCGCTGGGAAGAGGGGGCGTCATCGTGTGTTCAGGCATTGGGTACTCCACTCACCGGGAGGGCTCGGGTCCTCCCTTGATTGCAAATCGGCTTTTGGGGCCAGTATACTTCTCTCGTCAACGCTGGGAGATCGTAAGAGATGCTCGGCGTTCAAGTCAAGGTGGCGCGGGGCGCCGCATCCCCCCGCGCAGGCGATTCCGGTGGTGTCAACGCACTGAGTGCCCGTCACATCCATTCTTTCGAGGCTTCCAATGGAAATCAGATTTCAGCCCGCATTGCTGCAAGAGGTCATCGACTCTTTCGTGGAGAAGACGGAGCGTGAAGGCGATCCGACCTACTACAAGGAGTTCCATGAGCATGCCGATCCGATCTACGAGAAGTTCATGCTTGAGGATCGGGAAGGGGAGTTTAAGAAGCTGTACCAGTATTTGTTCGGTACGTGGGGATTCTCGGACATTATTCGGGATTCGTTCAACGAATATCCGCTCTTAAAGGATAAGGTCGGGATTGTGCTGGTGAAGGGCGTCTTGAAAGAAGATCAGGAAGGCGTCGACATTCTCCGCAAGTGGGGATCGGTCGAGCAGGATTTGGCCAAGGATTTTGAGGCCAAGGGAATGAAAGGTGTGGGTATTAAGCTGATCCCGCGACGGTTTTACGATCCTGCTCTGACCCGCTATTGCCGCCATGAGCTGATGCACATCTCGGACATGCTCGACCCGGTTTTCGGCTATGACCCTGATACGAAGGTCGGACAGAATTCCGGAGAAGAAACGCTGATCCTGCAGCGCTACCGCGTGCTATGGAGTGTGAGCGTCGATAGCCGGTTGAGTGCGGCGGGCCGGGAGCCGATGCTGAGCAAAGAGGATCGGTTCAAGGAGTTCCGCTCGTGGTACCGGAAGATCCCGCCGCCCCAATTGAAATCAGTGTTTGAAGGGCTTTGGCAGATCTCGTATTTCACCCATTCCGAGTTGATCGAAATGTCGACCGATAC
This sequence comes from Nitrospira sp., assembly GCA_030653545.1. Taxonomy (NCBI): domain Bacteria; kingdom Pseudomonadati; phylum Nitrospirota; class Nitrospiria; order Nitrospirales; family Nitrospiraceae; genus Nitrospira; species Nitrospira sp. The sequence continues at coordinate 189,577 of JAURZE010000013.1, read as the reverse complement.
CTTGCGCGTGATGGATCGCGCGGTCGATGTGGAAGGGGGCGAGGTTCCCGAGACGGAAAATAAGGTGATGCTGATGCCGGGCTTCCCCTGCCCGCTCTGTCGCTTCCCGACCTATTCGTGGGTGGAAGATATGGGCACCAAGTTGGAACCGTATGTCTTGGACTTCATTCGGGAGAACCATCCTGGGTGGGATATTGAGTACGGCGGCTGCGACCGGTGCGTGGAAGTGTATAAGCTGCGGGCCGACGGCGTGATGTAGGTGTCGGCGGTGAAGACGTTTGCTATCTTCGTTCCCGCATCGTTCAAGGCCTTCACGTACCGCAGTGGGTACGTGAAGGCTGTTTACTCGCTGCGGCCTCGTTGAACAGACGTTTTGACCAACTGCTGGATCAACGAATACCATGGCATCTAACCCTTCATATGGCCGGCGGGACTTCCTAAAAGATTCCGTGATGTCTGTCGCCAAGGCGGCGCAGGAGTTTTCTAGGCACGTTGATGCTGCGCCTGAAGCGCCGGCTCCGGTCTTGCGGACGGATTGGCTTCGGCCGCCGGGGGCTGTGGAAGAAGTCTTGTTTTTGGAGCGCTGCACGAAATGCGGCGATTGTATCAAGGCCTGCGATCCTGGGGCGATTGTCTGCCATGGCGGGGATGGGACCCCGGTGATTTTTGCCGACCAGTCGCCCTGTCTCTTGTGTGACGATCTTCCCTGCATTGCCGCCTGTGCGACTGACGCGTTGCGGCCGGTCGATCGGATGCCTGATATTCGACTGGGTGTGGCGGTGGTATCTCAGCGGCTGTGCACGGCCGGGCAGGGGTGTCATGCCTGCGTTTCGAAGTGTCCTGTGGATGCCTTATCAATGGATTTTTCGGCCATGCGGCTTGAGGTATCCGCAGAGAGTTGCGTGGGTTGTGGTATGTGCGAACATATCTGTAATACCGTCAATGATCATGTGGCGATCCGTGTGACGCCTGTGCGGCAACTCGCCGGGTTCTGAGCGTGGATGGAAGCGGAAAATCACTGTACTGAAGCGGGGAATTGAAATGTCTAGTCAAAATAAATAAAAAAATAAACCGGCTGAAATCCATGGTTTGAGGTCCGAGTTCTTGCTTGACATCCATTTGACCTTTACCTATCATACGCAGGCCCGTGATAGGTCGAAGTAGTGCTGGTTCAGAAGTTGTGTGAGTTGTGAGGCCTGGGTTGAGTCCCACATCCAGGAGACAATTGTCATGACGAGTAAACAATCGGTGCAGACTGCAACATCTACCGCTGCTACCGTTATCCCTACCATCCCGACGATCAAAGACTCTCCCGCCGTTGAGCGAGCGCTCAATCGCAGCAAGCTCTATCTCCTTGTTTCCTGGAGCCTTTTGTATCCGGAAGACGAGGAGTTTCTTGATTACTTGCAGTGCGGGGAGTTTGTGGAAGACGGTCGCGCGGCATTAGATGCCCTCCAGGCGGCCTTGGATGCCAATCAGGGCGGAGATCGCGCGAAGCTGAAGCTGGCTGCGTTGAAAAAGCAGTTGGATAATGTCGAAAAGCTGGTGGCGTCAGAATGCGTGAACTGGCAGTTGAGCGATCTGCAGTCGGAGCATCGGCGTGTGTTCAGCAATGTGATCACGCTGGATTGTCCGCCGTACGAAACCCTCTTCGGCAACGATCACGTGTTTGCGCAGTCCCATACCATGGGCGACATCGCCGGCTTCTATAAGGCGTTTGGCGTCGAGTTGTCGAAGGATATTCATGAGCGGCTCGACCACCTCAGCGTCGAGTTCGAGTTCATGCACTTCTTGGCCTACAAAGAATCGTATTCCCGCTGCCATGACGGTGCCGACAAGACGCAGATCGTTGTGGATGCGCAGAAAAAGTTTGTTAAAAATCACATCGGGCGATGGGTTCCTCTGTTTTGCCGGATGTTGACGAAAAAGTCCGATTCCGGTCTGTTCAAGATCGTCGCGGATATGACCTCTGATTGGATTGAGTTCGAAACCGCGTTCCTCGGAGTCACCCCGCAGCCTTACACAGAAACAGATTATCGTCCGGCGACCTTTAATTCGCCTGAAGGTCAGACGTACGAGTGCGGAGCGCAGGACCAGGGGAATGAGTTGAGCGTGTTGTTGAATGAAGTCGGCGCGCAGTCCTTCCTGGATGTGAAGGACAAGGATAAGGACAAGGAGGAGGGCGGACCAGTCGGAACCGCGTAGGTTTCGAGCAATTATTTCTCGTTTTCTGGACGGTAGTTATACGGTAGTTTTTTTGGGCGATGTTATTTAATCATTAATTTGAGAGGAGGGATTAGCTGTATGAGAGTTGTGCAGACGACCAACAAGAAATTGGTGTTTAGCATTCTGCTCTCTGCCCTCGTCGTCGGCGTCATGCTGACGATCGGGCAAGTGCCCTTGGCCGTAAGCCAGCCGGTCACGATTCCGGCGAAGGCAGTCAAGGGACCGATTCCCATGGATGGCGCCAACCCCGTGTGGGAAAGCGTTCCTGGTGTAATCGTTCCGTTGAGCGGTCAGCTGATCACCACCCCGATGCACCCGAACATCTCGGTGAAGTCGATGTTCGTGAAGGCGATGAGCAACGGTAAGGAGCTCGGCCTGCGCGTGGAGTGGAGCGATCAGACGAAGAATGACACAGCGATTGGTCCGCAGGACTTCCGCGACCAGGCTGCGATCATGTTCCCGGTGACCACGTCCGGTGCGCCACCTTTCCAGTGTATGGGTCAATCCGGCGGAACCACCAACATCTGGCGGTGGAACGCGGAATGGCAGAAAGACCTTGGTAAGGACAGCGCGGGCATGTGGGACGTGGACGATCAGTACCCAGGCATTTTCTGGGACTACTATTTCGAAGAGCCGGCCGGTGGCGTGACCTATCCTGATCGGATCGGTCGGAGCCTTGGGCCATTCAACTCAGGTATCTGGTCCGGTAACATCATGTCCGATCCGACGCTCCGTGTGAGCTCGGTTGAAGACCTGAATGCCAACGGATTCAGCACCCTCACCACCCAATCCCATCAGGACGTGTTCGGGAACGGTGTGTGGGAGCCGTCAGGCTCCGTCAAGGGTGGCGGTTACACTGGTCCGACCTGGCGCGTGGTCATCAAGCGCAGCCTGGAGACCAGCGATGCGAACGATACGCAGTTCAAGGCGGGAATGTCTGTGCCCATCGCGTTTGCAGTGTGGGATGGGAACAACATTGAGCGCAACGGTATGAAGGCGCTCTCCACCTGGTTCACGCTCAAGCTTCCGTGAGCGAAGCGGTCTCGCGAGAGACCACCGCTCATCGCTGAACGCGTTGAGGTGACGTGAGAAAATGGCCCCGGGTCTGCGCTATGTAAATGGCGAAGTGACCCGGGGCTTTTTCTTTTTGGCATGGTGATGGCATAGCTGGGGGAGAGGCTATGCGTTCTCTCAACGTGCGATGCAGCAGGGTTGCAAATGAAGAAGGCGGGAGTGTATAAACGATCAGTGAAATCATTCGAAACTATCTGATTTTCCGAAGATATTAGAAAGTGGTTTCCATGAAAGTATCGTTGTTGTTTCCGCCTACCTGGCATCCCTCTCAACCGTATCTCAGTCTCCCCTCTCTCACCGGATTCCTGCACCAGGGTGGCGTCAAAGACGTCTCTCAGCGGGATCTTGGAATCGAGTTGCTCGACCAACTTCTGACCCGCTCATTTGGGGCTGAGGTTCATGAACAGTTGCTCGCAAAGCAGCGGGAGCTGGAAAAGAGTACGTCTGGAGAGACTGGTCCGGGAAGCCGTGAGCACGCGGCCAAAATTGCGGAGTCGCTTGATCGGTTCCCCTATTTGATCGATCGGGTAGAGCTGGCAAAAGAGACGCTGCGTAGCGAGGCGTTTTACGATCTCGATGCCTATCGCGGCAGTCTCTTCATGATCGATAAATGGCTGGAGTTGGTGTCGTCGGTGTATTTCCCGACAAGATTGACGGTCGTCGATAATCAGTTCAGCAACTATTCGATCTATTCCTCGAAAGACCTCATGAAGGTCATTCGAGATGAAGTGCAGAATCCCTACATCAGCCTGTTCCGCGATAAATTTATTCCATCGATTGTGAACGATCGCCCGGATCTTATCGGGGTGTCGATCACGGCCACGTCGCAGATTATTCCCGGACTGACGCTGTGCCGATTGATCAAAGAAGCGGCTCCCGATCTGCATATTACGATCGGAGGCAGTATATTCACCCGCCTGGTCGATAATATCCGCCGCTGTCCGAGTTTGTTTGATATTACCGATGACATCGTCGTGTTTGAAGGAGAGACGGCGTTGCTGGAGTTGGTCAATCAGATGGCCGGGAAGAAAGATTTCAGCAAGGTGCCGAATCTGATCTATCGCCAAAACGGGAAGATTACGGTCAATCAGCCGTTCTATTCAGAGAATGTGAACCAGTTGCCTGCGCCGAACTACGACGGGTTTCCGCTGGATAAGTATCTCTCTCCTGAACCGGTGTTGCCGGTCCAATTCTCGCGCGGGTGCTACTACAAAGATTGCGCCTTCTGCGCCCTCACGCTCGATCACCAGAATTTCAGGCAGAAGGAGCCGGGCCGGACGATCGAAGAGCTGAAATGGCTCAAGGAGCGGTACGGGGCGCAGAACTTCTTTTTTACCGACGAGTGTTTTGCCCTCGCGCCCACCAAGCGGCTCTGTCAGCAGATGACCGAGCAGAAGCTGGATATCAAATGGACCTGCGAAATGCGGTTCGAAAAGAATCTTTCACGTGAACTTCTGACGTCCATGCGTGACGCCGGCTGTCTCAAGATTGTGTTCGGATTGGAGTCCTTCAATCAGCGCATCATGGATTTCATGAAGAAGGGTATCAAGCAGGAGTGGGTCCGGAGGATCGCCGACGACTGTGTGGATCTTGGGATCGCGGTGCACTGTTACATCATCGTCGGATTTCCTACGGAGAAGGAAGAAGAAGCGCTGGAAACCATGAACTTCATCGTGGAGAACAAAAAGTTGCACGAGTCGTTCGGGTTCTCCTGCCAGCCCTGCCTGTTCGACCTTGAGAAGGAAGCCCCGATCATGAGCGATCCTGGAGGATATGGGATACGCAGAATCATGCGGCCCTCTGCAGAGGATCTGAGTCTGGGGTTCTTTTATGAGGTGCAGGAGGGGATGACGCCGGACGAGTCGGAAAAGCTCTATCAGCATGTTTATGAACGGGTCAGTGAAGTGGTTTGCGAATTGCCCTTCAATTATTCGATGGCGGACGGATTGCTCTACATTGCGCATGAAAAGGCGCAGGCTGTCCAGGCGCCGCAGCCGATCAGCGCGTCCTAGCTTCCTCGGACGGTGGCTGCGACTCGGCATTGACCCTGTTTTTTTGTGACAGCTATAATCAGGTCCTTGCTGGCGGGAGTGTACGAGGGTATGAAGAGCGTAACGATGAGTGATCGGATTTCAGGCCGGATCAGCGATTACGGTCCGATGTTCGAGTATACGATCAAGCTCGTTCTGCTGACCTCATTTCTTGAGTTGGTGCTCTATCGCCTGGTCTCGAGATTGGGGATGCATCTGAGCAAGATGGCTGTGGCGCATCCGTGGATCACCCCGACCTTCAGCACCCTCACAGAGATCGGCACCTGGCTCCTCAACATCGTGGCGATTCTCTTGTTCCTCGCGCTGGGTGTGACGATGGTCAATCGCAGCGCCGGCCAGGAGGTGAACCGGATGACCAAGGTAGCGATGAGCTGTGTGGTGTTGCTACTGCTCCTCACCGCGGCCTTTTTGGTGGTACCTTCCGGGATGGTCGGGTCATTGATCTATAACGTCATCGCCTTTCTGGCTTTGGCGTTGTTCATGTTCGAGTATGTCTCCACGCAACCGCAACGGTCGCACCAGGTGCTGGGAGTCACATTTTTTTTCGGTATTTCCGGATGGCTCTATTACCAAATTCTGTCGACCGCCTACAGTGTGGCCAACACCGTCGCGGCGCCGCCATTTGTCTATGAGGCCCATCGAATCGGCGAAGCCTTGATGGTACTGGCGAGTTTTCTGACTTTTGTGGCCTACGGCCAGGGGCTGTCGCTCAGGACGAAGAACCGCGTGCAGCGCAATCGGGCGATCTGGTTCTGGGCGACGACCGGGACGATCTTCACGACCCTCATTTTTACCGATTATCTGCTCGGTTTGTATGACCCAGGCTTGGCGTCCGGGGTTCGGCAAGCTTCCCAGGGGATCGGGTGGATTTTCCAGTTCGGCATGGGCTATACCTTCTATCTGCCGTTCGCCATTTATATGGGGGGGCTGCTCTGTTGGTCCTATACCGTCATCAAGCTGCTCAATATGGGGCGGCTGGCGGGGTATGGGATTGGACTGATGTTTATCGCGGGGTATGCGTTACTTTTTTCCAATCTCACGCTGATGGTGATTCTGGGAGTGATGCTGCTCGCGATGGATCGGGTCAGACCGGTGGCCTCGGAGTCTCCGTCGACGGCCGCGAATACACTCATGGGCTCTTCGGATGCCCTGGTAACCGAACAGGTATAATCACCGCAACTGAACACAGGGGCATGTATGGACACAACGAACCCAAGCAATGAACCCACGCAGACGGCGACCGCGCTGGATCCCGGAGATCAGCCGCTCTCGCCCGACGAGGAAATCCTGGCGATCGAGAAGCTGCTGGCGGAGGAGCCAGACGATTTTCAGGCCCGCTGCCGGTTGGGCGAATTGTACTTCAGTAAAGGCCGGATGGACGACGCCTTGATCGAGGTCAAGAAATCGATTGAGATGGCGGAGGGCTTGCGCGCCGAGATGAATCGGTCGCTGGCCATGTATTATTCGAACCTCGGGACCATCTACGCCACGAAGAACATGGCCGACGAAGCCGAGGCCGAATTCAAGCATGCGCTCGATGTGTTCCCGCATGACATCCTGGCGCTGTTTAATCTGGGCCGGGTCTATGCGGACAAGAAGAAATTCATGGAAGCCAAGGATTACTACGAGCGCCTTGTCGAGATGACGCCGGAAGATCCCATCGCCTGGTACAATCTCGCCAGCGTGTATGTGGAGCTGGATAACCCGCTGGTGTCCGACTACAACACGATCGATATGGGCATTCAGTGCTATATGCGCACGCTCGAACTTGAGCCCACGCATCTGGAAGCCAGCTTCAAATTGATGGAGATCGCACTGAATCACAAGAAGTCCGATCTGGCGATCAAGGTGATGGAGAGCGCCGTCGAGAACAATCCCGACGAGCCCCTGGCGTACTACAATCTCATCAGTGTGTACGACAAGTGCAAAATGTTCGAGCAGGCTGAAGAAGCTCGGAAGCGATTAAAAGAACGGTTTGCCAAGAAAGCCAAAGAGAGTTCCGCATCCTGATTTACCCCTTAGGAAGGAGTCCATCATGTTTGGGAGTCTTGGATTCACAGAGCTGATTCTGATCCTCGTGATCGTGTTGATCATTTTCGGCGCCGGTAAACTGCCGCAGCTGGGCGAAGGATTGGGCAAAGCCATCAAGGGCTTCAAGAAGTCCGTGCATGAGGCCGACGCCATCGAGGCCGAGGCCCAGGCGCTCGCCGCGCAGCAGCAAGCCGCGGCCGCGGCTCCGGCCATTACCGCCGCTCCGGTTCAATCGATGACCGTCGATCAACCGGCTGCTGTCGCGCAACCGGCCTCGCGCGCGTAAGTTTTCTTTCCGATGTGAAGTGGAGACGCACAGACGTCTATGGATACAGAACTGCAGTTAGCCGGCGGCTACATCGAGACCTTTGCGGGAAACGGGAAAGCCCGGAGTACCGGTGACGGGAAGCGGGCGGTGAAGGCGGGGATTCCGCTCCCTCACCATGTCGCGCTCGACAAGGAAGAGAAGTGGCTCTACTTTGCCGAGTCCGGTTCGGACCGTATCCGGCGGGTCAACATCCTCGAAGGCACGCTCCACAATTTTGCCGGGATCGGGGAAACCTGCTATAGCGGCGATGAGGGGCTTTGCGGAGAAGCCGGTCTGTATCTGCCGCTGGATGTCGCATTCGACTCACAGAACAACCTCTTCATCTGCGATTCCGGCAGCAACCGCATTCGCCGGGTCGATCGGGAAACCGGTATCATCACGACGGTTGTCGGGACCGGCCAGCATGGGTTCAATGGCGATGGCCCGGCGCTCGAAGTGAATCTGACCTGGCCTGCCGCGATTGCGTTCGATCGGGACGATGTCATGTACATTGCCGATACGCAGGCGCACAAGGTGCGGCGGTATGACCCCCGTACCGGGATGGTGACCACGGTTGCCGGTGCCTGGACGGCGGAAGACGAATCGCGGGAGCAGCCGTTGGTGGCGCGCAGTCTTGTGGTGCTTTCCGGGGATGCCATCGGCATCGACTTCAGCGATGACCAGGGTTGGTTGATGCCGGTCTGCTCGGACGGTCTGGATTTGTCGATGTATCTGGATGACGGGAAGCCTGCAATGGAAGCCCGCCTCTACGATCTCGTGGGAATGGCCATCGATAGCAAGGGCAACATCGTCGTCGTGGATAAGGGCAGCAATCGTGTCAGGAAGATCGACATGCAGACCGGTATTATTTCGACGGTGGCGGGGATCTGTCGCTACGGCTACGATGGCGACGACAAGCCGGCCGTGAAGTCGATGTTGCATGCGCCCGAGGGCGTTGTGTTCGATGCCGAAGACAATCTCTATGTTGCCGATACCATGAATCATCGCGTGCGGAGGATCGATGCGGTGACCGGCATGATCACCACCGTGGCGGGCAACGGCGACAGCGGGTATGAAGACAAGAACATGGGCGGGTGCGGCGCCGCGCGGTTTGTCGCCAAAGAATCGGCCGGCACGGTCAAGCACGGCGATGGACTGTTGGGCATCGAAGCCGTGGTGAACTCACCGGTCGGGTTGACGCTCGACTCACAGGGGCATCTCTATATTTGCGAGCGCGGCGAGAACAAAATTCGCCGGGTGAAACTGTCCTAGGGCCCCGTTTCTGAGCGTGAGCCAGGTCTCTTGGCTGGCGCTATGGTATTCTGCAGTGATCCAGACGGCGACCGTCGAATTTCGAATCATCTGCATGGTGCGAATGACGAATCTCAGCCAGTCCCGTCCTTTTCTGCTGGTGTTTTTTGCCGGCCTTCTTGTTATCGCTAGTGTTCTAGCCGGATGGGGAATTCCGCTGGTCAGCTCAGCGGGCATGACTATCCGGTCCCATTTCGCCGAGGGTGAACTGCCGTCGGCTCCGGACGATGCGGCATGGGCCACAGTCTCTTCCTTAACGGTGCCGCTCAGCGGACAGGTCATTACGCGCCCGGTCTGGCCTGAGCCGACAGCGCGGGCACTCGTCGTACGCTCTCTCCATAACGGCACCGAGATCGCCTTCCTTCTGGAGTGGCAGGATAACACCAAGAATGATCGCCTGACCCCTGGCACCTTTCGAGACGGCGTCGCCATCGGGTTGCCGCTCGGCGACGCGCCGGCATTCTTCTGCATGGGCCAGCTTGATCACTACATCAATATCTGGCATTGGAAAGCGGACTGGCAGAGTGATATCGACCGTCGCGCCTCTCGCCAAACTGAAAAGAAGGAAGGCGGCGTGCGCACGTTCGAAGTCATTCCCCGGCGAGTCTCGTCTGTGGAAGACTTGATCGGCGGAGGATTCAGCACGCTGACCACGAAGGAAAAGCAGGGACGGATTCAAGGGAAGGCGCAATGGAAAGACGGGGTGTGGCGTGTGGTGATGCGCCGCCCGCTGGTGAGCGAAGAGCCGGAGAATGAGGCGAAGCTCATTCCTGGCCGCGTCCAGACCGTCTCTTTCGCCGTGTGGAACGGGGAGAATAAAGAGCGCAACGGACAGAAGTCCGTCGCCCCCTGGTTCCAGCTGGCCATTGATCCGATTGCCAAGCTCTAAATTTCCTGGTGTAATGAATCGTCGATCGCCTGTGCCGATGACCCGTGAAAGGATCGCTATTCGAAGCCATCGATTCGTGAACATCGCGCTCCGGTGCGGTCGAAGTTGCACCCTGGCCCTCAGTCTCGTCGGCTTCACGGGAGCGAGCGGCTCTCTCCCGATAGCGGTAGCGGCTGACGCCGTGGCTATGACCGAGGACGAGGCGGTCAGGTTGGGTGAGGAATTCGGTGTGATGGTCGGATCCGTGGACGAGGATATCCGGAAAGAGCTGAAGCTGCAGGAGGCGAAGGGCGTCGCCGTATTCGAGGTGATCGGAAACTCCCGCGCAGACTATGCCGGTATCAAAGTGCGATCGGTCATCAAGGAAATCGACAAGACGGAAATTCGCAACATGACGGATTTCGGGATCGCGATCAAAAAAGCGATGAAGGAATGCAATTTTACCCTCGGGACCTATGAACCAGCCGATCCCGGCGATCCGGTCGGATGGGGTGTGAATTTTCATTTTGTCGGCTGCAAACGGGATTAAAGGTCACAGATGCCGTTGACACGACGCCTGGCTATTGGATGTTTCCTTCTGCTCGCTATCGGGCTGAATGCGCTCTCGCACGAGCGGGCTATCGCGCAAAAATCGGATGGAGCGGCGCCGCCCGACTGGGTGGCCGAGATCGAGAATGTGTTTATCCGCTCTGAAGATTGTAAGCAATGTCATGACCGCCACTATGAAGAGTGGAAAGGCATGCGGGAGCAAACCCCGGATCTAAAAACCTTCGGACGCGTCGATGCCGCGCTCTTGCATGGGACGTCGCTGGAGTCGCCGGTTTTTCGAACGGTGTTGGGCGTGTGGATGCAGACGAATCCGACTTCCGATGAACGGCAGCGCTGTCTCTCCTGTCACGTGCCATCCACGACAGTGTTCCCCCAGCATGCAGAAAAGATTGTCGCGCAGGTCTTAGCCGGAAAGCCGCAGGTCGAGGGGATCGGCTGTGCGACCTGCCATATGATCGGTTCCGTCGACACGACGCCCGGTCCGCCGCCGACCTTCAAGCTGACACCGGGCAAAACCCTCTATGGCCCCTTCGCGAATCCTGAAGAAAACCTCGTACACATCGGGGCGCAGTCGGATCTGTTCCGAGGGGCCAATTACTGTACCTCCTGCCATTTCGATAAAGTGAAAGATGTCACGAAGCGGGAGCTGCCCGGTGAAATTCTCCAGGGAACGATCTGCCAGGACTGCCACATGGAGCCTTCGACCGGCAGTTCGACATCCAAGCGCGGATCGATGACGCGGGCCATCGGCCGGCACTGGTTTCGGGGCGTCGTCATTCCCGGCACGTTGTTAAAGAACCGGAATCTCCAGGCCGAGTGGATGCCGCGTGTTGATATCGAGATGGCGAAGTCGAGCGGCACGGTGGAGGGGACGACGCTGGTTAAGGTGGGGAGTCTCCCCCACAGCTTCCCCGACGGGGATCCGGTGCTCAAGCAGGTGATCCTCACGATGACCGTCAAGGACGCGGCGGGCAAGGTCTTAGCGGAAGAGACGAAGCGGTTCGGCTTGCCCTACGACAAGATCCTGCGCGGCCCGATTCCCGATCCCTTTATTAAAGGCGGCAATACGAGAAAAGTACCGTTTGCCTATTCGATACCTGCAGGTTCGCTCCCGGCCTCGGTTGAAGCCGTATTGAGCTATGCATTGATTCCGACGCCGGAACCGGCGTTGCGGGAAAAGTATCTCGCGACGTTAAAAACCGATAAGGAACGGGACGAGGCGAAGCATGTGCTCGATGAGTACCAGCAGCCGCGTCTCCTCACCTATCGCGTGAAAACATTGTAGGGTAGCCATTGAAGAAGGATTGTGGCGTGGGTTTATACAAGCGCATCAAGCAGGGAGTCGTGGGTCTCGCGGTGCTTATCGGCGCGTTGGTTATCTGGAGCGGCGGGGAGCCCGGCTTATATGCGCAGGATGCCAAGTCACAGGCGGTAATCGAAAAGGCCTTTCCCAACTCCAGTAAGTGCAAGCGATGTCATGAGCGTGTGTTCGAAGAGTGGGAAACCTCTCCGCTCTCCAAGTCGATCCATTCGCCGGCCTTCCGTGCTTCGCTGGATGCGTATCTGAATTCCTCCGCAGGTAAAGATAAGGCGATGTGCTTCCGCTGTCATGCGCCCCATGTGCGTGAGTTTCCTGATCAAGCTCAGCTCTTCGTGGATCAGGCCAAGGCGGGAGATCCTTCATTGGATGGCGTGGCCTGCGCACAATGCCATTTGATTAAGCAGGTCGATCGGGCCAAGCAACCGCCGGAACCGAAATACGAACTGGGCAGCAAGACGCTCTATGGCCCCTACAAAGATTTTGTCCAGAATCTCGCGCATCAATCGATGGAACTGGGTCTGTTTCAAAAGTCCGATCTCTGCCTGAACTGCCACCAGTCCGTCCCCTCGGCGGCGAATCTGGGCAAGGCCAATGATTTGCTGGGGAGCTATGAGCAGAGTCAGGCCGTGAAGTCCGGCAAAGAGTGTCAGAGCTGCCATATGCCGGAGCAGGTCGGAGAATCGGCCAACGGAGAGAAGAAACGCAAAGTCGCCAACCATACGTTCCCCGGGCGCATCGGCAAGCTGCGGCAGGAAGCGGCGAAGCTGGATGTGCAGACCAAGATCGACGGGGATAAGACCACCGTCATTGTGAAAGTGCAAAGCCTCGTACCGCATAACCTGCCCACAACCCATCCGGCCTGGGCGTCGGTGGTGTTGGATCTCGATATCAAAGGCAAGAATCTGAAAACGGTCTTTGCCGATAGGCGGGTCTATGGCCGGACCTATGCCGATGCCAAGGGCCAAAAGACCGTCTTTGATTTTGAGGCGGTGAAAGTGCTCGAAGACACGGTGTTAAAGCCCGACGAAACGCGGGTCGAAACCTTTACCTTCCCCACGCCGAAAGATACGAAGACGTTCGACGTTGACGTGACCTTGAACTATGCGCCGATCAGTGGCCCTGCGCCGTTCCTCCAGCGTGTCGAAGCCGAAGCCTCCAAGGGATCGCAAGATCCGGTCTTTCAGGCGATCGACATCGTGAAACGCACCGAGAACATTCCCGTCAATAAGTAGCCGTATCTCGTCGCTCGTGAAGCCCATCTCGTGGCGGAGGCCGAACGGTCTCCGCACGTGCGAGAGGCGAATGACGTTTCCGAGATACGAAGGATGCTACTCGAAGATGACCTTGGAACTCGGCGACTTCATCTTAAAAATTTGCAGGGAGTTGTAGATGCCCTTGGCGGGGTGGTTGAGGACCAGGCGTGAATTCGTCACGTGGGTATCGAGCAGTTCGTATTGCCCGCCGCTGTAGTACAGATCGCAATCGTCGATCTGGCAGTTCTTGTAGACATGGTTGTCCAACGCCAGCTTGACCTTGCTGAACGTCTGTCCATCGATCACGATATAGTTCGGCTCAAATCCCATACAGCCCTCCACTTGCGCGGACTATAGCAAGTCTGATTCTTCCCCGCAAACAACAGTGTAATCCCTCAGGAAGATTTTCGCCTCTCCATTGTCCCCATCTTTCACCTTGATCCCTTTCAACCATCTGTATAGACTAACCAAGTTTTTCGGCTAGTTAGCACCATAGCGGCACCTGCACCACCCTGCGGACTTCTTCTCGAAGTGTCCTTCGGATGGGTTGAAGCCACGGGGAATTGAGCGACATTCAATGGTCGTTTAACCACTAGGAGGGTATCCCGTGAGCGACTCAGCCATCGTTACTTTTGCATTGATCGCAGCAGTCACCGGTATTGCCTACGGTCTCTATCTGGCGATGTGGGTGTTCAAGCTCGACGCCGGTAATCCCAAAATGCAGGAAATCGCGAAGGCAATTCAGGAGGGCGCGAGCGCCTATCTGAACCGCCAGTATCGAACCGTCGGCGTCGTTGCCGCGGTGCTGTTCGTCATGCTGTGGGGAGCAGGGGCGTTCTCGGATAAATTCGGACTACTGACCGCGATCGGATTTTTAATCGGCGCCGGCGCGTCATCGCTGGCCGGCTATGTGGGCATGGTGATCGCGGTGCGGGCGAACGTGCGGACGGCTCAGGCGGCCCATAAAGGAATGAATGCGGCGCTGACGGTCGCATTTCGCGGTGGCGCCGTGACCGGGCTGTTGCTGATCGGTTTAGGCCTGCTGGCCATTACTCTTTTCTACACAGTGGCCACGCAGATTGCAGGACAGGAGAAGGCGATTCATGCGTTGCTAAGTCTTGGATTCGGCGGCAGCCTGATTTCGGTCTTTGCCCGTGTCGGCGGCGGTATCTATACCAAAGCGGCGGACGTGGGCGCGGATCTCGTCGGAAAAGTCGAAGCGGGCATTCCGGAAGACGATCCCCGTAATCCGGCGGTCATTGCGGATAACGTGGGTGACAATGTCGGTGATTGCGCGGGTATGGCCGCGGACCTCTTCGAAACCTACGCGGTGACGACGGTGGCGGCGATGGTCTTGGCCTTCACCTTATTCAATGGGAACAGCGCGCCGATTCTCTACCCGCTCGCCCTCGGCGGCGTGACGATCTTTGCGACGATCATCGGGATTCTCTTCGTGAAGGTGAGCCCCGGCGGCGAGATCATGCCGGCGCTCTATAAGGGCCTGTTCGTGGCGGGTGGCATTGCTGCGGTCGCATTCTACCCTGTGACGAACACGATCATGGCCGGCGTGGGTGGCGTGAGTGGAATGAGTTACTACCTGGCGGCGTTGATCGGCTTGGCGGTGACGCTGGCGCTGGTCTTCATTACGGACTATTACACGTCTAAGAGCTATGCGCCGGTGAAGGCCATTGCCAAGGCCAGTGAAACAGGCCATGCGACGAACATCATTGCAGGGCTTGCAGTTGGGATGGAGGCAACGGCCTTACCAGTGGTGGTGATCGGGGGCGCGATTCTGACGAGCTACTCGATCTGCGGCGGCGCGGCATCGGGTGGATTGTATGGCGTGGCCGTGGCGGCGGTGTCGATGTTGTCGATGGCGGGGATTGTGGTGGCGATCGATGCGTTCGGTCCGATTACAGATAACGCGGGCGGGATTGCGGAGATGGCTCACCTCGGCAAAGAGGTGCGGGATATTACCGATCCATTGGATGCGGTCGGGAATACGACCAAAGCAGTCACCAAGGGCTACGCGATCGGGTCGGCTGGCCTCGCGGCGGTCGTGTTGTTCGCCGAATATGCGCGTGAGGTTGCAAAGGGGGCCGGAGCGAGCACGTTCGATCTTTCCAATCCCTCTGTTCTGGTGGGATTATTCCTGGGTGGGATGTTGCCGTTTATTTTTGGCGCCCTCTGTATGAAAGCGGTGGGAGAGGCGGCCGGTCTCGTAGTGGAAGAAGTGCGCAGGCAGTTCCGGACTATCAAGGGCATCATGGAGGGAACCGGCAAGCCGGAATACGGAACCTGCGTGGATATCGTGACGCAGGCGGCGATCAAAAAGATGATGGTGCCGGGCTTAATCCCGGTGATCTCCCCGATTCTGGTCGGTGTGATTCTTGGTCCGCAAGCGTTGGGCGGCATGCTCGTCGGTAGCATTGTCACCGGTTTGTTCGTGGCGATCTCGATGACGAGCGGCGGCGGTGCCTGGGACAATGCCAAGAAGTACATTGAAGAGCAGGGCAAGAAGGGGACCGATACGCACAAGGCGGCGGTTACCGGCGATACGGTCGGCGATCCCTATAAGGATACGGCCGGTCCGGCGATCAATCCGATGATCAAAGTCATCAATATTGTGGCGCTGTTGATTGTATCCTTGATTGTGAAATAGGGTTTCGATCTTCGTGGCTCACGATCAGACGGTCGTGAGCCACGAAAGCGAAGAATCGCCACACGATTCTCTGCTTGGCTTGACGGCTGAAATAACCCTAAGGTAAGGTGATCGCAAGGGATCACGCGCCGCGCTGGTCCACGAGAGTTTCCCAGAACTACGGGAGGTGCTCGGATGGAAAAACAGGAGCGCAAGCAGGAGCCGAAACGCGAGCCTCAATCGAAGGACGAGGTCAAGGCGAATCCGAAGGTCGTTGAGACCGGGAAGAAGCTCACGGAAGATATCGACAAGCTCGTCGATGAGATCGACGAGGTCCTCGAAAAGAACGCTGAAGAGTTCGTCAAGAACTACGTGCAAAAGGGGGGGGAATAGCGAACGACTGGTTCGCGTTCCCCTTCTTCATTTCCCTCCCTCCGCTGGCTCCATTGTCCTCTCCGTCCGGTATATGATCCGCCTCCGATCTTCTCTGTAGCGACCGTTTTCGCATGGTTTGACAAAGGGATGGTGAGCATTTACCATCCGCGGTATCCGACCTGTTGACCCTATTCGCCTGTAGCCCGTACCGAGGCATGGATGACGTCTAAGCTCTGGGTGTTTCGTGATATCGATCCCGGCCGGCGGGCGACATTGGCCCAGGCCTTGTCGATCTCGCCTGCGACGGCAGGCCTACTGTTAGCGCGCGGCGTCACCACGCCTGATGAAGCCACCGCCTGGATGACCCCGCTCCGTGCGCACGATCCCTTTTTGATCCCCGACATCGAAGCCGCCATCGATCGATTGCACTATGCCGTGCAGCATAGTGAGCGGGTCTGTTTCTATGGCGACTACGACGTGGATGGAATGTCGGCTACGAGTATTTATTATTCGTTCTTCCGCGGGCTCGGCGCCAACGCACAAGCCTATGTGCCGCATCGGGTTCGGGAGGGATACGGGTTGAATGAAGGGGCGGTGCGGGCGCTGGCCGCGGAGGGGGTGAAGCTGCTGGTCACCTCGGATTGCGGGACCACCTCACACCATGAAATTGCCGTCGCCAATCAGTTGGGGATGGATGTCATTGTGACCGACCACCATCAGACGGATGAGCAGATGCCGCCGGCGCTGGCGGTTATGAATCCGCACAGGCGGGAGGCGCGCTATCCGTTCCGCGGGCTCTGCTCCGGTGGATTAGCCTACAAGGTGGCCGATGCCTACCGGCAGCGCTACAGTCAGGGGACGGTGTCGCTCGATTCGCTGCTGGATCTGGTGGCCTTGTCGACGATTGCCGATGTGGTGCCATTGCAGGATGAGAACCGGGGATTTGTTCAGGAAGGGTTGCGCCAACTGTCGCGCGGGTCGCGTTGCGGGATTCGTGCGTTGAAACAGGTTGCCGGAGTGACGCGTGAGTGCACTTCGGAGACGGTGGGATTCAAGCTCGGGCCCAGGCTGAACGCAGCAGGGCGGTTGGACCATGCGATCAAAGGCGTGCAGTTGCTGACGACCGAGTCCGAATCGGAGGCGATGCAGCTCGCACAGGAGCTTGAACAGCTCAATCGTCGCCGGCAGGAGCTTGAAGCAGACATCATGCGGGAAGCCGTCGCGATGCTTGAGGGTGGCGAGGTGCCGCCGGCGATTGTGTTGGCCTCCCGCGGCTGGCATCTCGGCGTGGTGGGTATTGTAGCCGCGCGGTTAATGGAGCGCTATCATCGCCCGGCGATTGTGATGGCCATCAATGAACAGGGGATCGGCAAAGGATCGGCTAGGACCATCCCAGGATTTGATCTCTACCAAGCCTTGGCCTCGTGCAAGGATCTGCTCGTGGCATTCGGCGGGCACCCTAGCGCAGCGGGGATGACGATTCACGAATCTCAATTGCCGGAATTTCAGGCACGGTTTGCGGCGGTGGCAGGAGCCTGGTCCTCGACGGGAAAAGTGGTCCCTACGCTGCACCTCGACTCTGAAGTGTCGCTAACGGAAGTCAATATGCGCCTCCTCCAGGAAATCGGATCGCTGCATCCATTCGGGGCGGGGAACCCTGAGCCGATGTTTGCCGTGAAGGGATTGGCGATCATGGAGGCGCGCGTCGTCGGCGAGAAACATTTGAAAATGACGGTCCGGCAGGGGCGGTCGCTGCCGTTCGACAGTATCGGGTTCGGCATGAAGTCGCTTTCGGAGCAGGGATTGACGCTCAACCAGCCGGTTGATCTGGCCTTCACGCCCGAGATTAATCACTGGAACGGGCACGACCGCATTCAATTGCGCATTCGGGATATGCGCGCGACGGCGAGGGAGTAACGCGTCGATGGTCTACGAAACCGTCACAGATATCGATCAGCTCCTCGACCGTGTGCGGAGCTATCAGCCGGAGGCCGATCTCAGTCTGGTGCGCAAGGCCTATGACTTCTCTGCCAGAGTGCATGAAGGGCAAACGCGCCGTTCCGGCGAGCCCTACGTGCAGCATCCGGTCGCCGTCGCCGGCGTGCTGACCTTGCTCAAAACTGATGTGGCGGCGGTGGTGGCGGGACTGCTGCACGACACCTTGGAAGACACGGTAGCGACGCCGGCCGAACTGGAGCGCGAGTTCGGGAAAGAAGTGGTCCATCTGGTCGACGGGGTAACCAAGATCGGGAAGATCACGTTCCGGAGCTATGAAGAAAAGCAGGCGGAGAATTTCCGCAAAATGGTCCTGTCGATGGCGGACGATATCCGCGTCGTCATCATCAAGCTGGCCGATCGCCTCCATAATATGCGGACACTGGAGCACTTGGGCGAGGCGAAGCGCCTGGAAATTGCCCAGGAGACCCTGGAGATTTACGCTCCGCTCGCCAACCGGATCGGGATCGGCTGGGTGAAGAATGAACTGGAAGACTTGTGTCTCAAGCACCTCAAGCCCGATGTGTACGAAATGCTGCGGGTGCGTGTCGCAAAGCGCGATGAAGACCGGGAACAATACATTCAGGAAGTGCGCGATCTGGTCGAAAAGGCGCTGACCGACGTCGGGTTGCAGGGGACGGTGTACGGGCGCCCGAAGCACTTGTATGGCATTTACCAGAAGATGAACAAGCAGGATATTTCCTTTGAGGAAGTCTACGACCTCACGGCCTTGCGGATCATCACCGATACGAAGATGAACTGTTATGCCTTGCTCGGGGTGATCCATTCGCTCTGGCGCCCGCTGCCAGGCCGGTTTAAGGACTACATCGCGATCCCCAAATCCAACCTCTATCAATCGCTGCACACGACGGTGGTCGGACCGAAGGGCGAGCACGTCGAATTCCAGATTCGAACCGACGAAATGCATCGCGTGGCAGAATACGGGATTGCGGCGCATTGGAAATATAAAGAGCAGGGCAAGGTTGCAGAGAAAGATAACAAGGCGTTCGGCTGGTTACACCAGTTTGTCGAGTGGCACACCGATCTGCCGGACAATCGCCAGTTCATGGACTCCGTCAAGCTTGAGCTCTTTCACGACGTGGTCTATGTGTTTACGCCCAAGGGGATCGTGAAGGAACTGCCGAAGGGATCCACCCCGGTCGACTTTGCCTATGCCATCCACACGGAAGTCGGTGACCATTGTGTCGGGGCCAAGATCAATGGCAAGATTGTGCCGTTGAAGCATCAGGTGACGAGCGGGGATACGGTTGAAATTCTCACGTCGCCGAACCAGACGCCGCATAAGGACTGGCTCAAGTTTGTCCGGACCTCGCGCGCCAAGACAAAAATCAAACATTGGGTCAAAGCCGAAGAGCAAACGCGCAGCATCGACATCGGGCGGCGTCTCTTGGAGTCGGAGTTGCGGCGCCACTCGTTTGCGCCGGCGCAGATGCTGCGGTCGGAGCAACTATTGGAGGTGGCGCGGCAGCTCGGGCATGACACGCTCGACGAACTGATGGCGGCGGTAGGATTCGGCCATCTTGCGACGGCAGAGGTAATCGCGAAGCTGGTGACGCCATCGCCGGGAACTGCAGTGCCGGTCGCGGAGCCGGTTTCGACACCGAAGACCCCGGTCGGCAAATCCGACGACAAAGGCGTACGCGTCAAAGGCGCGCGCGATCTCTTGATGCAGCTCTCTCGTTGCTGTAATCCGGTGCCGGGGGATCGGATTCTCGGCTACATTACCCGCGGGCGCGGATTGACCATCCACTCGGTGGATTGCCCCAATCTGGAAGCGCTGGATTACGATCGGGAACGGCTGGTCGAGGTGGAATGGGATACGGCGACGCCGGGGTTGCACCCGGTGAAAGTGTCGGTGATGGCAGTCGACAAGACCGGGGTGTTGGCGAATGTATCATCCGCAATTGCGGAATGTCAGGCGAACATCAGCCGGGCGGAAATCGCGACGCGTGAAGACCGGAAGGCGGTGTTGGATTTTGTCGTCGAAGTCAATGATACGAAGCACATCAATCATGTGCTGAAGGCGATTGAACGGGTCGAGGGGGTGATCTCGGCGCGGCGTATTCGGGCGTGGCAGGAAAAATAATGGCCGGCTGGCCCGCAGGTCTTACGGATTCGCAAACTGCAGTTTTGTGCCCTTCTCGATCTTCAATCCATCCACGGTTCCGGCGGCAATCTCCAGTACGTACATCGCCCCGTCGTTCGGGCGGTACTGGGGGCAGGAATCATCCGTTCTCGTGCAAATCGGCACGTTCCGTTCGATGTGGATGACGCGTTTTTTATCATCCATCCAAATCAGATCAAGCGCGATCAGGGTGTTCTTCATCCAGAAGGTCCACTCCTGGGCCTGGTCGAAGAAGAACATCATGCCGTGGTCTTTTTTGAGGTGATCGCGGTACATCAACCCGGCGGCGCGCTTCTGAGGAGTGTCGGCGATTTCGGCTTGCACGACGGTCCCGGAAGGGGTTTTCACAGGGATCAGCCGCGCAGCGGGACTGCCGGCCGGCGGCGTGGCGTCTCCGTTTGATGGACCAGCCAGGCTAAGCACCACGAACGCAATCAGGATCACTCGAATGAACATAGAGGCATGGTACTGGCCGGCATGGTGGCAGTCAAGGTATGGGTATGGCCGCCGCATGATGGCGTGGAACAATATAGGAAACGCGGGCGGGGTTGGCCGTCTTGCAATCCCGAGGAGACCTGTGCCATCCTCGGCCATCTCAGCCTGGAGGCCCGCATGAAGGAAGTTCGCAAGGTTCATTACGTCAAAGGGGTGTTTGTGTGTCCGAGCTGCCGCCAGTCGTACGTCCAGGAAAAATGGATTGAAGCTTGGCGCGTGCGCTGTCATCGTTGCGAGTATCGCGGAGCCCTCACGGATGTCTCCGTCGAAGAGCGGATGGAAGAGGAAACGTTTCGTCGGTGATCCGGTTTGTATCTCTGGCTGGGCATAAGGGCCATGGTCATGCCACTGGTCCTGTGCCCACCGCAGCCCCCAGTCCTTTCTTGCCTAACGCCTTAGCCGTCTGTCTACTTATTGGTTCCGCCTTTTTTGGAGTCAGTGCGGTCTCTGCGGACGAGTCTATTCCCACACCCATCAGGATCCTCGTCGCGTATCATTCCCTCTCTGGCAATACCGAACGAATGGCCGAAGCAGTGGTCGAAGGCGCGAAGGGCGTTCCGGGAGCCGTGATTGTGATGAAGCGTGTCGGGCAGGTCACGGCGGATGATTTGTTTTCATCCGATGCGGTCATCGTCGGCTCGCCGGTCTACTGGTCCAATATGTCGGGCGAGGTGAAGACCTTCTTCGACAATTGGCAGTTTAAGTTCGGGGTCTTTCCGGACTTCAAGATGAAAAATAAGGTCGGGGCGGCCTTCGCCACGGGTGGGCAGATCTCGAGCGGCAAAGAAGTAACGATGCTGACTATTCTGGCGGCGATGCTCGGGAATCACATGATCGTGGTCAGTGGCGGCGGTGCCTTTGGCGCCTCTGCAACCACGGAAGGCGACAGCCCCGGCATCGACAACAAAGAATTGGCTGAGGCTCGCGCCTTAGGCCAACGGGTCGCCGAAGTCGCGCGACTCATCCACTCGGCGCCTTCCCGCTAAGTCATTTCCGACAATCTGAAGTTTCCTGAATGGCCGGACAGTCAGCGAGTGACCAAAAAGCGGTCTTGATCGCCTGTCGCGTTTTCGAGCGGGAGCGTGGTTCGCTGTGAGGTGAAGTCGGAAAGAGAGTTATCGGTCGGTTGTGCGGGGGCAGGAGGTCGCTGATCCTTGAGCCGCAATCTCGACGAACTCGCAAATATTCTTCGCGCAACGTCCGCAACAGCCGTTTCCCTTGAGCTTGAACTTGGCTTTGAGGGCGCAGGGAGTCACATGGCCGGCCCGGCCGGCTTCCCGCACATCCGATTCAGTAATTCCGTTGCAGAGACACACGTACATGGCAACCTCCATGAACGATTATGATAACCATTCTCAGTATGCCAGCATGTGGGGATTCTGTCAAGCCTCTTTCGATAAGCCAGGAGTAGGGCATTTCGCTGTTCTGAGATGGTCGCTCTATCAGGAAAGGGTCGCTTCCAATTGGACGACCATTTCGCGAATCGTGTCGAATCCTGACTGCCAGAAGGCTTCAGCCGTCATATCGACGCCCACTTTGGCCAGAATGTCGCGGGGAGCTTCAGATCCGCCGGTCTCCAGGAGTTCCAGGTATTTGGGAACAAAGGCGGCGCCTTGTTCCTTGTACATGCGGTACAAGGCCAGCACGAGCAGATTGCCGAAGCTGTAGGCATAGCAATAGAACGGGCTGGCGAAGATATGGGGAATACTCAGCCATTCCCACTGAAATTCCTTTGGGACTTTGACGGCCTTGCCGAACTGTTGGCGGAGTTCGCCCAGGTAGGCTTTTGCCAGCTGGTCACCCGTCGCGCCTTCCCCCACCATCTGGTGCGCCAGCTTTTCAAAGCGGACGAAATAGGCCTGGCGTAACACCGTCGCATAGATATCATCGAGCTGGCCGATCAGCAGTCCCTGGCGAACGGCCTTGTTGCGCTCTTGAGACATCAACGCATCGGAGAGAATCCGTTCGCCGAAGACCGAGGCGGTTTCCGCGAGTGGAAGCGTCGAGTGGAAGGTAAAGACGGAGTGATCCTTGGCCATCATGCCATGGACGGCATGTCCCAGCTCATGAGCCATGGTGGCGATGTCGCGGGCTTCGCCGGTGTAGTTCAGCATTACATAGGGCGTCATGCCGGGGACGACGCTGTAGCAGTAGGCGCCGCCGAGCTTCCCTGAACGGGTCGGGCCGTCGATGTGCCGGTCTGTGAAGACCTGCTCTGCCAGATCGGCCAGGCGGGGAGAGAATCCGCGATAGGCCTCCAGCACCATTTTTGCCGCGTCTGCATACTTATACTTCTTGGCCTCTGTGCGGTGGGGCGCATAGAGGTGATAGCGGCTCATCGGCGTGATCTTGCAAATCTTCGCTTTGAGTTTGAAATAGGTTTGAAAGATGTCGGCGTTCTTGGCGCAGGCTGAGAGCAGCACGTCGACGGCCCGGTCGGGGACATCGTTGCCGAGGTTGCGCGTCGCAATCGGAGAGCCAAAGTGGCGGAGCCCGAGGTTTTCCGACTTCCAGTCGTTCACGAGCGTCTTGTAGATTTCGCCGAGCAGGTCGCGCTGGCCTGAAAACACCCGGTAGAGTTCTTGATACGCCGCCTGCCGCACGGAGGCCTTCTGGCTGCGGACATAGGCCATCAATTCCTCGCGGCTCATCGTCTTCTTCTTCCCGCCGACCGTCAGCGTGAAGGTGAATCCATTGGTCACGATGTCGTAGAGCGTATGGATCGCGCTGCGTCCCGTCACATTCTTCAGGTTGACGATTTTCTCTTCCGGTTCGGACAACGTGTGCGGCTTGAACCGCCGGATGGTTTCCAGGTGATATCGCAGGTCGCCGGCATCGGCCATCAGACGGGCGGCATTGGTGTCGTCGACGCTTTGCCACCAGAGTTCAAAGAACAGCAGACGGTTACTGAGGGCGGTCAGTCGTTCCTCGACCTGCGTCTTGAACGAGCGGGCCGCGTCGTCCTTGGTGTTTTCTGAAAACCAGAGATAGGCAAAAGCGCCCAATCTGGATGAACCTTGCGCGATGGCCTCGCTGCACCGCAATAAGGCGAGAAGATCCTGGTTGGGCATCGCCGGAGAAAGGCCGGGCCGGGCGGATTCGATCTGCACTACCTTCGCTTCCAACTCGGCCAGGAGCGCATCGAGTTGGCGTGTCGGATTCTTGACGAGATGGGTCAGGTCCCATTTGTCTGAGAAAGACTGAGTTTTGGATTGGCGTGATGTCGAAGCGGTTCGCGTAGAGGATCTGCCGGCCATCGTCGTCTCCTTCGTGACACAGGGGTGAATGAGCCGAGATCATACCATTGGAGGCCGGTCAAGCGCGGAGAAAAAACGAGAGATGCTATGGCCACCGCTGCGTTGACAGCGGTCCGACAGGATGTGAAAATCCGGCTGGAAAGGAATCGAGCATGACCGATCAAGAACTCAATCGAGCGATCCAATACGTGACGGCCAGCACCTCGTATGCGCGGGAGATTGTGGCGGACATCATCAACACGGGTCTGGGCGAATTGTCGGCCATTGCCTCGCAGTCGTCGCGGCAATTTGAACGGGCGACATTGCTGGAATATGTGACTCAATGGGCCATCAAGCGCACCGGGCAACCTGAGCCGTTGGTTCGCGAAGTCCTCGGCTGTGCCAGCCGGTGGTTGGATGAAGTGTATGAAGAAGTGTCGAAGCGCCAGCCGGAAGCGTTGGGGTTGGCTTCCGGTGATGACGAGGGAACAGAAGCGGTGTGAGCCATGGCACGGTTCCGACCTCGAAACACGTTCAAATTGGTCACCCATCTTCGGGACGGCCATCAGTCTCCGCTGCCCGCCTGGAAGCGGGAAGAGCAAGGGCTGTCCCGCGATCTTGAAGAACGCTGCTCGACGGTTCAGCAGCATTGCGGCGATGCAGCCAGTCATCTTCGATTAGGTCGCCTCGTCCCCCGCCTGACCCACTATAATTACGGTGTCAGAGAGTCCGCGCTGGCTGAATTGGAGTTGGCCACCCAGTTGATCCGTGTCGGTGCCCGGGTGAACTTTCTGCCGGAGTCGCAGGCGCGGACGGCCGATTTAGAATGTTATCTGGGCCGGGAACGATTTTTCGTCGAAGCGACCGCGATGGTGGGCTCCGCAGAACGTCGGCAGTTGCCGGTTCGGGGACTGGCGGAGGTCGATGTGCAAGGCGATGAAGAGGATCGGGGCGTCATCCTGATCCATCGCATCCTCGCCCGCATCCGGCAGAAGGCGAAGCAGTTGGCCGACTACTGCGATCCGGTGGTGCTCTGTATCTCCGTCCCGCGTGCAGATCTGTTAGGGGACAAGACGAGCCGGCATGAAGAAATCTGGCTGGATCTGAAAGCGCTGGCCGGTTCGGTGACGGTGCTTCTCACGACATTGCGGCAGCTCAGTGCCGTGATGATTGCCCTGTGGGATGTGGAGCCATTGCCGTCGAAGGCAGGGACGAGACTGGCCAACGTCGACCTCGTCGAACGGCCGAAGCGGCAGCGAGGCTATCCCCGTGTCCGGATGCTGGTGCAGAATCCCGGTGTCCTGTCACCGCTGACAGAGTTACAGGAAGAGACCTTTCGGCAGGTGCTCTAAGCGGTCAGGCGGGAAGCGAGCTCTTCAGCATTTCCAGATTCTTCGTCACCATCGCATCGCCGTTCTTCGTCGAGACGTCAATGCCGGTGACCGCCACCGCACGACATTCGTCGATCCGGCCGAGTTTGTGCAGGGATTGCGCGAGCGCGTAGTAGGCCGCTGAATAGGTCGGCTTCACTGTGACGCATTGCTGCAAGGCCTTGGCCGCTTCGTCGAAGTTGCCGTCTTCCATATAGGCTTTCCCGAGACCGAACCATGCGACGTCGTCCGTCGGTTCAATCGCGAGCACTCTCTTTAGCGGTTCGATACGGGGATTGGGCATGGGGCTCCTCCAGTTCCTTCGACGATAGCAGCGGCGGGCGCTCGTTGTCTATGCCGATTCCTGCGTGCTACGATTCGATAGGACGCTGAAAATGTCTGCCAGCTTCGTTCTCGCGTCGCTCAACGCCTTAACGTACTGAGAAGTACGCCATGGCATCTCTCTCGCTGCGGCCTTGCCGGGGAGCCATTTTGAGCGTCCTGTTTAGCCTGTAAAATGGAGCAGTTGTGGGTAAGACGGGTCTTGTCTATCATCCGGCCTATCTCGAACACGACATGGGGATGGGCCATCCCGAGTCGCCGAACCGGCTGCGCGCGATCATGCAGCAGCTGGAACAGAGCGGCACGATGGCGCAATTGACCAGGATCGAGCCGCGGATGGCCGAGGATGAATGGATCACGAAAGTACACACGGCAGCCTACCTTGCGTCGCTGAAGCAGCACGCCCCTACGAACGGGCGCGTGCCGCTCGATCCCGATACGTCCATGTCTCCTGGTTCGCTGACCGCCGCCTATCTGGCGGCCGGAGGCGCGCTGGCCGCGGTCGATGCGATGATGGCGAAGCAGGTTGAGCATGTCTTTTGCGCGGTGCGGCCTCCGGGACACCATGCCGAAGCCAATCGCGCGATGGGGTTTTGTCTGTTGAACAATGTGGCCATTGCCGCGCGCTATGTCCAGAAGAAGCATGGCCTCTCCCGAGTGCTGATCGTCGATTGGGACGTGCATCACGGCAATGGCACGCAACACAGTTTTGAAGACGATCCCTCGGTCCTGTTTTTCAGCACCCATCAATTTCCGCACTACCCCGGTACGGGTCGCGAATCGGAGCGAGGCCGGGGCGCAGGGGAAGGCTACACGATCAACGTGCCGATGGAAGCGGGAGAGGGGGACGACGAATATCGCGCCGTCTTCCACAAGGTGCTGGTGCCGGCGGCGGAACGGTTCAAGCCTGAGCTGGTGATCATCTCAGCCGGATTCGATGCGCATAAAGACGATCCGCTTGCCAGTATGGGATTGACCGAGGCGGGTTATGCGGAGTTGACCGGCATCGTGGCCGGTATTGCCAGGACGTACGCGCAGGGGCGCATTCTTTCGTCTCTCGAAGGGGGATACAATCTCACGGCTCTGGCGGCCTCGGTGGACGCCCACGTGTGCGGGTTGTTGGCATCATGACGCGGCTGGTGAAAATCGGGTTGGGCGTCGTCGGTCTGGCCGCTGCGATCTACGTCTACTACACCGAGATCAAGCCCGTCGTGATATTCGGTTTGCGCGATGAGTATGCGCATGCGATTCCGTTTCAGAAAGTGCCCGAGGGTTTGACGAGTCTAAGCGCCGAATCGTGCGGATCGTGCCATCGCGAGATTTATGACGAGTGGAAGACCAGCATCCATGCCAAGGCGTATGAAGATCCATTTTTTCAGGCTTACTGGAAGAAAGACAAGAACATCTGGGTTTGTCTGAACTGCCACACGCCGCTGGAAAATCAGCAGCCGACCTTGGTGAAGGATATCCCGCGCGGTCGTGTGGAAAAGGCGGTGCAGGAGCCGAACCCGCACTATGATCCCGCCTATCAAAAGGAGTCGGTCACCTGCGCCGCCTGCCATGTGCGCGACGGGGTGATCTATGGTCCCTTCGAAGATTCTGCCGCGCCGCATCCCACGAAGTTCGATCCGAACTTCAGAACTACGCAGGTCTGTCAGCGCTGTCACAATGTCGTCTCAGGTCCCGCCCAGTTTTACAATGTAGGCCCTTGCGGGACCTATGCCGAGTACGAAGGCAAGTTCTTCATGCAGGAACGGGGCTTCATTTGCCAGAGTTGCCACATGCCCGAGGTGACTCGCCCGGTGGCGCCGGATAGCCCCATTCGCCATGGCCGCCGACATCTGTGGCGAGGCGGGCATGATCCGGACATGATTCAACGGGCGGTGGCGATCGAGGTCAAGACGGACACCCCGCAACCCAAACCAGGGGACGAAATCGCCGTTACGCTGAACCTGATCAATGCCGGCGCGGGCCACAAGATCCCGACCGGCGATCCCGACCGGCACTTTACTATCGAGTTTTCCGTCGAGGACGCGCAGAAGAACGTGTTGGACCAACAGAAATCGACCATAGGGCGCTGGATTCTCTGGCAGCCGGCCATTCTCGAACTGTACGACAACCGGCTCCTGCCTCTGGCGAGCCGGGAGTACAGTTTTGCCTATCGTATCCCCCCTAAATCAGAGGGCTTGATTCTCAAGGCGCGGGTGCAGTACCACATTCTGACGGACGGGCAGCATGAGATGCTCCGGACCAAGTATGGACTGACGGGGAACGATCCCTATCGGTTCGTGATTTACGAACGGGAGTTTCCTCTTTCTGAGAAACTGGCAGCAGCCTTGGATCGGGAGAATCGTCAGCAGACCGCATTGAGTCGTCCAGTGGAAGAAACGAGTTGCAAGGTGAAGGCTGCAAGCTGATCCTGTACGAACAAAGGAACCACATGACACACCCTTTATTGATGGATACGGAAACCTTGCAACAGCGTCTCGGGCAGCCGGGATTGGTGATTGTCGATGTCCGGGGAAAGTCGGCCTATGAGTTCGGCGGCCACATTCCCGGCGCCGTGCATTCGACCTGGCACGAATACAGCGATCCGAATGCGATTCCGAAAGGGCTCCTGAATCCCGATCTCGCGCAGGTCGAGCGGCAGCTCTCGGCATTGGGGATCAGCAACGACAGCGAAGTGGTCATCTACTCCAATCCCTTCGACAATTGGGGCGATGAAGGGCGCATGTTCTGGATGCTGGAATATCTCGGCCATCAGAACTTGAAGGTGCTCGACGGCGGCTGGGTCAAGTGGACGGCGGAGAAGCGCCCCTTCGGTCATGGCCGTGAAACGCCGAAGCCGGGCACGTTCAAAGCCAAGCCGGTGAAGAGTGTTGCGATGACCAAGGATGAGTTAAAGCTCATCGTCCGTCAGGCGCATCCGCAGACGGCTGTCCTGGATGCGCGCAGCCTGGAGGAGTATCTCGGCAAGGAAGTGTCGGGGATTCCGCGTCCCGGGCATATCCCTTCGGCCATCCATGTCGCGTGGAACACGTTTCTCAACAAGGACGCGACGATCAAGGATTTCGTCGCCATCAAGGATTCCCTGCAGGACAAGGGGATACAGGATTCGCAGGAGATCATCTGCTATTGCACCGGCGGTGTCCGATCGGCCTGGCTCTATTTCATTCTGAAGCTCGTGGGCTATCAGAATGTCCGCAACTATCCGGGATCCTGGTGGGAGTGGAGCCGGGATTTCGCCTGTCCGGTTGAAAAAGACATACAAGGGCTACAGAAAATTCTGGGGTTCAACGAGTCGGCGCGGCCTTCTTGACAGTCAAAAACGCGCTGTGTAAGGTGAATCCACGAGGAATGCTTATCCGTACCTTTCATAAGATGATTAACCTGTAAGGAGGCCATTATGACAATCTCTATTCGTCGCAGCCTGGTGATGTTGGCGGCAGTGAGTGCGTTCGTTGCCGGTCCGGTGATGACCGGTCTGGCGTTGGCCGATAATAAGCATGTGGCTGAGGCCGTCGAGCATGCGAAAGAAGCTGCGGCCCATGGCAAGCAAGGCCATGCCGATGCCCTGGTGCAGCATGCTGAGGGCGCTCTCAAACATGCCGAGGCGGCCGGTGTGAAGAATCCGCACTTGGACGAAGGCGTCAAGCATCTGAAGGAAGCTATCGAACACGGCAAAGCCGGTCATGCCGATGTGGCCACGCAGCACGCCGAAGGTGCCGTCACGCATTTGTCGGAAGTGAAGTAACGCATCGACAGCACAGATTTTCCGGCTGGCAGTTGACAGCCGGGGTATTCGGAACGGGCAGGGGGCAACAACCCTGCCCGTTCTTGCTTGAGCGGGAGAGAGCGCAGTGCGCGTCGGGTATTACCAATATGAGCCGGAATTCGGCAAGGTCGCGAAGAACCTGGAGGTGATTCGTGCCAAGCTGGAACAGACCGAGGCCGACCTCATGGTCCTGCCGGAGCTCTGTGCATCGGGGTATCAGTTTGTGTCGGTCGAGGAAGCACTGGCGCTATCCGAACCGGTGCCGGATGGACCGACGACGAAGATGCTCGTGGAAGTGGCCAAGCGCCGGCGCATGCATATTGTAGCCGGCTTGCCGGAGCGGGCAGGGGCGCACTGTTATAATTCGGCGGTGGTCGTCGGGCCGTCAGGATTGCTCGGCTGCTATCGAAAGAGCCATCTGTTTTTTGAAGAGACGCTCTGCTTCGCTCCTGGAGATACCGGCTTTCAGGTTTGGGATATCGGATCCGCCAAGATCGGGGTCATGATCTGCTTCGATTGGTACTTCCCAGAATCTGCGCGGACTCTGGCCCTCATGGGAGCCGACATCATCTGCCATCCCTCCAATTTGGTCTTGCCGAATTGTCCGGACTCCATGCCGGTGCGTTGCTTGGAGAATCGCATCTTCGCCGTCACGTGCAATCGCATCGGAACCGAAGCGCGCGGCGGGAAAGATGCCCTCACATTTATCGGCAATAGCGAGGTTGTCAGTTCCCGTGGCGTCATCCTGCAGCGCGCGTCGCGCGACCGTGAAGAACTGGCCGTGGTGGACATCGATCCGACCGAGGCGCGGAACAAGGCGCTCACCCGCTACAACGATCTGCTCGGCGATCGCCGTTCCGCGCTCTATCACAAGTAGGAATCCCTCGTAGAACGCGGGCCGTCGCTGAGCGGCCGTTCTCAACGTAGGCTTGCGCCATGGACGCGAGCACGGTAGGATCTTCTTATGGATATGGAACTCGGTAAGGGCATTTTCCTCGTGGCGACGCCCCAACTGCGCGATCCCAATTTCCGCCAGACCGTGGTCTTACTCTGTGAACATGGGGATGAAGGCGCGCTCGGTGTCGTGGTCAATCGGCCGACCGCCATGTCTATCTCGGAAGCGCTCCCGCAGGTGCCCATCATCGAAGGGGCGAGTCATGTGCTCTATGCCGGGGGGCCCGTGCAGACGAATCACGTCATGCTGCTATACCGGGTCGACCAGCTGCCGGAAAATTCCCACCATGTGTTTGACGGGGTGTGCCTCGGCGGAGATATGGGCGTGGTCGAACGGATCCTCACCGGCCCGACGACCAAAGATTCCTTTCGCGCCTATCTCGGGTACTCGGGCTGGGGCCCTGGCCAGTTGGAGTCGGAGATGAAGACCGGTTCCTGGATTACTTTGCCCGCCGATTCCAAGATCGTGTTTGAGAAAGATCCCGCGCAGGTGTGGCAGGAGATTCTGCTGAGCCTGGGGGATGCATACAAACACTACGCAGACATGCCGTTTGATCCATCTTGTAATTGAACGGCCCATTCAAGTCGCGACCATTTTCTCTGCAGCGATTGCCCGGCGACTCCATTGAAGCCTGTCGGCGGCAGTGTTAGGCTGCCGCATGGGATGCCTTCCCCGTTCTCCTGTTGCAGTTGGTCGGTTCATAAGACTGATCAGTCTCTTCGTGGCAGCACTCCTCTCTTCCCACTGCGGAGTCGGGTACACCATTTATAAATCCGAGTCGAAGCTGGATCGGCTGGCCGTGCCGATGACCAAAGCGCAAGTGCTCGGTGAGATCGGCCGTCCCGATCGCGTCTTGCGGGACGATGGCCGGATGCTCGTCTGGGAGTATTCACTGACAACCCGCAATCAATGGCTCTATGAGCTGGGCCTCTGTCCGATCTCCGTCTGGATCGGCGGCTGTGTGATTTATCCCTTTACCAATATCGCCCTGGAACGTCAGCGCGAGTATCCCCAGCATGTCGTGCTGGTGAATGAAGAGCTGTGCACATGGGGCCCCCCGGTTGCCATCTTGCAGCGGCGAAAGTCGTGTGAGGTGGCCGGCGTGCCGCACGGTCGCGCAGATGGCCGTACAGGCCGGCCTGAGCCGGTCGTGACCGGGCTGGGGCCGATCAATCGGGAGACCATCGACCGCTACCGTACCATGGCGGTCATGTTGTTCGAAGACGGGCCGAATGCGCCGGGCTCCGGCTCGCGCGTGGCGGGGATTGTGACCACGTTGTTATTGGATCTCGATATGAACATGGTCGAGCGTGCCAAGCTCGACGAAGTGTTGAAGGAACAGGTGATTCAGCTCACCCATGCCGACGATGCCAACGTCTTGAAGGTCGGGAAGCTCGTCGGAGCCCACGCGATCATCGTCGGCGGCGTGCAGCAATGGGAGCAGCACTCCGAAGCACGGACGAACAGCGTGTCTCTCTCTCTGCGGATAATCGATGTGGAAACCGGCCAGCTTCTCTTCAATGGCGAAGGCCATTTGACCGATCGGACCACCGACGATCCGGAGAGTTCAGCCCGGATCATCGTCCATCGCATTCTGGCGCGTTTTGGTTCGCAGACCGGCTTGCTCGGCTCCGGACGTATCGGCGTGAATTGGGAGCTGCTCGAATCGGGCGGCGCGCACTACTACGTCGTGCGGGAATTGCGTAGCGGCCTCCCGGCGGAGAAAGCCGGACTGCATGTCGGAGATGAAGTCGTCGGCTGTAACGGGTCTTCACTGGCAGGAGTGAAATCAGAACGCGAAGCCAAGCGGCTCTGCCAGATCGAAGCAGGCCAATCTCTCAAGCTCGATATTCGCCGCGGCGGTTTCCCGCTGGAACTCGGCATCGTGGCCGAACCAAGACCGGGGCTGTGATGTTATTAGAGCAGTGCTGAGAGAAATATTCCCGTATGTGACGCAGCCACTTTTGCCACCTGTTCCGGTCTTCCTTCCGCGATGATTTGTCCGCCTGCTGCTCCGCCTTCGGGTCCTAAATCGATGACCCAGTCGGCTGATTTGATCACATCCAGATTGTGCTCCACGACGACCAGGGTGTTGCCTGCGTTGACCAGCTTGTGTAGGACGGCGAGGAGTTTCTTTACATCTTCGAAATGCAGGCCGGTCGTCGGCTCGTCCATGATGTAGAGGAGATCTTTTGCCGACCCATCTTTCAGCTCCGCGGCGATTTTGAGCCGCTGGGCTTCGCCGCCGGAGAGCGTCGTGGCGGACTGTCCGAGGCGCAGATAGCCGAGGCCGATGGAGGAGAGCAGGTGCAGCCGCTCTTGCAGCTTCGGCGATCCGTTGAAGAATTGCACCGCGTCATCCACCGTCATCGCCAGGACCTCTGAAATGGTTTTTCCGCGAAAGCGGATGGCCAGGACCTCCGGCTTAAACCGCTTTCCGTCGCACCCCTCGCAGGGCACGTATAGGTCCTCGAAAAAGTACATCTCCAGCTTTTCCACGCCGGCACCTTCACAGCGCTCGCATCGGCCGCCGGTAGTGTTGAAGGAAAAGTGTCCCGGCGTCAGTCCCTGCCGGAGCGAATCTCGTTCAGAGGCAAAGAGTTGGCGGATTTCGTCGAAGGCTTTCAGATAGGTGATGGGATTGGAGCGGGGCGTGCGGCCGATCGGTTGTTGATCGATGAGGCGCACGCCCTTGAGGTGCTCGATGCCTTTGATGGCTTTGAAGCGTCCCATCGGGAGCGCATCCACACGAAAGGCGCGGGCCAGGGCGCGGTACAACGTGTCTTCGACCAAGGTACTTTTCCCGGATCCGGATACGCCGGTGACACAGATAAACATGCCGAGCGGCAGGCGAACGACGAGATCTTTCAGATTGTGTTCGTTGGCTCCCGCGATGACGAGCACCTTGCCGTTACCGGACCGGCGGGATTTCGGGAGCGGGATGTGCTCCTCTCCACGGAGGTAGCGGGCCGTGAGGGCGCGCTTGTCTTGGATAAAGTCCTTGGCCGGGGCCGCGCAGATGATCTCGCCGCCCCGTTCGCCGGAATGCGGGCCGAGTTCAACGAGATAGTCGGCCGATTCGATCATATGGCGATCGTGCTCCACGACGACGACGGTGTTGCCGACGGCGGCGAGGTCTTTGAGGATGCCGGCGAGTAGATCGGTGTCGCGGGCATGGAGACCGATGGTCGGTTCGTCCAGCACATAGAGAGTGCCGACCAGCCGGGCGCCGAGTTGATTGGCGAGGGAGACGCGCTGGGCTTCCCCGCCGGAGAGCGTCTTCGTTTGCCGCGCCAGCGTGAGATAGCCGAGACCGACCCGCAGCAGGAACCCCAGTTTGGCTTTCAACTGGCGGAGAATATCGGCGGCAATCTCCTGTTCGAACGGCCGCAACGTCAGTGTCTCCATCCAGTCGAGCAGGCCTGCAATTGTCTGGTCAGTGATCTCGTGAATGTCGGTGCCGGCGATCTTCACGAAGCGGGCATCCGGCTTCAATCGGCTGCCGTGACAGGCGGGACATGCCACCGGCGTGCGGTAGCGACTCAAGAGCACGCGCACATGCAGCTTGTAGCGTTTCCCTTCCATGTACTCAAAGAAGTTGTTGATGCCGTCAAAGGAATCGTCACCTTCCCACAGCAGCGTCTGGGTCGCTTTCGGGAGGCTGCGGAACGGGGCCGTCACGTCGATGCCCTTCCGTTTCATCGCCAGGAGCATCTGTTTTTCCCACCAGTCCGTTCCCGGTTTGCTCCAGGGCTCGATGACGCCTTCGGCGAGCGATTTGCCGTGGTCTGGAATGACGAGGTCCGGATCGTAACGGAGGACGTTGCCGAAGCCTTTGCATTCGGGACAGGCGCCGAGAGGATGGTTGAAGGAAAAGAGGATCGGCCTGAGCAGTTCAAAGGTTCGGCCGCATTGCTGGCAGAGAAAGTTGGTGCTGAAAGAGTGAACGCCGTGACCGATCACCTCGACCGCACAGCGGCCTTCCCCCTCGCGGAAGGCGGTCTCGATCGCTTCGACGAGGCGGGTTCGATTGTCCGCCCGGATCACAAGCCGGTCGAGCACGACATGCAGTGATGTTTCTGTGTGGAGCGGCGGATGGGTGGCCTCAAGCAGATCAAGGATCTCATTCCCGGCTTTGAGGCGGGTAAATCCACGAGTCAGGAGGGATTGAAGGAATGCGGATTCCAACTTGGCGGTGGGGGAGGCCACGGCGAAGAGGATCATCGCGCGTGAGTCTGAAAAACGTTCGAGCAACTCGGTGGCCACCGTATCGGGATGGAATGAGCGGGCTTCCTGGTGACAGTCAGGACAGACGGGCTTGCCAATCTTGGCGAAGAGCAGCCGGAGCAGGTCCGCTATTTCCGTGGTGGTGCCGACGGTCGAACGGGCGGTGCGCACCTGGTTTTTCTGTTCGATGGCGATCGCCGGTCGCACGTTGAGGATGCGGTCCACGTCGGGACGCGCCACCTTGTCGATGAACATGCGGGCGTAAGTCGAGAGGGATTCCACATAGCGCCATTGGCCTTCGGCGAAGAGCGTGTCGAAGGCCAGGGACGATTTGCCTGAACCGGACAGACCGGTGATGGCTGTGACCTGATTATGTGGGATACGGAGTGAGATATTCTTGAGATTATTCTGCCGCGCACCCTCGACGATGAGATCGGTAGATGGAGGTTTGGGCAGAGGGGTGATGTCCACGACGCGCGCTCCAGTCATGGTAAAGGGAAGATCCTAGCAGTCGGTCCTCTCTGCTTCAACAGGGAACGGGGAAAGGCTTGGCGATCACGTTCAATAGTGAGAGGATGGGGGCATCCACCGGGAGGGACGCATGACTCTGACGACGACACCGAGCATTGAAGGTAAGCGCGCGGTCAAATATCTGGGGCTCGTCAGCGGGGACGCCATTCTTGGCGCGAACATCTTCCGCGATTTCTTTGCATCGATTCGCGATATTGTCGGCGGCCGGTCGGCCTCCTACGAAGCTGAGTTGCGAAAGGCCAAGGATATTGCCATTGGCGAAATGCGCGACCAGGCTAGGAACCTCGGTGCCAATGCCATTGTCGGGATCGATATCGACTACGAAACGATCGGCGCCAGCAGCAGTATGCTCATGGTGAGTGCGAGTGGGACGGCGGTAGTCGTCGAATAGCAGGCAGCCCATGGCACTACTGTCGAATACAGAATATCTTGGCTTGGGCCGTCAGATCGCGCGGCTGCTGGGCTCCAGTCTCGAAGGGGCTTCTGCGGACGCTCTTCGCGAACTCGCGCTGGCCTACGATCCCTCCGCCAATGATGCCCGGATCAGCGCCGAGGTCTTTCTCTTCCACAAGTTCCTGCTCATGCAAGCCTGTGTCGGCGTCTTTCCTGAGTCCCATGTCGAGCATGTGGTCGGCGGGTTCTTCGCTGCGTTGAACGAAAAGATGAACGGCTTGGAGCTCGGCTCGGATCGGCAGCAGGCCATGGAGCAGATGTGGCAACTCCGCGCCGGGCAATTCGAGCAGCCGTTCTCAAACGATCGCGCCGAGTTTCTCGATGCCAGCCCGGATGCTTCCCACTGGAAACAGACCATCTCGCGTTTTTGTCAGAACGTGAAAGAGATCGCCAACCCGCCCGATATCTGGACCGGCAGCAACAGTCCCTCCCAGGAAGCCAGCCGCACCGTTACCCACGCCCTCAATCAGATGATCTCGACCCTCAACGAAATGAACCGGCTGCATT
Organism: Nitrospira sp.; assembly: GCA_030653545.1. Lineage (NCBI taxonomy): Bacteria > Pseudomonadati > Nitrospirota > Nitrospiria > Nitrospirales > Nitrospiraceae > Nitrospira > Nitrospira sp. The sequence continues at coordinate 153,517 of JAURZE010000013.1, read as the reverse complement.
TCCCTGCTTCTGTCTAACGCCGGTACTTCACCCTTTCCGCATGTTGTCTGCCGAGCTGTGATAGATCTGTCGTCAGTTCCTGCCTATAATCGTTTCAGCTCGCTTCATGTGGCATAGGTGACTATGGATCTCTCTGCGTATCTTGATCGCATTGACTATCGGGGCGACTCTGCAGCATCACACGACACGTTGTGTACGCTTCATCTTGCGCATGTATTCGCGGTGCCGTTTGAGAATCTGGACGGCTATCGGGGCGTGCCGGTGTCCCTGGAGCCTGCCGATCTGTTCGCCAAGATCGTGACCGCGCGTCGCGGCGGGTACTGTTTTGAGTTGAATGGTCTCTTCAGTCTGCTCCTGGAGGCCATGGGGTTTGAGGTTACGAGGCTGATCGCGCGGGTGCGGTATGGGGCGAAGCCGCCTTATCCGCGCAGCCATCAGGTCCTACTAGTCAGAGTCGGCGGGGAGCCCTGGTTGGTCGATGTCGGTTTTGGTGGAAACGGATTGCTTGAGCCAATCCCGCTGGCCGTGGGGCATGAAGCCGGGCAGTTGGAGGAACGGTTTCGTCTCCTCTCAGGAGAATCGGGAGAGTATCTGTTGCAGGCATGGATTCATGGTGAGTGGGATAGTCTCTATTCTTTCTCGACTCAGCCGTGTCAGCCGGTCGATTATCAATACGCGAACTATTTCCATTCCCATTCCAGGGACTCGCTGTTCATGCAGCGGCGGGTCTGTACGATTCCGACGAGAGAGGGACGTACAACCTTGGTCGATCAGAGTTTAAGTATCCGGCGAAACGGAAAGAACGAGAAATCAGTGGTCGAGAGTGATGCCGCATACGCCCATGTGCTTCACGAGCACTTTGGCATCGTCCTGCCGTAAGCCCTCCGGATCCTACCGGATGATCAATCGCACCAAGCCTACGCAACTCATATAGAGCGTGAGGGAGCCGACCATCGCCGGCCAGAAGCCGAAGCGCGGGACGCCGACGATCATGGACACGACATAGACCGTCCAGGGCGGCACGAACCACAGCAGATTCTTTGCGTAGCTGACGATGGCGTCGTTGCCGCCGTTCAGATAGATCAGGATGAACGTGGCGCCGGTGATGGCGGGGAAGGTGCTGGCGAAGGCTGCGAGAAATGATCGGCCCTGCGCACCAAGGTACGTCGACACACTGACGATGGTGCCGCCTAAGAGAAAATAGAGTACATACCTGCCCCAGTCGTTCACGGATCGTTCCTCCTGCGATAGCTTGCTCTCGATTGCCTCGCACCCTGTGCAGCGATTCTACCCAAGTGCCATTCGCACCGTACTATACATCACCATAACTTCGACGGCATGCGCGATGATGGAGATATAGAGGTTGTTGGTTTTGAGCCGCACGGCCCCCCACAGGAGACCATCCCAGATCGCGATCCAGTGCAAGTGTTGGAAGGTCGTGACCATGAAGGGGTCGAAGGAAAATGCGACGGCGCTGGTGATGAGGGCCAGAGGCGAGAGGCGCCGGGTAAGGGGGGATTGCCACAGCGGAGATTCGAGCACGGCGAGGCGTCCGAGGAGAAAACCCCGGAAGTTGATTTCGACAAAGACGGCAATACAGAGGATGAGCCAGGGCAGCATGAGAGCGAGAGGGATGCGGGCATGGGGGGTGTCCTTAAGAAACATGATGTCGAAGCCCATGGCGGGAACGGCCTTGAGAATCATGACGGTGTTAAGGCAACCGAGGCCGAGGCCGATCACGAGACCCCACGAGAGGCCGGACCTCAATCCTTGCGGGTGCAGACCGAGAAGCGGAAGCACTGGGCGGTTGTGTGTCGTCCATAAGACGAGCGCGAGATAGGCCAGGACCTGCGGCGAGAATTGGACGAGCGTCCGGTCCTGTAGTGACGGGGGGAGGAGATAATAGACGATGGTCGCGGCGATCGGGAGCAGCGCCAGGGCTGCTCCTCGTTCGTTGGCCTGAACCGTGGTCGCTTGTTCGCTCGGTTCAGGCGTCGGCATACGGAACTATTGGAGTTGCAGATTATACCGATCCAGCGTGGTGGCCTTGTGCCGCGCCAGATTGGAAAGCGACTTGTTGTAATCGACGACCGACCGGAGTTCATTACCTTGGGCGGTGGCGAGGTCGCGCTGGAAGTCGAGGACGAAGCGGGTGGTGCTCAAGCCGACCTTTAGCCGCTCCTGCTCGGCCTGCAACTGCTTTTCCGCCATGATGCGGGCGGAGCGGGTGGTCTCGATTCGCTTGAAATCGGTCTGCACGCGGCGGACGGCTTCCCGCACACCCACGATGATTTGCTGGCGCACGCTTACCAGGGAGGCTTCGGCATTTTTGAATTCGAGCTGGCGCTTGTTATAGGTGCTGACCGCCGAGCGATTCCCGAGCGGATAGCTCAAGACGAGCCCTGCGCCAAAATTGTAAAAGTCGCCGCTGAGATTTTTGCTGACGGAATCGCCGTAGTCTTTGCCCAGTCCGGCCATACCCATCGTGCCTTGAAATGACAGGGTGGGTAGCAACTGATTGCGGGCAAACTGTTTATTGAGTTCACCTGACTCGAGATTTTTCTTGGCCTGGACGATTTCCGGACGCTGTTCGATGGCGGTATCGATGGCTTCCTGCAAGCTGAGGGGTTCGAGCACCACAACCGGCGCATCGGTCGGTGTCAGGCGCACGTCCTGCCGCAGCTCATCTTCGCCGGGATTGAGCAGCCGGCGCAATTGATCTTCCTGGTCGCGGATGGATTTTTCCGCCACCAGCACCTGTTCTACTCGTGACGCGACGGCGGCTTCGGCCTGCAGGACATCGACGATCGACATGACGCCGGCTTTCGTTTTGGCGCGGTTAGTCGCCAGCAATTCTTCCGCGGCCTTGAGGGCCGCCTGGGCGACCTTCATGTTTTCGTTCGCAAAGACCAGTTCCCAGTAGGTTTGTTCGACGGTGGCGAGGACGGTCAGGACGCGATCCCGGAAGACATGCTGTTCGACGTCGGCGTTATTCTGCGCGACTTTGATGAAGGTCTTGGTCACGTCGATGCCCGCGTTGCGCAGCAAGGGCTGGGTCAACGTGAGGGCGAGGCCGCCGGTGTAGGCCGGATTGAACAGGAATCCGGTGGCCAGGTTTTGGTTCACGTTGGTACGAGCAGGGCTGTAGTTCAAATCGACGTTACCGCCGGTAATGAGATTCTGCGTGGCATCGACGGTGACGGAACTGTTGCGTTGATCGAAAGTCTGAATGTCTGTCAGGGCGCCGCCGGTGCCGCCGAAGACCGGCCGGTTGAGCGGAGAGACCTGGCGGTTGTATTGACCGTTCACGCTGAAGGTCGGATCGAACTTGGCCTGCTCGACGGTAATATCGAAGATCCGGCTCTCTTTCGTTTGGCGGCTGATGGAGATATCCAGGTTACTTTGTAATGCCCGTACGGCGGCGTCGGGCAGGGAAATAGTGTCGCGCCGTTCCGCCGGGGTTGTTGTCTTGGCGGGACCTTGGCTCCAGCAGGGGCTGGTTATCAGAAATATGAGCATGATGGCGATACCGCTGCTCCATCTGGGCATGCCGGAAACGAGACGAGTGTCGGGCCTCATGAATCCTCCTTGATCGACAGACTGAACGGGCTCATATTATACTGATGGCCTGGAGATTGTCATGGCTCAACATATTCGACCGGTCAGGATTATGATGCAACGGTTGCTCACGGGTGCACTTGTCGCGGCAGCTCTGAGCGGAGGGGCTATGCTCATCGACTGCGCACCGGCTTCGGCGCAGACGGTCTCCGGCGTGCGGTCGTTCGATGGCGGGGTGGGGCCGCTCTTCAATCTCACCGGGCCCGGGAATCTCTATCTCGACGGGCAGGGAACTCAAGGTTATTTGTACCAGCCAGGTGGCAATATGCAGACGTATAGTTTTCGGAACCCGACGACGGGTCAGGCCTGGAGCGGTGCGGTGATGACCTTCGGTCCGCAACTGTCGATCGGCCTGATTCAGGGCGCCAACCAGAGCGGATCCCCGCTGGTCTTGCCCGGCCCTCCCAGACAAACAGGTCCGCTGCCTTCGATTTCTTCGACGTTGCTCGACGAAATTCCGTAACAGGATCCTGAGAAAGCCCGTCAGCGTCGTTCCCGCGGCGCTCAGAGGCTTAACGTACAGAACTTAGTACGATTCGCCGCTTCGCTTGCTTCGGCCTTGCTGAACAGTCTTTTTGAGCATCCCGCAATTTCATCTTCACGGTTCGTTCGCCAGTTGCCACGCCAACGACAGGACGTAGCGCGCGGTTGTCATGAGCACGTCGGGATCGATAGTGTCGGTTGTATCGGTCGGCTGATGATAGTGGGGATGGACCCCGCCGCTGACGACGGTAATGGTTGGTACGCCGGCTTCTTTAAACGGGACGTGGTCGCCGCCGGGGAAGAATCCAAATACATCAAGCTTGGATGCGAGACCAACTGGCTCCCCCGCCTGCTGCGCCACAACTTTCTCGAGCCCTGTCACGCCGACCGTCAATCGTCCGTTGCCGATCCCGGCATGGTCGATATTGATCATGGCCTTGGTTGAGGCGAGGGGGACGATTGGGCGGGTGACGTAGAGGCGCGAGCCGAGCAGGTCGCGCTCTTCGCCGCTGAAGGAGACAAAGAGGATCGTGCGCTGCGGGCGCATGCCTGATTTTGTTAGGGCGCGGGCCACTTCCAACATCACGGCGGTGCCTGACGCGTTGTCGTCGGCACCGGGGAAGAGCAATCCGGCCGGCCGGCCGAAGTGATCGCGATGGGCGCCGATGATGATCGCGTCCGGTCCGGTGCCGGAGAGCAGGCCGATCACGTTCGTCAGGAGCCCTTCCTGGGTCACGGCGTTCCAGCGGAGCGCGGCGTAGTGATCTGTTTGCACTGCGCGGGCCGAAGCATCCTTATTGAGCTGTTCCTGAAGATGTCGAAGGCGGTTTGCGTCGCTCGGCGTGGCAAGGACCTGCTCTGCGAGTGCCGTGCTGATCCATGTGCCGGGGATGGCGTGATCGGGAGGGAGTTGCCCGTAGAACGCGCTGGGTCTTCCCGTCACACCGCGTCGAGTGTCATAGGAATTGAGAATCGGTCCTGTCGCGGTCAGGTAGGCGAGGGCACCGCGGTCTCGTGCGAATCGAACCTTGTCGGCATGGCTGACGGGTTTCGGGTAGTGATCCGGTTTGCCGCGCAGGAAGAGGACGATGCGATTGGCGACATCCACGCCGGCATAGTCATCGATGCCGCGCGCGGGATCGACGATCCCATAGCCCACGAACACGATTTGGCCTTGGACATTAGCCGAGGGGGAATCGAAGACGGGAAGATAGTCGGCGCCGATTTGCGTCGTCACTAGTTGATCGGCTGTGCCAAGGTGGACTGTCGGGTCTGTTTCGATGTGTGGCGCGGGAATGATGGCGGCCATGACGCCAAGGGCGCTTCCTTCTTTGCCGCTGGCCATCGGAATCATCAGCTGACCGTTGAAGAGGCTGGGGAAACGCATGCCGGCTACGCGAAGGGCTTCCCACACCCAGAGTCCTGATTGCAGATCATCCGGTGTGGCGGCTTGCCGTCCGTTGAATGCGGGCGCGCTCAATGCTTGAATGTCGGCCAGCATCCGTTCGGTTGAGAGGGTGTTCAGGGAAGTTTGAAGCCCTGTGTCGGATGGCTGCGCCGGCACTGGTTCGGCATGGATCAGGCCCAAGATCATGACGCACAGGGCCATGCGGCAGGTGGCAAGAAATGCTATGGTCAGGCTGCTTGTCATCTCGGTGCCCCGTTCTGTCGTGCTTCCGACGAAGATGATAGCACAGGGGGCCAAGCGGGTTGCACCGTGGGGGCGAGCCAGGTACTATTCGTCACGGAGAATGTTGATACGCACCATGACGCAGGCCGATTCGTTTCCCAACCGTCTCATCACTGAATCCAGCCCCTATCTCAGGCAGCATGCGCTGAATCCTGTCGACTGGTATGCCTGGGGACCGGAGGCATTGGCGAAGGCCAAGGCTGAAGATAAGCCGATCCTCCTGTCGATCGGCTACTCGGCCTGCCACTGGTGCCATGTCATGTCTCACGAGTGTTTCGAGAATCGTGAGATTGCGGCCGTGCTCAATGAATACTTTGTGAGCGTGAAGGTGGATCGGGAAGAGCGCCCTGATCTCGATGATATTTATCAGAAGGCCGCGCAGGTATTTCTTGGGCGGGGAGGCGGCTGGCCGCTGACGATGTTCCTCACGCCGGATCAGGAGCCGTTTTACGGCGGGACCTACTTCCCTCCGGTGTCGCGACATAATTTGCCGGGGTTCCCGCAAGTCTTGCAGGGTGTGCTGGACGCCTATCGGAATCATCGGGATGACGTGGAGAAAAATGTCGAGCGGGTCAAGGCCGGTTTGGCTCGGGTGAGTTTACATCAGCCGTCTCAGGAGCCGCTGACGGACGCGTTGCTGGTCGACGGGGTCAAGGATCTTGGGCTGTTTTTCGATCCGGTCAACGGCGGATTCGGAGAAGGGCCGAAATTCCCCACGGTGCCCCCGCTCAGCCTGTTGTTGCGCCACACCTATCGCTCGAAGGACGTGACGGCTCAAGAGAAGGTCTTGCTGCAGTTGCGAAAGATGGCGGCCGGCGGGATCTACGATCATCTCGGCGGCGGGTTCCACCGGTATTCAGTCGATGGGCAGTGGCTCATCCCGCATTTCGAAAAGATGCTCTATGACAATGCACAATTGGTTCGCATCTATCTCGATGGCTGGCGGCTGACGAAAGAGGCGCGGTTCCGCCAGGTGGTCGAAGAGACGCTCGAATGGACGCGTCGGGAACTGGCGCATGCGGACGGAGCCTTTTTCGCTGCGCAGGACGCCGATAGTGAAGGTGAGGAAGGCCGGTTCTTTGTCTGGGACCAGGCGGAAATTCTGGCCGTGCTTGGACAGGAGTTGGGCGAGATGTTCTGCCGCGCTTATGGCGTAACGGACGGCGGCAATTTCGAAGGGAAGACGGTCTTGAATCGGCTGGGAGATGCGGGATTGTCCGCTGAGGCTCAGGAGCAGCTCGAAGCGACCCTGCGCCCGGCCAGGAAGAAACTGTTGGCTGCCCGCGAGCAGCGAGTGAAGCCCCAACGGGATGAGAATATTCTCACGAGCTGGAATGCTCTCGCGGTCTCGGCCTTTCTTGATGCGTATCAGACCTTCGGGACTCCGTGGTACTTGTCGGCAGCCGAGCAGGCCCTGACGTTCCTGATCGACTACGCGATTGCCGAGGGTCGCGTGTCCCGCACGGTCGCGGGCGGAAGCGGCCGGATTGCCGGCTATCTTGATGACTATACCTATCTGGCGGCGGCGTTACTCGATGCCTTCGAGACGACGTCACATAGCTGGTATTTGGAACAGGCTCAGGTCGTGGCGGATGGTATGCTGACGCACTTCTGGGACGAAGGCCTTGGCGGGTTCTTTTTCACGGCCAAGGACCACGAGGTTCTCATCCATCGGATGAAGTCCGGCACGGATAGCGCGATGCCGTCCGGCAATGCGGTGGCGGTGCAGGTGCTGATTCGCCTCTTTTCTTTGACGGGGGAACGGACGTATTATGATCGCGCCGAACTAACCCTCCGGGTGTTTTCCCAGTTGATGGATCAGAATGCCTATGGGGCGTCCGGGCTTCTCTGCGGGTTGGATTTGTCCTTATCCAAGCCGAAAGAAGTGGTAATCGTCGGGGCGCGGGGCAATCCGCAGACGGAATCGCTCTTGGCCACTTTGCATCAGCGGTATGTGCCGAACAAGATTCTCCTGGTCATTGACGAGGCACGACGGGGAAAAGAGGGCGAGCTACCTTTGGCGGCGGGGAAGGTGAGCGTGAACGGGCAGGCGACCGCGTATGTCTGCCAGCAGTTCACCTGCTCGGCGCCGGTGACGGAGAGCGCTCAATTGGAATCGCTTTTGTAGAAAGGAGTGCCTGTGGCTGGCGGCGAATCTGGACAGGGCCTGTACGAGCACCTCTATAAGCGATTTTTCGAAAACCGCGGCGATCATCAGGGGTATGATTTTCAGCATGCTCCAGGCGGTAGCTCGGCCCCTCCGTCCGTGACGTTTGCCCAGAAGCTTCGATGGTGGACGTGGGATCGTTGGCAGCGGCGGAAGCGGATTTTGGCCGAGCGGGATCGGTTGCAGCGAGATATTGTAAGCATGCGGCGGAACTCTGAGACGGGTTCGAAGCCATAGCTGGTGGCTCAGAAATGATCAAGCGGGAGGTTCTCAGGACCATGCGTGTGATAGCTCAGAACATTCGAGCAACGCTGTCGCTCAGTCTCTGTGTGGCGGTGGTTCTCTTGGTGGGGGTTGCGCCGGTGTCGGCGGTCCCTCGTGAGAACCATGAGGAGAAGGAAGCGAATCTGAAGCAGCAGGCGACCGGCGGCCTCTTCCATAAGTGGACATTCGACAAGGATGCAACCAAAAGCATCCCTGGAGGTTTTGTTCCGCTGTCCTCTGGGGCTGGGGTCTCGGCGAGCTGGTCGGTAGAAACCGATGACACAGCCCCGTCCGCTCCGAATGTGGTGATGGGGACGTCTGCCTGCGAGGATAGCACCTGCTTCCGGCTGCTGATCGCGCAGGGACTTGAATATGAGTATCCGGATCTCACGATGCGTATTCGGTCAGCCGATGGAGTGGACGGTGTGGGCGGATTTGTGTTTGCCTTGCGGGATGCACAAAACTTTTATGCGGCTCTCGTCGAGTTTGGAGCAAAGCGCGCACAGGTCATCCGTGTGATTGAGGGAGTGGTCACGATATTGGGTCAGACAGCCGTGACGCTGAAACCCATCGATTGGCACAGTCTTCGGGTTCAGCGGAACACGATTGTCAGCAAAGATTTTATCGAGGCATTTGTCGACGGAGTATTGGTGCTCTCGGTAGAGGATCAGATGCTGGGGACCGGTCAAGTCGGCGTGGTGATGCAAGGGAAAACATCCTGGTTTTTCGACACGTTGCATGCAGTGCCCCTGTTCTCTCATCGGCCACTTTCTTCACCGGCCGCCTATTAAACGGGATATCGCTATGAGCCAATTGATTCTCTGCTTGCCTTTTCTCAGTTTGCTGGAGTAGCATCGCCTTGCTTGATTGCGAGAGGCCTGGCAATCAAGCATTGAATGTGACAAGGCCTGAATCGATGTTGTTATGGTTGTGCCCGGGAATTTGATCGGAAGCCAGAGCTAAGCCGCCGCTGTGTTGACGTCTTCGGCCCATTCCTTCCTTCCTCCGTTCTCGAGTCCAACACAACACCATTTTCTCAAAGGAGGAACCCCATGGGTTCGAAGATTTACGTCGGTGGATTGCCCTACTCAACAACCGAGCAACAGCTGAGCGATTTGTTCGCTGTGCACGGAGCCGTGACGTCGTCACGCATCATCACGGACAAGTTCACGGGCCAGTCCCGTGGATTCGGTTTCGTGGAGATGTCGGGGGATAGCGAAGCGCAGGCGGCGATTACCGCGTTGAACGGCACCCAGCTCGGCGGCCGGACATTGACTGTGAATGAAGCCCGGCCTCAAGAGCCCCGTTCCGGTGGCGGCGGCGGTGGTGGGCGTGGCGGATTTGGTGGTGGTGGCGGCGGTCGGTACTAAACCGGTCACGACCTCTTAGTACATGAAAGGGCTGCCGGAAATTCCGGCAGCCCTTTTTTATTCCTCGCTCCCTGCGCCGGTCGTGCAGATACGGTGTCTTTGATAAGATGACCGCCGGAGGTCCCTGTGCCGCAGTTCAAGCTCGAAGCCCCGTTTCATCCCTGTGGTCATCAGCCCGAGGCGATTGCCAAGCTGACAACCGGCGTTCGTGCCGGCATAAAGCATCAAGCCCTTCTCGGAGTGACCGGATCGGGTAAGACTTTTACGATGGCGAACCTGATCGAGCAGGTTCAGAAGCCGACGCTCGTGCTTGTGCATAACAAGACCTTGGCCGGGCAGTTGTACCAGGAGTTCAAACAGTTTTTCCCGCAGAACGCCGTCGAGTACTTCATCAGTTACTACGACTACTACCAGCCGGAAGCCTATCTTCCCCAGACGGATACCTACATTGCCAAGGATGCGTCGATCAACGACGCGATCGATCAGATGCGCCACTCGGCGACCCGGTCCTTGTTAGAGCGGAACGACGTCATCATCGTCTCGTCGGTCTCGTGCATTTACGGCCTGGGTTCGCCGGAGATCTACCATGGCATGCTGTTGTATCTCGAAGTGGGGATGGAAATTCGGCGCGAGAAGATTCTGGCGAAGCTTGTCGAAATTCAATATGCGCGGAATGATGTCGATTTTCATCGCGGGACGTTCCGTGCGCGCGGGGATGTCATTGAAATATTCCCGGCTGCCAGCGATGCAGTTTCGGTTCGAATCGAACTGTTCGGCGACGTGATCGATGCGATCCACGAGATCGATCCGCTGACCGGGAAATCGCTGGGCAAATTACCCAAAGTGCCGATCTATCCCAATACCCACTATTTGATTGCGCCGGATCGGTACGAGCGAGCGATCACCGGGATTGAGGAAGAGCTCGATGAGCGCGTCCTCTATTTTCAGAAGCACAAGCAGCTGGTCGAGGCGCAGCGCATCGCGCAGCGGACGAAGTTCGACCTCGAAATGATCCGCGCCATGGGGTACTGCCACGGCATCGAAAACTATTCGCGCCATCTGAGCGGCCGGGCGCCTGGTGAGGCTCCTCCGACGCTCATCGACTACTTCCCCAAAGACTTTCTCATGATCATCGATGAGTCGCATGCCACGGTTTCACAGGTGGGCGGGATGTATGCGGGAGACTATTCACGGAAGCGGACGCTGGTGGACTACGGGTTTCGCCTGCCCTCCGCCATCGATAACCGGCCGCTCAAGTTCGAGGAGTTCGAACGGATCCTGAACCAGGTGGTCTATGTGTCGGCGACGCTGGGGAACTACGAGCTGGAGCATGCGGCGGGTGCGGTGGTCGAACAGATTATTCGGCCGACCGGGTTGATGGATCCCAGCATTGAGGTGCAACCGGCAAAGGGACAAGTGGATCATCTCCTAGGAGAGGTGAGAAAAGAAGTAGCCAAAGGCGGTCGCGTATTAGTGACGACTCTCACAAAGCGGATGGCGGAAGATCTCAGCGAGTATTATCACGAGTTGGGGTTGAAGGTGCGGTACCTTCACTCCGATATCAAAACGCTTGAGCGGGCTGAGATCATCCGCGACTTGCGCCGCGGGGTGTTCGACGTGCTGGTGGGGATCAATCTCCTGCGGGAAGGGCTGGATCTACCCGAGGTGACGCTGGTGGCTATTCTTGATGCAGACAAGGAGGGCTATCTGCGATCCTATCGGTCTCTGATCCAAACGGCCGGGCGTGCGGCAAGAAATGTTGAAGGGCGCGTGGTGTTTTATGGTGATATCATCACAGCGTCGATGAAAGTCGCCATGGCAGAGACGACTCGCCGGCGTCTGATCCAGGCTGAGTATAACTCGGCCCATGGGATTACCCCGGCTAGTATTAAGAAAGAGATTCCTGCGTTGGAGTATGCGGTAGCCGAGCTGGATTATGTCCAGCTGGATTTGGCGGCCGAGACCATGGAGCCCTACGGCAAGGACGAAACCGTGGGGCAGGTGATTCTTCGGTTGGAAGGCGAGATGAAGGCGGCAGCCAAGGAGCTGGCGTTTGAGCGTGCAGCAGAATTGCGCAATCAGATCAGGGCATTGAGGCTGAAGGATTTGGATCTGAAGGCTTAAACGTGCTTGTACAGGTAGACTCCGATAAACATGCCAAGGATGCTCAGTAAGTTCACCTTGATACTGAATCCGATCGTGAACTTGATGAGCACCAGGTCGATCGTGAGGGGAGGACTGATTCCGGGGGTGAAATGCGTGGAGAAGATGCTCTGAATGTTACCCTGCGGGGCCATCACATGCAGAATTTCTCCAAGAATTCCGCCGAGTAGCCCGCCTATGAGTACGAAAATGAGAAGAACCCAGGGTGACTTTCTCACGCGCTGTGTACGCTCCCTGATGTAGATCCAATCGAAGTCGACTGAGGGCACCATATCGGATGGTGTCGGGTCTGTCAACAAATCCGATGGCTTCGGATATCTTGACTTCGCCGGACCGGTTTCTATACACTCCCCGATGCTCTTTCTTTAGGTTTTACGAGGCAATCGGAGAACTTGATTGAGACTTCGGTTGCCTTTTTCTTTGGGGCCCCATGCTGGATGCGCTGAGCGATAAGTTCGAGAAAATCCTGAAGAAGCTTCGTGGGCAAGGCGTGCTTACGGAGCAGAATATCGGCGAAGCCTTGAAGGAAGTCCGGCTGGCGTTGCTCGAAGCCGATGTGAACTTCAAGATCGTCAAGGATTTCATCGAACGGGTTCGCGTCAAAGCGGTCGGGCAGGAAGTGCTGCAAAGCCTGACGCCTGGTCATCAGGTCGTTAAGGTGGTGTGGGATGAGCTTTGTGACATGATGGGCCGTGAGAAGGCGGGTTTGGCCCTCCATTCTCAACCGCCCACCGTGGTGATGATGGTCGGGTTGCAAGGCGCTGGAAAAACGACGACCTGCGGGAAGCTGGCCCGGCTTTTCAAGGGCCAGGGGAAGCGGGTGCTCTTAGTCGCTGCGGACCCGCGTCGACCCGCGGCGGGCGATCAGCTCAGCAGTCTTGGCCGTGATCTTGGAATTGATGTTCATCGCGTCGACCATGCGCAGGCCACTCAGTCGGACGTCGTGCGGATCTGCCAGGCCGGGGTCGAGCGTGGACGCGAGCAGGGATTTGACCTGGTCGTCCTTGATACCGGCGGTCGCCTGCACATTGATGACGGGTTGATGGGAGAGCTGGTTGCCGTGAAGACGGCGGTGACGCCGCATGAAATCCTGCTGGTGGCCGATGCGATGACGGGGCAGGATGCCGTTACGATGGCCACCCAGTTCGATCAGAAGGTGGGTCTCACCGGGGTGATCCTCACGAAGGTCGAAGGTGATGCTCGTGGTGGAGCGGTCTTATCCATCCGTGCAGTCACCGGTAAGCCGATTAAGTTTCTCGGTGTGGGCGAAAAACTGGATGCCCTGGAAGTCTTTCATCCCGATCGGATGGCTTCCCGAATCCTCGGGATGGGCGACGTCCTTTCGCTGATCGAAAAGGCGCAAGCCACGTTTACGCAAGAACAGGCCGAAGAGGCGCAGCAGCGCCTGACCAGTAATAGCTTTACGCTTGAGGATTTTCGCAAGCAGATGGCTCAGATGAACAAGCTGGGCTCGCTGGAGCAGATTCTCGGCATGTTGCCGGGCGGACAGAAGTTGAAGAGTGTGATCGAGGGGGATAAGCCGGAGCGCGAGATGAAGCGGGTCACGGCGATGATCGACTCGATGACGACCCGTGAGCGGCGTGACCATACCATCATCAACGGCAGCCGGAAGAAGCGGATTGCTCGCGGTAGCGGCGCGAGTGTGCAGGACGTGAATCGCCTGATCAAGCAATTCTTGTCGGCGAAGAAATTGGCAAAGGCCATGACGGGGACAGGGGGGCGGCGCCAATTGGCCCAACTCATGCGCTCCATGTAGCGAGATTTATTCATTCACCGTGTTGGACGGTTTTTCAAAGGAGGGCAGTCGTGGCAGTTCATCTCAGATTGGCTCGGACAGGCAGACATAAGCGGCCGATGTATCGTTTGGTAGCGGCGGATTCCCGGAAGGCCCGCGACGGGCGGTTCCTGGAAATTCTCGGCATTTTCGATCCGCTCAAGGAACAGGGTCTTCCGGATGTGAAGCAGGACCGGGTGTTGACCTGGTTGCATCATGGAGCCCAGCCTTCGGTGACCGTGCGGACCTTGTTGCGCCGGTCCGGTCTCTGGAAGCAGTTTGAAGCAGAGAAAGCGGCGAAGAAGAAGGCCTAGCGACCATGGTGGCCGAACCGGTCGAGCTGGTAACAGTAGGACGGATCGAACGATCGTTCGGCGTCAGAGGCGAGGTGAAAGTTCGTTCGCTCAGCGACGTGCCCGGTCGATTGGAGTCATTGGGAGCGGTGAGTCTCCTGGCGACTAGTGGCAAGACTTGGGACACGCGGGTGACGCAGGTTCGTCCTGCGGGGCAGGGGTATATCCTTGCATTTGAAGGATTGACATCTCCCGAGGAGGCCGGGCAATGGCGTGGCGGGTTGATTCAAATCCCGAAAGGGAGTGCGCCCCCGTTGCCGCAGGGACAGTATTATGAATGCGATCTCATCGGTTTGCGCGTGCAGGATGAACAGGGGAACGGTATTGGGACGTTGACCGACATCTGGGAATTAACCGGCAATCATGTGTTTGTGGTGCAGGACGGGAGCAAGGAAACGCTCATCCCCGCAGCGCGAGATTTGGTTGTGGCCGTTGATTTACAGCAGCGGGTGATGACCGTACACATGATCGAAGGGTTGGGAGCGTGACGTGTTGCGCATCGACGTTCTGACATTGTTCCCCGAAATGATTCTGCAGGCGGTGGGGCATAGCATGCTCAAACGCGCGCAAGAGAAGGGATTGCTGGCCATCCAGGCGCATAATCTTCGTGACTACACGCTGGATCGCCACAAGGTTGCAGACGATGTTCCCTATGGCGGCGGTGCGGGGATGGTTATGAAGGCGGAGCCGATCCTGCGCGCGGTGGATGCGTTGCGTGCCAGCGCCCAATCCACCGGTGAAGAGATTCGGTTGATGTTTCCTTCGCCCCAGGGGCGAATCTTCACGCAGGACTATGCGAAAGACCTGGCCGCCGAGCCTTGCCGGATCGTCATTCTCTGCGGGCACTATGAAGGAGTTGATGAGCGGGTTCGCGAGGCGCTCCAGCCGGAAGAGGTTTCGGTCGGCGACTATATTTTGACCGGAGGCGAATTGCCGGCTTTGGTTTTGATTGACGCCGCCACTCGATTGGTGCCGGGCGTGCTGGGTGACCCGGAGTCCGTGGTCGAAGAGTCTTTTTCGGATTCACTCCTGGAATACCCGCACTACACCAGGCCTGCCGACGTGCGAGGCATGGGGGTTCCCGAGGTGCTGCTCTCTGGGCATCATGAAGCCATTCGTCTCTGGCGCAGGAAGCAGGCCTTGCGCAGCACCTATGCGCGGCGTCCGGACCTCATCCGGGATCGCAGTTTGAGTCGTGAAGATCAACGGTTATTGAGTGAGATTATTAGCGAGGGCGTTGTCTCGACGCCCGTTTGATGGAAGGAAAGGGAGAGCATCATGAATCGGTTAGAACGTCTTCAGCAGTCATTCACCAAAGCCACGCCGCCTAAGTTTGAAGTGGGCGATACCGTGCGGGTCCATGTGAAAGTCGTGGAGGGTGAAAAGGAACGCATTCAGGTCTACGAGGGAGCGGTGATCGCTCGTAAAGGAGCCTTGAATACGGAAACATTTACCGTCCGCAAGGTCTCCTACGGCGTCGGGGTCGAGCGAATTTTCCCGGTGCACTCGCCGATCGTGACCAAGGTGGATGTGGTGCGTCAGGGCCGTGTGCGTCGCGCCAAGCTCTACTATCTTCGGTCCAAGAAGGGCAAGTTCGCCAAGGTTGAAGAACGCGAGTTTGTGGGTGAGGGGAAAGCGGCGGCAGCGGCAAAAGCGGCGGCAGCCAAGGCCTAAGGGCCTGATCGGGTGGCCGTCATTCAGCCGCACCCGTACCTCTGAGTCGGTCTCGCAAGTCGGAGGACATGCCGGTTGGGACCTACCGAGGAATTTGAGCAAGAGGCCCGGCGGTGCGGGTATCGCCGCATCGCCGGCGTCGACGAAGCCGGTCGAGGTCCCCTGGCTGGCCCGGTCGTCGCCGCGGCCGTGATTCTTCCCGTTCGTTGTCGCCTGATCGGGGCGGACGACTCCAAGCAACTATCCGTATCAGAGCGCGATCGGCTGTATGCCGAGATTATGGATCGGGCCGTCTCGGTCGGCGTCGGGTCATCGACGGCGGAAGAGATCGACCGGATCAATATCCTCGAAGCGACTAAGCTGGCGATGCGTCGGGCGCTTGCCGAAATCTCGCCCGCTCCTGATTACGTGTTGATCGATGCCGTGTCCCTTGCAGGGATGGCGATGCCCATTCGTCCGATCATCAAGGGCGACGCCCTGTCGTTGTCCATCGCGGCTGCGTCGATTGTGGCCAAAGTCACGCGGGATCGGTTGATGATTCAGTTCCATGAGGCCTACCCGCAGTATAATTTCCTGTCTCATAAAGGGTACGGCACAGAGGAACATTTGGCTCGTCTGGCTGAGTACGGCCCATCCCCGATCCATCGACGAACCTTTGCGCCTGTGTCGGCGGTGTTGAATGCGCCTGCCTGTGGGGCATTGCAACCATGAGGGCGGAGACGATGCGTGATCCTCGCCACCAATTCGGTCAGGACAGTGAAGCAAGCGCCGAGCAGTTTTTACGCCGGAAGGGCTATGCGATTCTGGAACGGAATCTTCGGACCACAATCGGCGAGCTTGATCTGGTCGCCGATGATCACGGTGTGTTGGTGTTTGTTGAAGTCAAAGCACGAACCACCGGAGCGTTTGGCGGTGCGCTCCTGGCGGTAGATCGGCGGAAACAAGCCAAGTTGATCCGGTTGGCAGGACAGTATCTGGCCCAGCGCCATTTGAGCGATCGAGTTTGTCGATTCGATGTCATCTTAGTGCAGGGGGATGCGGAGTCCTCCTTTCAGATCGAGCATATCGAGCATGCGTTTGAGGTATCGGATCAAGCGGGCTGGTAGCAGTATTCTGTAGATAAGTATGATGGATGCGATGATTCAACTGATTCACGTCTCGAAAACATATGATCGCCGCCCGGCGCTCTCCGATCTCACGCTCGATATCGAGAAAGGGGAGTTTGTCTTATTGATGGGGCCGAGCGGGGCCGGGAAGTCGACCTTGTTGCGCATGTTGATTGCGGCCGAGAATCCTGACGAAGGGCAAATCTTTGTTCAGGGAAAGAATGTCACGAAGTTGAAAAAATCGGAGATTCCCTTCCTTCGCCGAAAGGTTGGGACGGTGTTTCAGGATTTTCGTCTGTTGTCGAAGAAGTCGGTCTTTGAAAATGTCGCCTTGCCGTTGATTGTGCAGGGGGCGTCGTCGGTCGATATTCGTCGAAAGGTGACGGAGGCATTGCGGGCGGTCGGAGTCGACCACAAGAAGGATCAGTTTCCAACCAGCCTGTCCGCCGGTGAGCAACAGCGCGTCTGCATTGCCCGGGCGATTGTGAATGGGCCGATCGTGCTGCTTGCCGATGAGCCGACGGGCAATCTGGATCCCGAGCGGACGGCAGAAATTATTGAGCTGTTTAAGCTCATCAATGCGCGAGGCACGACCGTCATTGTTGCGACCCATGACCCTCAAGTTATGGCGCAGATCAACCGTCGTGTGATTGTCCTTCAGGAAGGCGTCATGGTTCCGGCTCCCGCTCATGCCGTACAGGTGGGCGTATGAGACGATTGTTCTATCTGCTCCGTGAAGCCTGGGCCAATATGCGAGCGAACCGCACAACGACCGTCGTGGCGATTTTGACGACGGCCTTTACGCTGTCCTGTGTCGGGATCTTTCTGCTGCTTTACGTGAATCTGCGGAGCGCCGCAGGCTGGCTCCAAGAAGACATCAAAATCATGGTCTATCTGGATGACCAGCTTACCCGGGAAGCCGTAATTGAGCTGGAAGGTCGATTGAAGGCGGATCGGATGGTGGCGGCCGCGGTATTTATTTCAAAGGAACAGGCCTTGGGTGAGTTTCGCGCCCAGTTTCCAGCCGATTCCCATCTGCTGGAAGGATTGGGACAAAACCCGCTCCCGGCTTCGTTCGTGGTGACGCTGGCTTCGCAATTTCGATCCCCCGATGCGGTGAAGCGGTGGACGGAGCGGGTCCGCACGATAGGGGGGGTGGCGAAGGTCGATTACAATCAAGAATGGATTGATGCGTTGGCAGGGCTCATTCGGTATATCGAGCTGATCGCCATCGGTGTCGGGGTAATTCTCTCGACCGCCGCAGTGACGATTATCGGCAATACCATCAGGCTGACACTGTTTTCACGGCGGGAGGAAGTGGAGATCTTACGGCTGATCGGCGCCACCCGGTGGTTCATCCGCATTCCGTATCTGCTCGAAGGCGCGGTGCTGGGCGCCTGCGGAAGTGCGTTGTCACTACTGATTCTAAAAGGTGGATTCGAGCTGTTTCGTCAACAGATCAGTTCAACCGGCCGATTGAGCGGCATCGAAAACATGATTACCTTTTTCCCTCTCTCCGTCTGTCTGGCGCTGGTTTTGGTCGGGATCGGTCTTGGGTTTGCCGGCAGTTTCGTGTCGCTCCGGCGGTTTGGAGACGGGCGGGCATGAGGGGCGCACACATACTTACATTGGCCGGTTGTCTGGTCCTGTGTGTCGGTGCGACGAGTTCTGCCAGGGCGGCGGGCGATCCGATTTCTGAAAAAATTGAGCGTGAACGGAAGACGCTGGAACAGCTGAAAGATAAAATCGAGGAGAAACGAAAACGGGCGGACGAAGCGGAGAAAAAACGGGAGTCCGTGCTCCAGGGGATTCAAACGCTTGATGAGCGATTGGTGCGGACCCGCCAGGAACATCAGGAGATCAACAAGAAGCTTCGGAAAAAGGATCGTGAGATCGACTCGATCACCGAACAGCTCGGGGCGATACGTGGCAGCATCCAGGAGCGTCGCGAGGCCATTCTGGCTCGGCTCCGAGTGCAATATATGGAGGGGCGGGCCGGCTATGTGAAGACATTGTTATCGGCGGACTCCTATGGTGATTTTCAACGGCGATTGCAATATCTCTCGGCGGTGTCTCAAAAAGATTTTGAGTTGATGGGGACGTTTCGAGCCGATGTCGGACGGATGGAGCAGGCGGAGCGGCAACGGGCGGAAGCTCGCGCTGGAATGTTGGCGTACAAGGAGGCGACAGAGAAAAAGCTTTCCGACATCCGCTCGCTGCAGAAGGAGAAGAAGGTCTATTTCACCAAGATCACGCAGGAGAAAGATTCGTTCAGCCGGGCGGCCGAAGAGCTTGAACGGTCTGCCTCTCGGGTTGATAGCCTCCTGCATGAATTGGAGACGCGCCGGAAGGCCATGGCAATGCGGCCGCCGACCGCGCCGGCGGTTCCGCGCGGAGCCAAGGGCGCGTTGCCCTGGCCGGCAGATGGGCAGGTCGTGTCGTTCTTCGGCCGGCAAAAACATCCGACGTTCAATACCTATGTGCAACGGAAGGGTATCGAAATCAGAACGGTGGAGGGCAGTTTTATCCATTCCGTCATGCCGGGCACCGTGGTCTATGCCGACTGGTTGAAAGGGTATGGACTGGTTATAATCATGGATCATACGAACGGATTTTTCTCGCTCTATGCCCACGCCTCGAGGATTTTGGCAAAAGTCGGGGAACGTGTCACGGAAGGGCAGGCGATCGGAGAAACCGGAGATACGGGCATGATCGGCGAAAATACATTATACTTTGAATTACGTGAAGGGTCCGATGCCGTGGACCCGATGCTGTGGTTGGCCAAGCGATAGAAAATATGGTCTGGAAACAGACTTGATTGGTGACAGGGTTCGGGCATTTGGACGGAAAGGATAGACGCTTTATGGAACAGCAGCCGCGAGCGAAGTCTTGGGTCATCGGGCCAATGATGGTTGTGGCCATCGTGTGCGGGGTTCTGATCGGCAAGGGCTGGGAGCGAACCGGCCATGCGACGGAAACGTACGAGGAGCTCAAGACATTTTCGGAGGTGCTCAATCAGGTGCAGCGGCATTACGTCGATGAAACGAAAACGAAGGAATTGGTGCAAGGGGCCATCCGCGGCATGCTGTCGACGCTTGACCCCCACTCCGCCTATATGACGCCCGAGATGTACAAAGAGATGCAGGTGGAAACCAAGGGCGAGTTCGGCGGCGTTGGCATTCAGATAGGAGTGAAAGAGAATCGGTTGGCTGTGATCGCACCGATCGAAGGGACTCCGGCCCAGCGGGCAGGGATTAAGGCCGGAGACTTCATCGTGAAGGTCAACGATGAGACGACGAAGGATCTTACGTTGATGGATGCGGTCCAGAAGATGCGCGGCCCGAAGGGGACCAAGGTCAACCTGACCATTCAGCGCGAGGGGACGCCGGATCCGCTGCAGTTTACGCTGATGCGGGATACCATCAAGATCGAAAGCGTGAAGTCGAAGGTCATCGACAACCTGGGCTATGTTCGGCTGACACAGTTTCAGGAAGCGACGGGACGGGATCTCGCGAAAGCCATCAAGCAATTCCGCGAACAGAAAGTCCAGGGGGCCATTCTGGATCTCCGGAACAATCCCGGCGGATTGCTGACGGCGGCGGTCGATGTGTCCGAACAGTTTCTCCCCAACGGGAAGCTCGTCGTGTTCACCAAGAATCGCGAAGGTAAGAAGGATGAATGGTTGGCGAAGTCGAAAGATCAAATGGATGAACTTCCGATGATCATTCTCGTGAATGAAGGGTCGGCGAGCGCGTCGGAGATCGTTGCCGGAGCGCTGCAAGACTGGGGGCGTGCGGTGATTGTCGGCACCACCTCGTTCGGGAAGGGATCGGTCCAGACCATCCTTCCGCTCGGCGACGGCTCAGGACTTCGACTCACCACGGCGAAGTACTATACGCCCAAGGGGCGATCGATCCAGTCCACAGGCATTACTCCGGATATTGTTGTGAAGCTTCCGACTCCAGCCCCGGCAAAGGACGGGAAGCCCGTCGATCCGTCACCTGACGCCAAGGCTGTGAAGCCGGCTCCGGGGAAAGAGAAGGAGGCGGCGCCGCATTCCAACGGGAAGGCACCGGAGGACACGGCAACCAAGGGTGGCGCGGCACCTCAAACACCTGCAGTTGATTCGGCCGGTGATCCGGCCCTTGAGCAGGATGCGCAATTGCAGAAAGCGGTGGAGTTGCTGAAGACCTGGAAGATTTTTAAGGAGATGAAAGTCTCCTAACCCGGAGGGGACGCGTTCTGCTGTCGAATGGCCTGGAGCAATTCATCCTCCGATCCGGTAAATCCTGGAACGGTGCGGAGAAGGTGGGATGAGACCAGTTGCTCCAGGTCGTCCAGCGTTCGGATACCCAGCCTGGCATAGAGATAGCTCACCAGTGAATCGTGGAGGCCCGGCAGCCGCGCCCAGCTCTTTACCTCGGGTGGCAATGGTGTCTTCAATTCTTCATACGTGCGAATCGTCCCGGTTTCCAGAAACTCCCTGATCTTTCCCCCCAAATCTTTCCCGATCCCGTCGATGTCTTCAAGTTCGTGACGCTGTGCCACAAGCGCGACATCCTCTTCCAGTGCCAGAATCGAATCCGCAGCCCGGCGATAGGCTCTGATGCGGTAGGGGTTGGCCCGCTGGGAGGCGAGCAGTGTGGCAATGGATTGAAAGATCTGGGCGACTCGTTCATTTTGCGTAGGCATGTCAGGTCACTCCGGCTATCGACGGATCTGCATTGTGCGGGGGATGCCCCTCTCGAGACAAGGGGGAGGGCTAATTGACAACCAGAATTGTGCTCCCATAGGATGATCGCCATGGCGAACGAGATTCAAATCCATGTGAATGGCGAGCCGCGAGGGTGGCGGGACGGCGACTCCGTTGCCGATCTGCTGAAGGATCTGGCGATTGCGACGGAGCGTGTGGCCGTCGAATTGAATCTTGAAATTCTCGACCGGAAGGATTTTGGACAGCGATGTCTTCGCGAGGGAGATCGGGTCGAGATTCTTGGATTTATCGGCGGCGGATGCGGGACTAAAGGAGAATCGGATGGACGCGAACGATAGGTTGACGATTGCCGGTCATGAATTCCGCTCACGACTGTGGGTGGGGACAGGAAAGTATAAAGATTTCGCCGAGACGAAAAAGGCGATCGAGGCATCCGGGGCCGATGTGGTGACGGTGGCGGTCCGGCGCGTGAATATCACAGACCGGTCGAAAGAGAATCTCCTCGACTACATCGATCCGAAGAAGTACACGATTCTTCCGAACACGGCCGGTTGTTACACGGTCGAGGACGCGGTGCGATATGCACGGCTCGCGCGGGCAGCTGGCATCTCCGATCTCGTGAAGTTGGAAGTACTCGGCGATGAGCGAACGCTGTTCCCAGATACCGCGGGGCTCATTGAAGCCGCCAAGATTCTCATCAAGGAAGGGTTCATCGTGTTGCCCTACACGAACGATGATCCCATTGTCGCGAAGAAGCTGGTCGACATCGGTTGTCCGGCAGTGATGCCTCTGGCGGCGCCCATCGGGTCTGGACTGGGGATCCGCAATCCGTACAATCTCAAGATCATCATGGAAACGGTGAAGGTCCCCATCATTGTCGATGCGGGAGTGGGGACGGCCTCTGATGCCGCGCTAGCCATGGAGTACGGTGCCGATGCGGTGTTAATGAACACGGCGATCGCAGGGGCGCAGCATCCGATCGCCATGGCGGAAGCCATGAAATATGCGGTCTATGCCGGTCGGTTGGCCTACAAGGCGGGGCGTATTCCAAGAAAGTTGTACGCGACCGCGAGTAGTCCTATCGAGGGCATGCTCTAATTACGTGTGTCGAGTAGCGATGGCGGAACGGTTTCTCGATAGTTGCGTCCGCCATCGCGTCAATTTGTCCGATCAGGTGTTCTGCCGCTGGCCCCATGCTGCCTGTTAATTTCCGTCTACTCTTGGTCACGGATCGGTCGCTGGTTCACGGACGCTCGTTTGAGAGCGCCCTCCGGGAAGCGGTGGATGCCGGTGTGCCGGCAATCCAGTTGCGTGAGCGTGATCTTCCGACCCGAGAACTCCTGTCATTGACGCAGCAGATTGGCGCGATGACGCGAGATCGTGCCGTTCCGTTGATCATCAATGATCGTATTGATATGGCGGTGGCATTGGATCTCGACGGGGTCCACCTTCGCGCCAGCAGTCTGCCGGTTTCGGTCGCGCGCCGAGTCGTGGGCCGGCATCGGCTCATCGGCGTGTCGGTGCATTCAGTCACAGAAGTGCAACAGGCCGGCGGTGACGGCGCCGACTACGTGCTCCTCGGCCCGATTTTTGAGACCCCATCGAAGCGGGAATTCGGCGCGCCCTTGGGATTAGCCGTGCTGGCTGCCGCCTGCCGCCAATCACCCGTGCCGGTATTTGCCATCGGTGGCATTACGCGCGAACGAATCGAATCAGTGAGGGGCGCGGGGGCGTTCGGCGTAGCGATGATCGGTGGAATTCTCGGCCAAGCGAATGTCGGGAGAGCAACCATCGATATGCAGGCGGCTGTTCGTGCCGCGTGGCCATCTCATTTGCCCGATGGCTCGCAGGCACGTTGACCTCGTGCAGTTGACCACCCCCAGGTCGGGTGTTAGAATCCGTTCACTGGCTTGAAGATGCGATGGCGCGCGGTGTCCTAGCGTTACGGCGAGTAGGCACATGGCAGAGAAGAAGAGCGGTTCGAGCCGAATCCGGTCCCTCCGAGATTCCGTGAAGCAAATCACGAAGCGGTTGTCAGAGGGGAAAGCGGACGTGATTTCAAAAAACGACGACCAGGCCCGCGAAGTCGACAAGCTTCGCGTTCAAATTCAGTCGATGGAAGAAGAAATCCGTCGGCTGTATCAATCCCGTTACCAACTCGACCACGCCACCAAACAGAACGACAAGCTTGTCGCCACGCTGCAGGAAGCTAAGGCTCAGATCGAAGCGCTCCGCGCAGAGATCGAGAAGCTGACTGCGCCGCCCTCTTCCTACGCGATCTATTCCTCCATGAACGCCGATGGCACCGCGAATGTGTTTGTGTCCGGCCGCAAAATGAAGGTCAGTCTGCTTCCCGCGATCAACGGCAAGGAGCTGCGACGCGGGCAGGAAGTGGTGTTGAATGAAGCGTTGAACGTCATTGAGGCGAAGGGCTTCGACGTGCAAGGCGAGGTCGTGCGGTTAAAAGATGTTTTAGAGGGAGGCCGCGCGCTCGTCACCCTGCACTTTGATGAGGAAAAAGTCGCGGAACTCGCTGATCCCCTGTTGGCCGAGCGGCTCAGCGTTGGCGATCATCTGCTGTACGATGCTCGCTCCGGGTATGTCATCGAAAAACTGCCAAAGTCTGAAGCCGAAGATTTGGTGCTCGAAGAAGTGCCGGACGTCGACTACGAGCATATCGGGGGGCTTCAGAAGGAGCTGGAACATGTCCGCGATGCCGTGGAATTGCCGTTCCTCCATGCCGAGCTGTTTGCGGATTTTAAGCTAAGCGCTCCCAAAGGGGTGTTGCTCTATGGCCCTCCCGGGTGCGGAAAGACCTTGATTGCCAAGGCGGTGGCCAACTCAATCGCCAAGAAATTGGGTCATCTCACGGGAAAGCAAATCCGGAGCTACTTTCTGCACGTGAAGGGCCCGGAGTTGCTCAATAAATATGTCGGTGAGTCGGAACGGCAGGTGCGTGAAGTATTCAAGAAGGCGAAGGAACAAGCGGCGGAGGGCAATCCGGTCATTGTGTTCTTCGATGAAATGGACGCCCTTTTCAGGACGCGCGGCACGGGGATTTCTTCCGATATCGAGTCGACCATTGTGCCGCAGTTTCTCTCAGAGATTGATGGAATGGAACGTTTGCGGAACGTCATCGTGATCGGGGCCAGCAATCGACAGGATCTCATCGATCCGGCGGTGTTGCGGGCGGGGCGGCTGGATGTCAAAGTCAAAGTCGGCCGTCCGGATGCTACGGCGGCCCGGGATATCTTTTCAAAGTATGTCTCCACCGAATTGCCTTTTGCGCCGGAGGAGTTGGCGCAACATGGCGGCGATCGGAAAGCGCTGGTTGAAAAACTGACGACGCTCACCGTTGATGCGATGTACGCGGCGTCCGAGGAGAATAAGTTCATCGAAGTCACGTACGCCAACGGCGAGAAGGAAGTCCTCTACTTCAAGGATTTCGCCAGCGGTGCGCTGATTGAGGGGATTGTCTCCCGCGCCAAGAAATATGCGGTGAAGCGGGCTATTGCGAAAGAAGGGGTTGGGCTTCGTTCGGAGGATCTGATCCGGGCCATTCGTGAAGAGTTCAAGGAGCATGAGGACCTGCCGAACACCACCAATCCGGACGACTGGGCCAAAGTGGCCGGCAAAAAGGGCGAAAAAATCGTGCACCTGCGGACGATCAGCGGCGGGCCGGCGGAGTCTCGCCAGATCGAAACCGTGACCACGGGCCATTATCTCTAGTCGTCTCATCATCCTATGCAAGACCAGCCGTCGACGAACTTCTCCCGCGTGATCGGCACAGAAACCGAGTTCGGTATTGCAGCCAAGGAGGCGGCATTATCGGATCCTGTGGCCGCATCAATCGCCGTGATCGGCCACTACCCGGGCTTGCCGGCTCCCAATGCCATTTGGGACTATGAAAACGAAAATCCCCTTTTGGATGCGCGCGGTTTCGAGGTGGAGGGAGAGCGAGAGCGCCCCAACCCTGAGTACAATCGCCAGCTCAATAAGGTGTTGGCGAACGGCGGCCGGCTTTATGTCGATGGGGCGCATCCTGAATATTCCATTCCGGAATGCTCGAACCCCAGGGAAGTGGTGGCTTTTGAACGCATCGGGGAACGGATTCTCGCCAGGAGTCTGACTGAGTTGACCCGCGCGCGCGGCTGCGAGCAATGCGTTGTCTACAAGAATAATTCTGACGGCAAAGGAAATAGCTACGGATATCACGAGAACTATCTCGTTGCTCGATCCGTTCCGTTCGATGACATACTCCGCGTGCTGGCGCCGTTTTTTGTCACGCGTTTGATCGTGGCCGGAGCCGGGAAGGTCGGCGCCGAGAATCAGACGAGCCCCGCCGAGTACCAGATTTCCCAACGCGCCGATTTTTTTGAATGCCTGGCCGACCTCAATACGATGGTCAAGCGGCCCATCATCAATACGCGGGATGAACCGCATGCTGAGTACAGCAAGTATCGGCGACTGCACGTGATTGTGGGTGACGCCAACATGGCCGAGCTCTCCACCTATCTGAAGGTGGGAACATTAAGCATGGTGTTGGAACTGTTGGAAGCGGGTGCGGATCTCCCGCAGATTGAGTTGGACGAACCGGTTCGAGCGATCAAGCAAGTCTCGCGCGATTTGGATATGAAGCAGTCGTTGAAACTCTCAAGCGGACGGCCGACGACCGCGTTGGCCATTCAACGAGCCTATTGGAGTGCCGCAAAGGCCTTTTACGCGAGTCATCCAACCACGGAGATCATGCAGGACGTCTTGGCTCGCTGGGAGCATGTCTTGGATGGCTTGGAGAAAGATCCACGGTTGTTGGTGGACGAGCTGGATTGGGTGGCCAAGCGTCATATGATCGAGTCGTATTTAGACCGGAAGGGGTGTGGGTGGACGGATCCGCGGGTCAAGCTCATGGATTTGCAGTATCATGATGTGCGGCCTGAGAGAGGGCTCTTCTATACTCTCGAGCGGGGGAATCGGATGAAGCGCATCGTCAGTGAAGCTGAAATCGTGCGTGCGGAAACCATGCCGCCTCCAGGGACACGCGCCTATTTCCGCGGGCGTTGCGCGGCCAAGTTTGCCGCCTCACTGTATGGGGTCAGCTGGACCTCGGTGCTATTCGACTTCGGGAACCCCACCATTACCAGGATTCCGCTGATGGATCCAGGCCGAGGCACCGAAGCCATGACGGGCGCGCTGCTAGAGAGTTGCGCGACGGCCGAAGCCCTATTAGCCAAGTTGAAAGCCTAACCCGAGGAGCCGCGTTACGCGTCAATCATGAATCTTCCTTTTTTGCCGAATTACGATGAGCCGAGTTTCTTCGATTTCATTTCGAAGCAACACCCTGGATTGACGCTGGGAGGCAATGGTGGTGGTGGCTTTCCCGGAACTCAGGATTCATCCCGAGGGGGAGGGGCCTTGACGGTTCCGCAGGCTACGACGGTGCTGGCCATCAAATATCAGCAGGGCGTGGTGATTGCCGGGGATCGCCGGGCAACCGAGGGATTTCAAATCGCCGACCGTCGAATCGAGAAGGTGTTCAAAATCGATGAGCATTCGGCCATGGCCATTGCCGGTGCGGCCGGGCCCTGCATTGAGATGGCGAAACTGTTTCAGACCGAATTGGAGCATTACGAAAAGCTGGAGGGAATGTCGCTGTCGTGCGAAGGGAAGGCCAATAAGCTCGGGCAGATGGTGAAGGCGAATTTGCCTATGGTGTTTCAAGGACTCGTCGTGATGCCGCTGTACGTGGGGTATGATCTCAAGCGAGGCGAGGGGCGTATTTTCAAGTACGACATCACGGGCGGGCGGTATGAAGAGTCCGACTATCATGCGATCGGATCAGGCGGCAAGGACGCGCGAAATACCATGCGCGAACATTTTCAGCGCCAACTTCCGGAGGCCGAGGCGCTCAGGCTTGCCCTGATGTCGCTCTACAATGCCGCCGATGACGATGTGGGAACCGGAGGCCCTGACCTGGTGCGGGGGATTTATCCCACCGCCAAGCTGGTGAACGCGCAGGGGATTACGGATGTGTCGAACGACAGCATTCGCGCAGTCTATGACGTGCTGATGGCCGCCCGTCGCTCGAAGGAGACCTAACGATGCCGATGCCGTACTACGTGTCTCCCGAGCAGATGATGCAGGACAAGGCGGAGTATGCCAAGAAAGGCATCGCGAAGGGCCGCTCAAGTATCGCCATGGAATATGCGGACGGAGTGTTGTTCACCGCGGATAACCCCAGTGCGTCGCTCCATAAAATCTCCGAGGTGTATGACTGTATCGCGTTTGCCGGGGCCGGGAAGTACAGCGAGTTTGAGAATCTCCGAAAGGCCGGCATTCGTCATGCGGATCTGAAGGGGTTCATGTACAGCCGGGAGGATGTCACGGCGCGCTCGCTGGCCAACGGCTATTCGCAAAGCCTTGGCACCATCTTCAGCCAGGAAATGAAGCCGCTTGAGGTGGAGATTCTCGTGGTCCAGGTAGGGTTGAACAGCCAGGCGAATGAAATTTACCGCATTTCCTTCGACGGCAGCATCATCGATGAGAAGGCCGTTGCCGTCATCGGTGGACGATCGGAGGCGGTGTTGGCGGCGATGAAGGACAAGGTGACCGGTCCTCCTCCGGCTCTCAAAGCCGCGCTCGGCTTCTGCGTCTCTGCGCTGGAGCAGACGGCCAATCAGAAGCTCAACCCAGAGGGATTGGAAGTCGCCGTGCTCGAACGGGCGCGCACCGGCCGCAAATTTAGGCGGCTCACGCCGGGTGAAGTTCAGCAACTCCTGACAGTCTGAAGCGTTCGTGCTGGATGTGGAAGTTGAAGATCCATCATTGGCCGTGTATTGTGTTGTAACCCTCCATGATATCCCCCGGTTCTATGAAGCAGCGGATCTTCGGCCTGGAAAACGAGTACGGCCTGATCTTCTCGCCGAACGGACGGATCTATCTGCCGATGGAGAAAGTCCTCGGCTACATTTTTGAAGGTCTGATTCCCAACAGCTGGCCCTCCAACGCATTCCTCGTCAATGGCGCCCGGTTCTACCAGGACACCGGTTGTCACCCCGAATACTCCACGCCCGAGTGCGACAATATTCTCGATCTCGTCATTCACGATAAAGCCGGGGAGCGGTTGCTGGAAGCCTGTCTTCCCGCGGCAGAAGAACGATTGCGTGAAGAAGGACTGTCCGGCGAGATCTACATCTTTAAGAACAACACGGATTCCCTCGGGAATACGTACGGGTGTCATGAAAACTTTCTGATGCGGCGCGACGTGGACTTCTGGAAGGTCACGGAGCAACTGATTCCCTTCTTCGTGACCCGACAGATTTATGGTGGAGCGGGAAAGGTACTGAAGGTGTCCGGTAAGCCCCAGTACTTCATCTCTCAGCGCGCCCAGCATATTCACGAGAAAACGTCCTCTTCCACCACCTCGTCTCGCAGCATCATCAATACCCGGGATGAACCGCATGCCGATGCGGAGCGCTACCGTCGGCTGCATATTATCGTCGGGGACTCCAACATGTCGGAGTTTGTCACCTATGTGAAGGTGGGGACGGCGGCATTGGTGCTGTCGATGATCGAAGACGGATACGCCGTGCAGGGGATGGAGTTGGAAGATCCGGTCAAAGCAATTCGGGAGATTTCACGAGACCCGACCTTGAAGAAGAAGGTGAAGCTGGACGATGGACGCCAAATGACCGCCATTGAAATACAGCGGGTCTATCTTGAGCGCGCGGAGCAGTATTTGGCGCAGCGCGAGCATGATCCCGTCCACGACGATGTGTTTCATAAATGGGCGACGTTGCTGGATCGGTTGGAAGATGATCCGATGCAACTGGTCCATCAGGTGGACTGGGTGACCAAGAAGCACCTCATTCAGTCGTATGTCGATAAAAAAGGCTGCGGGTGGGACGATCCCCGTGTGTATCTGCTGGATTTACAATTCCATGATGTGAAACGAACGCGGGGATTATATTATCTGATGGAGTCCAAGGGGCTCATCGAGCGGGTCGTGGAGGAAGAGGCGGTGCAACGGGCGATGTCGACGCCGCCGCAAACCACGCGAGCCAAGGTGCGGGGCGACTTTATTCGATTTGCCAGGGCCAAGAACCGGTCGTATACCGTGGACTGGACCTATCTCAAATTAAACGGGTACTGGGAAGAGACGATTCTCTGCATGGATCCGTTTAGCGCCACGAATCGTCGGGTCGAAGAACTAGTCTCACAAGTGTCAGGAACGAGGTTTTCTCGATGAATACCATGATCCAAGCCGTCCAGCAGCGCGCCTCGCAATTCGATCGCATGATTCTCACGGCGATTGTCCTCGTTGCGAGCATTTTCCCCATTGAACTGGTTCCAGGGTCGATGCCAGCACCGAAGGGGGCGGACGGACAATACAGCGGGAAGCAAGGACAGATCGTGCTGGTGAAAGTGCCTGGCGACGATCCCCAGGCTGAAGTCCGGGGAACGTTCATGGGCCGGACGATCTCGCTTTTTCCGGACCCACGAAGCGGCGAAGCTCCGGGGTACGTTGGATTGCTGGGCCTCGACATGCAGGATGAGCCAGGGACGCATGAATTGGCTGTGGACATCAAGATTGGCGATCAGACGAAGCATGTCAGCATGAACGTGCTGGTGGTCAAAGAAAAGTTTCGTGTCGAGCATTTGAAGTTACCGAAAGAGAAAGTGGATCTGGACGAGAAAGCGCTGGCCCGATGGAAAGCCGAGCAAGAGCAGGTGAAGGCAGCGTTGGCCGAGGATTCGCGATTGAAGCTCTGGCAGAGTGGCTTCTTAGAACCGGTCGGGGGAAAACGGACGGGGATTTTCGGTAGTGTGAGAATCATGAACGGCCAGGCCAGGAATCCCCACAATGGGGAAGACATCGGCGCACCCATGGGGACGGACGTACTTGCGACGAACGATGGGGTGGTGCGGTTGACCGTCGATCACATCTTCTCAGGCAAAGGCGTCTATGTGGATCACGGTCTTGGGTTCTACTCCATGTATTTCCATCTCTCAGAGGTGTCGGTCAAAGAAGGCGATCTGGTAAAAGCCGGGCAGGCTGTAGGCAAAGTCGGTGCGACCGGCCGGGCAACCGGTCCGCATTTGCACTGGGGCGTAAAGCTCAACGGGGCTCGCGTGAATCCCTATGCGTTGCTGGAGCTTCCGTTTAAGGGCATGGTGCAGTCGGCAGTACCCGTGCCGGTGACTGATCCGACGTCCGGGGTGGGCGCACCGGCTCCCTAGCAGTTTTGTGAATGAGGGATTATGGCTGCCGCGGTTTGGCTCAGTCTCTTGCAGATTAGTTCGGCGAGATTCCTAATCCCCCAAGCAGCGGCATGAGCGCCGCTTCACCCGGGCCTTGGCCGTTCTTCATGGCATCGCTGATTTCATCAAGGAGTTGGCCTGCCTGTGGATTCAGGTTCTTGAGCTTTTCCCCCAGATGCCCGGACATCATGCCTTGTTGAACCTCTGCCTCTGAAAGTTTGCCTTCTTTGATGCCTTGTTGAAGGTATTGGGCGAGAGCTTGCACCTTTGCCAAAAGGTCGGAAGGCATGCTGTTCAAAATTTTAGCGGCTTCTCCCGTTCCCATTTGAGCGGTACAGGGGAATGCCAACAGTCCAATCAATCCACAGGTCATCAAGGCGGTTCTGTAGTCGAATCGCATGGGGATTCCTCCAATCATTCAGCGCCAATCAAGTCATAAGCCTCTCCATATTATCTTCTCCCTTCGACTAGGGGAGTAGAAAATTCATGAATCCATAAGGAATGCTTGGACGGCTGTTCAGGGGCTAGATGGAGGGGAGAGCCCCGCAATAGGACAATGTCCGGACTGCTTGGAAAAGAGAATCCCCTAGGTGCTGAGGGGGACCAGTGCTATCGTGAGCCCACTATAGTGTTGTTGCATGAGGAGGCACGATGTTGGCAGGGATCGAAATACCCGATGTTACGCTCTACTTGGTGGCTGTCCTGGCGCTCTTGGTCATCTGGCAGTACTACAAGATGCAGATCATGGCCGGCCGAATTCTGGCGGTTGATATCTTCGACCGGTCAGGAATTCGCATGTATTTCTATGTGACGGCCGATGATGATCATATCTGCGACGTTTGTTCAGATGCGAACGGGCGCGTGTTTTCATCGTCTCAAGTCGCGAAGCGGTCATTCTCTCCACTGGACGGAAAATGTAAACGGGCGATGCCTTGTGCCAGCGTCCTCGTAGGTTTGTACGGAGGATGGCTTGAGGCCAGGGGCGTGTTAGAGCGATTGCGGGCGAATCTCAGAAGCGGGAAAAGCATCCAACTATCCCCTGAAGAAATGCGCGCCATGGTGAATGGACAGTGGGAACGCAGCATCAGCGCGGATACGGACCGTCTGGGGATCCACATCATTGAGGCCATGTGCTATGAAAAGGTGAATCCAGATGTGGCGGTCTCGGGGTATCGTTTTGTCGTCGATCAGGCCAAAGAAATTCGTCACCTCATGCTATTGGTGCCGGCCTATCTTCGGCTCACTCAGTTGTTGATCAGAGCCGGAGAAGCGGCCGAGGCTCTTGAGCTGGTCGAGCGGTTCGAAACGCGCTTCCCGACCAATAGACGAGGACCGCATTTCCCCTCCGATGAGCAGCGCGAGATGATGCGGACCAAGAAGACGCATCTGCTGAAGGGCCTGCCGCTGAAGATTCCGGCCTAAACATTTTGTCTGTGTGCGCTCGATCGAGCGGTCGATAACGAAAGCGTGTCCGGCAGTCGATCGGCGAGAATCCCACTAATAATTTGATTCAAGGCTGGAGGGAGTCTTGTTGAGGACAGTGGCTGTGGCGCGCGATAAGGCTGCGTCATGGCGGTGATCCAGCCCGTAGACTCTGAACTGAATCAGGCGGGTCGGAAGCAAATCGAGAAATTCTTCCAGCGGGTCGGCTGAAACCTGTCTGGTCCCGGGGTCATAGACATAGAGCGGATTCCCTCGGCGATCTTTCGGATCCGGCCGTGGGTCGAGCGGGGCCATATCGACCCGAAACTCCACCTTCCTCAGTTCTTTGGGCAGCTCCTTCGCAATTTGCAACGCGAATTGCTCGTGACTCGGGAATGCCATGCCCCGTTCCTGCCCCTTCTCCTTCAATGCCGTGCTATAGGCCATCTTCCACTTCACATCGCGATCCAGGATGCGCGCCCATTCCTGACCGAGCTGACGGCGCGCCTTCTGGCGGGATTTGGTCCATTGGCGTACTTCCTCCAACAGCGACCAGTCGGTGAGTCTCAGATAGTCTTCCATCTTTTTGCGCGGATCGTTCGGGAACAGGAGTTTCATCGTGTCCCCGAAAATGTCCCGCAGGTGGATGTCGATGGCTCTCGTCGTGCGGTGAAAATACACGTTGGAATAGAGGTACATCCTGGTGTTTAGGAACATTTGCAAGGCCGGAAGTCCGGTCTTGTGGATAGTGAATCCTTTGTCGGTGATGATGGTGTAGTGAATCAGACGCGTCAGATCGACAGGACCCACGGCTACGCCGCACATGTACGAGTCGCGGAGCACATAGTCCAGATTATCGCCGGTATAGCTGCCTGAGATGACCGGTTGCAGCATGTCGAGCCAGCGCGGGATCTTGGAATTGTCCTTCCCCTTTTCCTTCAGGATCAGATGGGCGATCTGATCGGGGTTCAGTTCTTCCCCTTTGTCAAAAGGCCCTGACGGGCTGCGCCGGATTCTCCGAATAGTGGAGCCGAGATGTTCGCGGACAATGATCTGTCCGAGCTTTTCGTGGGTGAGATGAAATCCGTGGAGATAGTTGTCGTCGAAGAAGTGGCAAAAGGGACCGTGGCCGATGTCATGGACTAGTGCGGTCACTCGCAGCAGTTCCTCGACATAGTTGGCCGAAGGGACGTCCTTCACGACTTTCTTGAGATAGGGGTACAGATGCCGGGCGAACCTTCCGGCCACGTGCATGGTGCCGAGAGAATGGACGAACCGCGTATGTTCTGCCGAGGGATAGACCCAGCGCGCACTCTGGAGCTGATAAATATAGCGGAGCCGTTGGACCCAGGGTGAATCGATCAGATCCTTTTCTGTGCGCTCCTGTGGATCAGGGATCGCATAGGGAACTGTGAACGACACATACTTGTGGATCGGATCGGCGATGAGGGCGGAGCCGTCATAGGGGGCGTTGATGGGTTCGTCAACCTGTTGCATACGTGATCTGCATCTTAGCCTAGCGGATCCCGGGGCGGCAATGGCGCAGGGGGAGGCGCAGGTTGACGATGTTTACTAATGAGGTATAGAGCGACGGGATAGGCAAGAGCTGTAGCGGCTACGCTCAATACGGTTCCCCCAAGTAGAAAGGGGATGGCGTAGGGCAAGACTTGATCGTAGATTCCCGAGAAGCTCAGATCATGCCAATCGAAGGAAGGCGTTTCTGCTCGCCCGAGCAGGCGAGCACCCGTCCAATACGTAGCCCCTAGAATTGGAATAAGCGTCCACGGGTTGTTGATAAAGTTCCCGGCCATAACCGCGATAAAGTTCAAGCGGAAGGCCCAGGTGCATCCGATTGCGAGAAGCGTATGAAATCCATAGAACGGACAGAACGCGATGGCTGTGCCGATTGCAAAGGCTGTCGCGGTCCTTCGGGGGGACTCCTGCAGGTGTAACACCTGTCTAAGATGCGCTCGAAATGATGCCATAGGGATTGACGGTTCCTCAGTTCGGGGTCCGAAAATGCTCGTAACTCAAAACGGGTAGTGGGTCCCTTCGGCCGTCTTTCAATCGTCGATGAATGCCCAACGACGCAGCGCAAATGTGCCCAATCCTGGTGACCGGAAAATTACGCTGGCTCGCGGCGCGTTCGAGCTTAGTCCGATGAGCTTCAGGAATAGTGAACAGGAGTTCATAATCCTCGCCGCCGGCCAGGGCAAGTACGATAGGATCTTGCTTAGTTGAGGCTGCATAGGCTTGGCAGGCTGGAGAAAGCGGAAGGCGCGAAAGGTCAACTTCTGCCCCTACATGACTAGCATTGCAGATATGCCGTAAGTCGCCGGATAAGCCATCGGAGACATCAAGCGCCGAGGTGACGATGCCTGTCTGATTGAGCCACTGCCCTTCCCGCACGCGAGCAGTCGGACACCGGTGCCGGTTGATCAAGAACGTCCGGTCTGCAGAGCGGAGGCGAGGGGCCCCCATCTCTTGTGCCTGTGAGTTCGAGAGCAGTTGAAGTCCGGCGAGGGAGTCTCCGAGAGTCCCGGTGACGTAGAGGCTATCCCCGATTCGTGCTCCTTTCCGCAGCAAGACTTTCTTTTTCTCCGTTGTCCCAAGGAGCGTGATGCTGAGGAAGAGTCCATGTTGCGATGCTGAGGTATCGCCTCCAACCAACCGGACTTTGTATGGCCGACAGGCCTTCATGAGTCCTTCGTAAAGGGCAAGGACGTCGGTTGTTCTGAGAGAGCTTGGAATCGCAACGGAGACCAAGAGAAACCGCGGAGAGGCGCCCATGGCGGCGACATCACTCAGATTGGCCATGGCGGCTTTATAGCCGACTGCGCCGAGGGAGGCCGTGGCTAAGTCGAAATGGATTCCTTCCGCCAATAGGTCAGTCGTGAGGATTACCCAATCGGTCGTGGCGATCGAAACGACAGCCGCATCGTCTCCAATACCTGTGATTACGGACGGACTTTTCCGTTCAAACCGGCGTTGGAGTTGCCGGATGAGCGGAAATTCCTGGATGGGCTGTGTGGCCTTGCGGCGGGCCATAGGTGCCAACGTTATGGCCGGAGGTGAGCGGGCAAGGCCATGATGGTGGCCCGTGTGGCTCCCCCTCCGGCGGTTCTTCGGCTCTTCTGTGTCCGCGAGGGTTTACTCCGTGCGGCCGCCGACGGGGTGGAATTCTTCTTGGGCGCTGCCGTGGCCTTCGGCTTTCGGCGCAGGGCTACCTTCATGACATCGTCCATGGTGTCGGCAAAGTGCAGCTGGATGCCCTTTAGGATGTGTTTGGGGATTTCTTCCAAGTCTTTCTTATTCCGGCGCGGGAGGATCACGGTCGTGAGCATGGCCCGCTTGGCCGCGAGAATCTTCTCTTTGAGTCCCCCGATGGCCATGACGCGGCCACGCAAGGTAATTTCACCGGTCATGGCCAGATCTCGCCGGACAGGAATGCCCGACAGCGCCGAGGCAATCGCGGTGGCCATGGTAATGCCGGCGGAGGGTCCGTCTTTGGGGATGGCTCCGGCCGGGACATGGATGTGGAGATCCTGCTTGCTGAACATGTCCGGATTGAGATTGAGGGTTTTTTCACGTGACCGCACATAGCTGAGGGCGGCCTGGGCAGATTCCTTCATCACGTCGCCGAGATGTCCGGTGAGTGTCAGATGGCCCTTCCCCTTCATCGCCGTGGCTTCGATATAGAGGACATCGCCGCCCGACTCGGTCCAGGCCAATCCGGTGGCGACACCGATTTCATCTTTTTCGAGTTCGGCTTCCGGGACATATTTGGGGACGCCCAAGTATTTGTGCAGGTTTGCCGGGTTGACGGGGAATCCCTGGCCTTTCCCTTCGGCGACTTTCTTGGCGACCTTTCGCATCACGTTGGCGATTTCGCGTTCCAGATTTCGGACACCGGCCTCACGCGTATAGTTGGTGATGATCTGCCGAAGCGCGGGGTCGCTCACCTTCACATGCTTGGTGGTGATGCCGTGTTCAGTCAGCTGCCGGGGAATCAAGTAGGTTTGCGCGATGCCCAGCTTTTCTTCTTCGGTGTACCCGGGAATTTCAATGATCTCCATCCGGTCGCGCAGGGCCGGAAGAATCGGATCGATCAGATTCGCCGTGGTAATGAACATGACCTCAGTCAGGTCAAATGGCACGGCGAGATAGTGGTCGGTAAATGCGTTGTTCTGCTCGGGGTCCAACACTTCGAGCAGCGCGGCTGAAGGATCTCCTCGAAAGTCCATGCCGACTTTGTCGACTTCGTCGAGCATGAAGACGGGGTTAGCTGTTCCGGCCTGCTTCATCCCTTGAATCAGGCGGCCGGGCAGCGCGCCGACATAGGTGCGGCGATGGCCGCGGATTTCGGCTTCGTCGCGCACGCCGCCGAGGCTGATGCGGACGAATTCCCGTCCCAAGGCTTTGGCGATGGATTTTCCCAGCGATGTTTTTCCGACACCCGGAGGGCCGACGAAGCAGAGAATCGGCCCTTTCATTTTCTCTTTGAGTTTCCGGACGGCCAGGTATTCGAGTATGCGCTCTTTCACTTTTTCGAGATCGTAGTGATCCTCATTGAGCACCCGGGCGGCGGCTTTGAGGTCGAGGTTGTCTTTGGACCGTTTCGACCAGGGGAGCTCGACCATCCATTCGAGATACGTGCGGACCGTGGCG
Organism: Nitrospira sp.; assembly: GCA_030653545.1. Taxonomy (NCBI): domain Bacteria; kingdom Pseudomonadati; phylum Nitrospirota; class Nitrospiria; order Nitrospirales; family Nitrospiraceae; genus Nitrospira; species Nitrospira sp. Next base: position 116,772 of record JAURZE010000013.1, on the reverse strand, counting down.
GACTCGGCGGTATCCGGATGCATCTTTTCCAGCCGCTTCAGCTGCTTCTCCGCTTCTTTCAAGACCTTTTCCGGCATCTTGGCCTCGGCGATCCGTTTCCGGAACTCCGTCACTTCTTCCGCCCGCTCGTCGAGTTCCCCCAGTTCTTTTTGGATCGCTTTGAGCTGTTCGCGCAGGAAGTATTCCCGCTGGGTTTTGTCCATCTCGCCCTTGGCCTGGGCCTGAATCTTTTGCTGCATCGAGAGGACTTCGATTTCTTTGCCGAGAATGTCGCTGACCCGTCGGAGCCGTTGGATGGGGTCCGGAAGCTCCAGGACGCTTTGCGTGACATCGACTTTGAGGCCGAGGTTTGACGCCACCATGTCGGCCAGGCGTCCGGGCTCTTCCAGATTTTCGATGACGACCATGACGTCGGGAATCAGGACTTTGCCCAGGCTGACGATCCGTTCGATCTGCTCCTTGACCGTTCGCATGACGGCCTCGGATTCCAACGTCGTGGCCGTGATCTTGGTGTCGGGCATCTTGTCGATGCGCACGGAGTAGTAGGGGTCGGATTGAATGTAATTCGTGACCTTGGCTTTGGCGATGCCTTGCACGAGAATCTTGATCCGTTCATCGGGCAGCTTGAGCATGCGCATGATGATGCCGACGGTACCGATAGCATGAATGTCTTCGGGCTTTGGATTCTCGACGTCGAGCGCCTTCTGGGTGGCCAGGAAGATCATGCGATTGCCGGCCAGGGCTGCTTCGATGGCCTTGATGGACATCTCGCGTCCGACAAACAGCGGTAACACCATATACGGGAAGACGACAATGTCGCGAACGGGCAAGAGCGGCAGCTGGTCCGGGACTTCTACGTTCTGCGGGGGCTGAAGATCTTGTTCAATCGAGTCAGTCATGGAGCATCTGCCCTTTTCTGCGTTGGTGTTCCAAGCGAGCGGTGATCCACCCGGCGTTGCGGCGGTTGTGGTCCTGCGATCAGGTACGACGAGTGCCTGTGGCCGGACGCATTCTGTTTGAGAGGTATTCGTGAAAGTCAGGCCCGAGGGAGGGGTTCTTGAGCGCAAACTCTACCGTTGCAATTAAGAATCCCAACTTGTCTCCCGCATCGTGGCGGTGTCCCACCACTTCATGGGCATACATGGGCATTTTTTTTGCCAGTTCTTTCAAGGCATCGGTCAATTGGATCTCTCCGTTTTTCCCCGGGCGTGTCTTTCGTAGGATCGGGAAAATCTCCGGCGGAAGGATATAGCGGCCAATGACCGCGAGATTGGACGGCGCCTCGGCCGGTGACGGTTTCTCGACCAGGTCGTCCACGCGATGCAGGCCTTTCCCAAGCTTCGTCGGCGTGACAATCCCGTAGCGGCCCACATCTTGTTTCGGGACTTCTTGTACGCCCAGGACGGCCCCATGGCGTTTCTTGTATATGTGGATGAGTTGGGCGAGTGCCGGGACCTGGGCGTCGATGATTTCATCCCCGAGGATGACCGCGAAGGGTTCGTCGCCGATCAGATGCTGCGCGCAGAGAACGGCATGCCCCAATCCCAACGCTTCCGACTGACGGACATAGCAAAAATTCGCGAGGTTCGAAATCTGGCGGATCTGGTTAAGCATCTGGGACTTGCCGGTCCCTTTAAGATTTTCTTCCAGTTCGACGGAGCGGTCGAAGTGATCTTCGATGGCGCGTTTGCCCCGGCCCGTGATGACGATGATATCTTCGATGCCGGAGGCGACGGCTTCTTCAACCGTGTATTGGATCAACGGTTTGTCGACCAGCGGCAACATCTCTTTCGGGGAAGCTTTTGTGGCGGGAAGGAAACGAGTGCCGAGGCCTGCCGCAGGGATAATGGCTTTTCTGACGGTGTGCGATGACATCGGAGGGATAGTATGTGATGGGTGAAGTGAAGTCAAGAAATGGGCAATCTTTCTCGGCCGATTTACGCGGCGGTTGCGGTGGCTCCATACTCCTTTACATCATGGAAAGGGCTCAATATAATCCGAGAGTTTTGCGCCACGGGTCGCATCTGCTTTCACTGCACAGCGAGTGAGGGGCGTTCTCTTAACCGAGAGGAGCGCCGCGACGGTGCTTCCTCAGAATAGGATCGGCCGAGTGACATGACTTCGGCTCAGGCCTTGCGGGTGTTTCGGGTGGGGTCGCAGGACATCGTGGCCGTCTACACTATTATGGTAGGGGGATCTGGGTTTGTGTTGTTGAGCGGGTATGGCAAGCTCCAATGGTGTGTCGTGATGCTGGTGCTCATCCTTTCTTGCCTGGTGGTGGGGGATGTGGTCGCTCAGATTGCCGGCATTAAGGTCAAGACCATCGAGATCCGTGGAAATAAGCGGATCGAGCTGCCGGCGATCGCCGGGCGCCTGACCCTCAAGGTCGGTGATCCGTACCAGCCGGAAACGGTCCGTGGACAAGTCAAAATTCTGTACGATACGGGGTTTTTTGAGGATGTGCAGGTCGAGACGGAAGCGGGTGAAGGAGGCACGGCGGTCGTCTTTGTCGTGCGGGAGAAGCCCTTCATTACCGAGATCGTGTACGACGGTAATGAAAATTTGAGCGACGATAAGCTCAAAGAGAAGACCACGATCAAGAGCCAGTCTTTTCTGGATCAGCAGCAGGCCAAAGAAAGCGCTGAGAAAATCCGCCTGGCCTACCAGGAAGACGGCTATTACAACGCGCAGGTGATCCCGGTCGTGCAAACCTTGGACGAAGACCGCAAGCGTCTGACTTTCTTTGTGAAGGAAGGGGACAAGGCGCGGGTGAAGGCTGTCGTCTTTGAAGGCATGCGCGCGGCGACGAAAGAGGAAGCCTTCAAGGTCACGGCCACGCGCGAGTGGATTCCCTGGTACGGGCTCTTCACGCAATTGAAGTTGCCCTCGTTCCTATCGGATGCCGGTATTCTGAAACATGATGAGCTGGCGAACGACGTCGAACGGGTGAAGGAAATCCTGCTGAATAAGGGGTATCTGAATGTGCAGGTCGGATTGCCCACGGTGGAGCTGACGGAAGACAAGAAGTGGTTCATCATCACTTACAACGTATCGGAGGGAGAACCCTTTACGGTCGCGGAGGTCGGCTTTCGGGGGTACACCGTTTTCGAGGAAGCGGAGCTTCGCGACAAACTGAAAATCAAGGACGGCGAGATCTTTCAGCGGGCCAAAATTCGCGACGAAATCACCCGCCTCACGGACATGTACGGCAGCAAGGGCTATGCGTTTGCCGATGTCGTGCCGAATGTGAATCCGAACAATGAAGAGCGCACCGCCAGCATCATTCTCAGCATCAAGGAAGGCGAGATGATGCGAATCCGGCAGATCAATATCAACGGGAACGACAAGACCCGCGACAACGTGATTCGACGGGAAATCCGCGTCGACGAGCAGGATGTCATCGACACGCCCTCGCTGAAGCGGAGCTTCCAGCGCCTGAATAACCTGAACTTTTTCGAGACGGTTGAAATTCTTCCGGCGCAAGTCGAGGCCGACAAGGTCGATCTGAATGTGCGGGTCAAGGAGAAGCCCACCGGCCAGTTCAGTATCGGCGGCGGATTCAGCACGCTGGACAAGCTCGTGGCCATTGCGGATATCACCGAAGGGAATCTCGGCGGCAACGGCTATATGGGCCGCATCCGTGGCCAGCTCGGACAGCAACGGACCCTCGGCCTCATCACCTTCCGCAATCCCTATTTGAATGACAGTCTGACATCGGTCCAGCTCGATATTTATCGCAGCATGACGAACTATATTTCCTATTTCGAAGAGAAGTCAGGCGCCAGCGTCACGTTCGGGCGGTGGCTGTCCGAGTATGTGACCGGAAGCATCAGTCTTGTGGCTGAACAGTTGAACTTTTCCGATCCTCAGGAAGGGCTCTGTCCGGATCTCTTGCCGCTCATTTGCCGGCAGCTCGGCAACCAGACGACGACGGGATTCCGGACGACGATGTTCCGGGATACCCGGGACTATTACCTCGATCCCCGGACCGGCTGGCGGGTCGGCGGCGGCGTCGACTACGGCACGCCGATGCTGGGTGGCTCCAATAATTTTGTGAAGTACACGCTCGATGTGAGCAAGTACACCCCGCTGCCGTTCGATACGCGATTCTCAGTCCGGGCGCGTGTCGGAGCAATTGAAGGTATTGGGGGGAAGCCGATTCCGCTGACCGAGCGGTTTTTCGTCGGCGGTATCAATACCATGCGCGGATTTGTGTTCGGACGAGCCGGCCCCGTGGTCCCGAATATCTATTCGATCATCGGAGCGTCAAAGGAGTTGATATTCAACTTTGACTATATCTTTACGATTTCAGCCGATGCGAAACTCAACGGCGTGATCTTCTTCGATTATGGGAAGGGTTTCGATGACAATGAGAAATTCTCGCTGAACCTGCGGAAGGCTGCCGGCATTGAAGGCCGCTGGATCTCTCCGTTTGGACCGTTGCGTGTCGCCTACGGACTCAATCTCGCTCCGCAGCCAGGAGAGCGGACCGGGGTGTTTGAATTTACGATCGGGTCACTATTCTAAGTGGGTGATGGAAGGGACTGTGTGACAAGAATGATCGCGATGAGGAATCAGTGGGGGAATATCTGTGCGGCGTTTCTCACCGTCGTATTCCTTGCCGTGAGTGGATGTGCGGGAGCGGGTGCTGGCGCGAAAGTCGAGGGGAAGATCGGGGTATTGGATCCGGCCCGAATTCTGTCCGATACCAACGCGGGGAAAAAGGCCAAGGACAACCTCACGGCCTTTTCCAAGAATCGACAGACCCTGATCGAGCTCGATGAAAAGGAATTGCGTCGGCTGGAAGAGGATTTCGTGAAGCAGGCCAGCGTCCTGAGTCCCGCGGCCAAACGTGATCGGGAAGAAGCGTTTCGTCGGCGCATGCAGGAGTATCAGCAAAAGGTCACGGAGCTGAATCGGGAAGTGCAGGAGAAGCAAAAAGATGTGATGGACGGATTTCGCGACAAGATCGAGACGGTGGTCGGCAAGGTTGCAAAGCGGCTGGGCTTGCAGATTGTCGTGGACAGCAGCAAGGGCGGAGTGACGCTCTATCGCGAGGACACGCTCGATATTTCGAATCAGGTGATTGAAGAGTTCAATCGGGACTATCCCTAGCAGGAGGAGATGGATTATATGAAACGACAGCGCGTGATCGGGATGTTCGGAGTGCTGGCGGCGAGCCTGTGGTTCGCCCATGCGGCCGTCGCGGCGGAGACGTTTAAGGTCGGGGTGATGGATCAGCAGGCGGTGATGGAACAATCCAAAGCCGGCAAGCGGGCGCTGGAGGAAATGAAGAGCTATTCGCTGACCCGGCAGAAAATCGTGAATGCGGACGACCAGGAATTGAAGGATATGGAGCAGTCCCTCCAGGATCCCAACAGCAAGTTGAGCGAGCAGGCAAAGCAGGAAAAACAGGAACAATTCCGGACGAAGCTGGAGGCCTATCAGCGCCGTCTGGCTGACTTTAATCGGGAAGTGCAGCAGAAACAACGCGAGATGGTGACGGAGTATGCCAAGAAGATTGCGGCGGCCGCACAAGCGGTGGCGCAAAAAGACGGCTATCAGGCTATTCTCGACAAGGGGAGCGATGCGATGGTGCGGATTGTGTTGTACTATCAGCCCGCGCTGGACGTGACGGATCGTGTCGTGAAGGAGTTCGATAGCCAGAATAAGTAGCGGCGGTAGGGTGACGTGACGGGGAACAGAGGAGGCAACGGCATGGCAGTGATGGAACAGGCAGAGATTCAAGCATTACTCCCGCACCGGTATCCGTTCCTGTTGGTTGATCGGGTGCTGGAGTTGGATCCCGACCGTCGAATTGTGGCGATTAAGAATGTGACGATCAACGAGCCATTTTTTCAGGGCCATTTCCCCGGGCGGCCGGTGATGCCGGGCGTGCTCATACTGGAAGCGATGGCGCAGGTCGGCGGCGTGCTGGCCTTTAAGTCCGTGCAGGTCACCGGTCGGCCGGTCGTGTACCTGACCGGCATCGATAGCGCAAAGTTCCGGAAACCGGTGGTGCCCGGCGATCGCCTGCGGTTTGAGGTCGATGTCGTCAAGAAGCGGGCGCCTTTCTGGAAGATGCAGGCCAAGGCCTATGTCGAAGATGATGTGGTGTGTGAAGCGGAAGTGACGGCCATGGTGACAGAAGACAAGACAGAGTCGCGACCATAACGGGGCCATTTGCGGAGGTCTGGCGTGCAGATTCATGCGACAGCAATAGTTCATCCGGGTGCGAAATTGGCGGACGATGTCGTTGTCGGACCGTTCTGTCTGATCGGCGAGCATGTCTCGATCGGGAAGGGCACCAAGCTGCTCTCCCACGTGACGGTCGACGGGTGGACCGAGATCGGCGAGCGGAACGAAGTGCATCCCTTCTCGTCCATCGGCGGCCCGCCCCAGCACTTGGGCTACAAAGGTGAACCGACGAAGGTGGTCATCGGCGACGACAATATTCTGCGGGAATATGTCACGGTCAATCGGGCCACGGTGCAAGGCGGAGGGCTCACCTCCGTCGGCAGTAAAAATTTCCTGATGGCCTATGTGCATGTCGCCCACGATTGCCGGTTGGGGAATCACCTGATTCTGGCGAATGCCGCCAGCCTGGCGGGACATATCACCATCGGCGATCATGCCATCATCGGCGGGTTGACGGGCGTGCATCAGTTCGTGCGCATCGGAGCCTATGCCATGGTGGGAGGCTGTTGCGGCGTCGTCCAGGATGTGCCGCCGTTTACGCGGGCCGCCGGCGGGTATCGATCCAAACTCTACGGATTGAACTCGATCGGGTTGCGCCGTCACGGATTTTCCGGCGAGCGGATCTCAGTGTTGAAGAAGGCCTACGACCTCCTGTTCCGCGAGGGCCATCGATCCGCCGAAGCGATCAAGCTGGCTAGGGCGGAGTTCAAGGATCAGGCGGATGTCGCCCAGATCCTGACCTTCATGGAAGCCACCAAGCGTGGAATTTCCCGTTCGATCGGGAAGGACCAGGGCGATGAGGATGAATCCGCGTGACCACCTCAATGCCCGCCGAAGACAAACGGATCGGACTGATCGCCGGGAACGGGCGATTTCCGATTATCTTTGCCGACAATGCCAAGAAATTGGGGTACTTTGTGTCGGCCGTCGCCCATGTGGGAGAGGCGGAGCCTGAACTTGAGCAGCATGTCGATAGCATCCACTGGGTGAAGATCGGGCAGCTGAACAAGCTGATCAATGCCTTCAAGAGCGATAACGTGAAGCGCGTGGTCATGTTGGGCGGCGTCAAAAAGACGCATGTGTTTACCACGGTGCGGCCGGATCTGCGGGCGCTGGCCTTGTTCGCGCGGGTCGCGCTCTGGCGGGACGACGACATTCTCAGGGAAATTGCGGCGGAGATCGAGCGGGAAGGGATTACGATTTGCGAGTCCACCTTCGGTCTTGAAGGCATCCTCGTCGAAGAAGGAACGCTTGCCTCTCGCGAGCCGTCCAAAAAAGAGTGGGAGAATATTCGATACGGCTGGGAAATGGCCTATGAAATGGGGCGTCTCGATATCGGACAATGTGTCGTGATCAAAGACAAAGTCGTGGTGGCCGTCGAAGCGGTCGAAGGGACCGATGGCGCGATCAAGCGGGGCGGGGAATTGGCGAAAGAGGGCGCGGTTGTCGTAAAACGGTGCAAGCCGCAACAGGATCTCCGATTCGATTTGCCGGCTATCGGGCCGCGAACGATCGAGGTGATGGCCTCGGTGAATGCCACGGTCTTAGCCGTGGAAGCCGGGCGAACCGTGATGCTCGATCGGGACCTGCTCTTGGAGAAGGCGCGTCAGGCCGGCATTGCAGTGGTCGGGATCAAGCATCTTGAACCGATCAAAACATAAGTGAACGAGAGGATACTCGCTCAGTGAAGGATTTGCGGGCAGGCGTTATCGGGGTCGGACATTTGGGGCAGCATCATGCGCGCCTCTATGCATCCATCCCCGGCGTGACACTCGTCGGCGTCACGGATCAGAGTCCTGAGCGCGGGCAAGAAATCGCCGGACGGCATGCCGCCCAGTTCTACCGCAGCCCCGAAGAACTATTGAAAGCGGTCGATCTGGTCAGCGTGGCCGTGCCCACGTCCTCTCACTATGCCGTGGCCAAGCGGTGTCTCGAAGCCGGCAAACACGTGTTGGTCGAGAAGCCGATTGCCGTGCAGCCGGCCGAGGCGCATGAACTGGTGGCGCTCGCCAAGGCGAAGGGTTGCCGGTTGCAAGTCGGTCATAGTGAACGCTTCAATCCCATCATGCGGACCATGCGGACGTACATTAAGCGCCCGGTCTTTATCGAGGGCCATCGACAGAGTAGTTACAGCCCGCGCGGGACGGATGTCGACGTGGTGTTGGATCTGATGATTCATGACCTGGATCTCGTGCTCTCGTTCAATCCCGGTCCGGTCGAAGAGGTGCGTGCGTCCGGCGTCGCGGTGCTCTCTCCGACGATCGATATTGCCCAGGCCCGCATTCAGTTCCGTGGCGGCTGTGTGGCGAATCTCACCGCGAGTCGGGTGTCGACGAACAAGATGCGCCGGTTGCGGCTGTTTCAGCGGGAACAGTATCTCTCGATCGATTTTCAAACCCGGCAGGCGGTGATCTCACGGCGTCGCATCGTGCCCGGTGCACCGCCTGAACTCGATACCGAAACATTTCAGGGGAACGCTGACGAGCCGCTCAAGCTTCAGCTGGAGTCCTTTGTGCAGGCCATCCACACCGGAACGCGGCCCGAGGTCTCCGGTGAGGACGGGGCCGCGGCACTGGATGTGGCGCATCTGGTTCTCGCTGCGATTGCTGAGTATACGGGGCGTGTGCAATCCCAGCCCGAACGGTGACGGCCAGCGTCGTCGGTCCAATGGTCCTTCCGGCGCGGACAGTTCAGCGTAACCTGACCTTCAACCTGAGAGACTGTCGATGTCGCGGATTTTGATCGTAGCCGGAGAGGCTTCCGGTGATCTGCATGGCGCCAACCTGGCCCGGGCGCTTCAGGAACTCGATCCCACTGTCCGATTAGTGGGCGTCGGCGGGGCGGCCATGAAGTCCGCCGGCGTGCAGCTGGTGGAAGGGTTCGGGCATCTCGATGTGATGGGGATCGTCGGGTTCTCGGCCCTGCGCGCGATCATCCGACGATTTGCCGCCATGCGCCGGCTGCTCCGGTCCGAGCGGTGGGATGCCGTGGTCTTCATCGACAATCCCGGGCTCAATCTGCGCTACGCCTGGTTTGCCAAATCGGCCGGGCTGCGGGTGATCTATTATATCGCGCCGCAGATCTGGGCCTGGCGGCCGGGCCGGATGAAATATATTCAACAGCGTGTCGATCAGGTGATGGTGATTCTTCCGTTCGAACCGGAGCTGTATCGGAAGGTCGGCTTGCCCTGTACCTTTGTCGGCCATCCGCTTCTGGATGCCGTGGCTCCGCACTATGATCAGGCGAAGCTGCGCGAACACTTCGGGTTGCAGCGGAGCGGCCGGGTCATCGCGCTCTTGCCGGGAAGCCGGTCGGCTGAGGTGCGCCTGCATCTCCCGATTCTTTTGGAAGCGGCGGAGCGTTTGCTGCGCGACGACCCGACGACGCAATTTCTCATGGCGCAGGCCTCGACGATTGCCGATGATCTCATTCAGCCGTTGCTGCAGAAAAGCTCGGCCCCGGTGAAGGTGGTCGCGGAACAGGCGAGCGAGGTCATGGCGGCCGCGGATCTGCTCTTCGTGGCGTCGGGGACTGCGACGCTGCAGGCCGCGGTCGTCGGAACGCCGATGGTGCTGCTCTATCAGGCGCATTCCTGGTTGACCTATCGTTTGGCCCGGTTGCTGATTCGAGTGAAGTGGATCGGTCTGGTCAATCTGGTCGCCGGGCGGACGGTGGTGACGGAGTTGATTCAACATGAAGCCACGGGCGCAAGGGTGTATCATGAAGCCCGGCGGTTGCTGGATGACCCTGCCGCGTATGATGAGATGAAGCGAAGTCTACAGGCGGTGAAAGCGAGCCTCGGGGAGCCCGGCGCTTCCCGTAGAGCAGCCCAGGTGGTGTTGAACGCATGTCGAGCGTAGACCGATTTCTTCGGTTATTGAAATATGTCCGGCCCTATCGGGGCCGGTTTGTCGCGGCGATTGTCTGTTCCGGCATGGTGGCGGCGTTGTCCGGCGTCTATGCCTGGTTGGTCAAGCCGGTGCTGGACGGGATTTTCATCGAGAAGAACGAGTCGCTCTTAGTGGTGCTCCCGCTTGCGCTCCTGGCGGTGTCGATCGTCAAAGCCTTCTTCAGCTACGGACAGACCTATCTCATGAACTACGTCGGCAATCGGGTGATCGCCGACATTCGCCAGGCGCTGTTTCTCCATCTGATGCGGTTGCCGGTCGGCTATCATGACGCCAATACGTCGGGCCGCTTGGTCTCCCGTGTGGTCAACGATGTGGGCCTGATGGCGAATGCCGTCTCCAATGTCCTGAAAGATATTTTTCAGCACGCCTTGACGTTTATCGTGATGCTCGGCGTCATCGTCTATCAAAACTGGCAGCTGGCGGGATTGTCGATCATTGTCATTCCGCTCGCCGTTCTCACGATGTCCCGGATGGGTCGGCGCCTGCGGGCATTGGCGACCAGCGGGCAGGAGCGGATGGGGGACATGTCCTCGACGGTGCAGGAAACCCTCTCCGGGATCCGGATGGTCAAGGCCTTCCGTCGCGAAGAGGCGGAGGCCGCCCGATTCGAGCTGAGCAATCGGGCCTTCTTGAGTACGACGCTGAAGGCCAATCAAGTGTGGTCGATCGGGTCGTCCCATATGGAAGTGATCGGCGTGGTCGGCGTGGCCGTGATTATCTGGTACGGCGGCTATCTGGTGCTTCATGGCAGTATGACGCCGGGCGCCTTCTTTTCGTTTCTGACGGCGATGTTCATGGCCTACACGCCGATTCGAAAATTGGCCGGGGCGAACAATTTGATTCAGCAAGCCTTGTCCGCCTCGGAGCGGGTCTTCGAAGTACTCGACCTGGAGACAGAGCAGGCGCAGGACCGAGGCACGCTCGTTTGTCAGGGGGTCTCGGACCAGATCGAGTTGCGCGGGGTGTCGCTCAGCTACAACGGGCAGACGACGCCGGCCTTGACGGGAGTTGATCTGGCCATCCATGCCGGCGAAATGGTGGCGTTGGTCGGAAGCAGCGGCAGCGGAAAGTCCACGCTGGTGAGTCTGTTGCCGAGATTTTATCAGCCGACGAGCGGACAGATTCTCCTCGATGGCGCTCCGTTAGAGTCTTATACCCTCGCGTCGTTGCGCACGCAGATCGGCATCGTTTCGCAGGATGTGGTGCTGTTCGACGACACAGTCGCCAGCAATATCGCCTTCGGGCGTCCGGGCGCGAGCCCGATGGACATCGAGCAGGCTGCCAAGCAGGCCTACGCGCATGACTTTATCTCCCGGCTGCCTGAGGGCTATCAGACGACGATCGGCGAACGGGGTGTCAAGTTGTCGGGTGGAGAGCGTCAGCGCGTGGCCATTGCCCGGGCGATTTTGCGCGATCCTCCGCTGCTGATTCTGGATGAGGCGACGTCCGCGCTCGACACGGAGTCCGAGCGCATCGTGCAGCTGGCGTTGGCGAACTTGATGAAGAACCGCACGACGGTGGTGATTGCTCATCGGCTCTCGACCGTGCAGAATGCCACCAGGATAGTGGTATTGGATCGCGGCCGGGTTGCTGAGATCGGCACGCACGAAGAGCTCTTGCGGCACAACGGCCTCTATCAGCGATTGCATGCGATGCAGTTCCAGGATGTGACCAATGTGTAACAGGATGCTGAAAATGTCCGTCAGTGGCGTTCTCGCATCGTTCAGACCCTCAACGTACCTCGAGGGTGCGCCTCGGTCCTTCACTCGCTGCGGCCTTGCTGAACAGCCATTTTGAGCATTCTGTCGGGGATCGACGATGAATAGTAACGACGTCACAAAAGTTCCGATAAAAAAGCAGATCGAAAAGTGGGTCAAGTTTTCTCTGCTGCCTCCGCTCGGAGCTCTGGTCATCCGTGGAATCAAGGGAAGTATGCGGCTTGAGCAGCGCGGCTATGAGCCGGTGGATGCGTTGTATCGAGAGAAGCGGTCCATCATTCTGGCCTTCTGGCATGCCCAACAGCTGATGATTCCCTTCGGGTATCGCGGGCCTGGATCGCATGTGCTGATCAGTCAGCATGGCGACGGAGAAATCATCGCCCGCATCATCGCCCGGTTCGGTCATGAGGCCGTGCGCGGGTCGAGTACCCGCGGCGGCGCCGGGGCGCTGCGCTCGCTCATTAAGCTGGGGCGGTCGGGCAAAGATGTCGTCGTGACGCCGGATGGTCCCAAGGGCCCGCGGCAGGTGGCCAAGTTAGGCGTCATTCAATTGGCGAAAGCCACGGGGCTCCCGATTGTCCCTCTCGGCTTCGCCTGCTCAAAAAAAAACTCTTCTCGAGCTGGGATCGCTTCATGGTCCCGTATCCGTTTTCACGCGGTGCCTTTCTCTGGGGAACCCCGATCTGGGTGTCGCGTGAGGCAGATGACGCCGCGCTTGAGGCCGCTCGTGTCGAATTGGAATCGACCTTAAACCGGCTGACGGCTGAGGCTGAAGCGGAGGTCGCATCCTAGCCAACCCATGTGGCGACTGCTCTACAACATTCTTCTTATACTGGCTACGCCGATCATCCTTTGCATTCTGCTCGCCAAAAAGCGGTGCCGGAGGGGTTTGCTCGACCGGTTCGGGTTGCGCATCAGGCCGGTTCTGGAGCCATCCGGTGAGCGGCGCCCCCTGATCTGGATTCATGCCGTCTCGCTGGGTGAAGTGGTGGCGGTCACGCCATTGGTGAAAGAACTGCATCGCAACCATCCCGATCACCGGCTGATCGTCTCGACGGTAACGGAAACGGGGCGCGAGGCTGTTGAACAACGATTGGCCGGGATTGCCGAACATCGCTACGCCCCGCTCGACGTTCCCTGGGCCGTGTCCCGTGCGATCGTACAGTGGCAGCCGGTACTCTATGCGTTTGTCGAGACCGAACTCTGGCCGAATCTCTTATGGACCTTGCGGGACCGGCAGGTGCCGACTGTCATGGTGAATGGACGGTTGTCGTCGCGGTCGTTTGCCCGGCAGCATATCGCCGGGCTCATTTCATTCTATCGCTCGGTGCTGCGGTCGCTCACGCTCTGTCTCATGCAGTCGGAGCGTGATGTGCAGCGGATCGTGGCCCTGGGGGCCGACGCCGAACGGGTCCATAGGACCGGCAACATCAAGTTCGATCAGCCTCTACCGATGATGGCGGCCGATACGTCGTTGCGTACTGAGTTGGGCCTGCGGGAAGGCGAGTCACTCGTTCTCGCCGGGAGCACGCATGCGGGCGAGGAGGAGGCGCTGGTTGCGGCCTATCGGCAGATCGTCGTCACCCATCCTCATACCGTTCTCATGCTTGCCCCGCGCCATATCGAGCGGGCCGCCGATGTCGTGACGATGGTTCAGGGGGCGGGTTTGCCGGTGCAGCGCAAGAGCCGGCTTGAATCAGTTGGATCCGGGGCGCGAGTCATCATTCTCGATACGCGCGGTGAATTGGCCCGGGCCTATCATGAGGCGACAGTGGCCTTTGTCGGCGGCACCCTGATTCCCGTGGGCGGGCATAATTTGCTGGAGCCGGCCGTCTGGGGAAAGCCGGTCCTCTTTGGTCCCTATACGGACCACTGTGCGGAAATCGCGACGCTCCTTTTGGAATCCGGCGGTGCCGTTCGAGTATCCGGTGCGGACGATCTTGCGCGCACGGTTTGCGCGTGGCTGGAGGATTCGTCGGCCCGTCGCCAGGTCGGGGCGGCCGCACGCCGGACCGTGTCGGATAATCAGGGGGCGTTGCGGCGGAGTGTGGAGTTGATCGAAGCCTGTATCTCTCAGGCGCAGTCTTCTTCTTTCCGGTCTGTCGGTTCTGGACCGCAGCCGGTGATTGCGAGGCCGTGAACGTGGCATTCCTGCGTCCCGGCGATCCGATTCGTTCCTGGCTGGGCGGCCCAGCCTTTCTGTACGGACTGGCGGTTCGCGCCAGGATGTGGGCGTATGATCAAGGATGGCAGAAGCCGGCACGATTGCCCTGCCGAGTGATGAGTGTCGGAAACCTGACGGTCGGCGGAACGGGGAAAACCCCGATGGTGATTCTGTTGACGGAGTGGCTGCAGGCGCAGGGGCACCGGGTCGCGGTGCTGAGTCGAGGCTACAAGCGGACGTCGACGGCGGCGCAGGTATTGGTGTCGGACGGGGAGCGAGTCTTGGTCGGTCCGGCAGAGGCCGGCGATGAGCCCTATCTCATTGCAAACCGCTGTCCCAAGGCCATTGTCGCAGTCGGGGCGGATCGCGCAACGGTCGGACGATGGCTGCTCGACCGATGGCCGGTGGACTGGATCGTGCTCGACGATGCCTTTCAGCATCGCGCCCTGTACCGTGACCTTGATGTGGTATTGATTGATGCGATGGATGCGACAGGATTGGATGGCTTATTGCCGGCCGGGCGCCTCCGTGAGCCGTTGGCCGGACTCGGACGTGCGGACGCGGTCGTCATCACCCGGGCCGACTCCGAGCGGGATGTGGCCGCCGTGCACGCCCGATTGCAGGCGGCCATGACAGGACACCCGGTCCAGGCAGAGGTGATCTTCAGGCCGGACGAAGTGGTGTCGGTCACGACCGGCGTGCGGCATGCGGCAGACTGGTGTGTGGGAAAGAAGGCCTGGCTGGTCAGCGGGATCGGCAACAGCGAGTCCTTCCGCCGGTTGGCGATGGAGAATGGGCTACAGGTATGTGGCGAGACCGCGTTCGCAGACCATTACGTGTATCGGAGCGAAGACGTTGATCGTCTGCGTCTTCAGGCAACACGATCTAACGTCGAGATGGTGCTCACGACCGAAAAGGATGCCGGGAAACTCGCGCCACTGTTGAGGCCTGAGGATTCCTGGTGGGCCGTGCGGCTGCGGGCCGATGTCAGGCGCGGGCAGGATGCGCTCCATCGCTTGTTGTCCGATGTCTCGGATGCGTCAAAGTCCCAGGGAGACGTGCGTGCGTAACGAATCGCCCTCGCGAATTCTGGTGCGGGCGCCGAATTGGATCGGCGATGCGGTGATGTGCGAGCCGGCTTTGCGCGGGCTGCGCGCGCGCTTTCCCAGCGCGGAGGTCACGTTGCTGGCGAAGCCGGCCATTGCCGAGCTGTTCATTGCCTATCCGGGCATCGATCGCCGGTTGGTCTACGATGATCGAGGGATTCATGCGGGGCTGTCAGGGAAATGGGCGCTGGCGGGTCTGCTGCGCCGGCATCAGTTTGATCTGGCGGTGTTGTTCCAGAATGCCTTTGAAGCGGCGCTGATCACGTGGCTTGCCGGTATCCGCCGCCGTTACGGGTATGTCACCGACGGCCGCGCGTTTTTGCTGACCGATCCCGTCGCGCGGCCAGACCGCGCCACGCTCGTGCATCAAGTCCACTACTATTGGGACCTGTTGAAACCGCTCGGTGTGAACGGTTTGCCGTCTGTCCCAGCGTTGGCGGTCTCGGAGAACGAAACGCGTGCGATGGATGAACGGTTGAGGGATCTTGGCATAGGGCCGGACGATCTGGTTGTCGGCGTGAATCCTGGTTCAACCTACGGCGGCGCGAAGCGATGGCTACCGGAACGATATGCGGAGGCTGCGCTGCGGGTCTGTCGCCAGATCGAACAGCAACGGGGGCGGCCGGTCTCCGTGGTGATTCTCGGGGCGAAGGGCGAAGAGGTGTTGGGCCATTCGGTGGCAGATCGCCTCACGGTACGGTCAGCCGTGCTGTCGGGGCGGACGAATATTCGGGAACTGATGGCGGCGACCAAACGCTGCAGTATTTTACTGACCAACGATACCGGGCCGATGCACCTGGCGGCGGCGTTTGCGGTGCCGGTGGTGGCCGTGTTCGGTCCCACCGATTGGAAAACCACGGCGCCATACAGGCAGGAGGCGTCGATTGTCCGGCAGCCGGTCGATTGCGCGCCCTGTCTGTTGCGGGAGTGCCCCATTGATCATCGCTGTATGACCGGGGTGACGGTGGAGATGGTCACGCAGGCAGCAGTGAAACAATTACAAGCTGACAAGCAGACGAGGTCCAATCTGACAAATGATTCGTCTGATGGCCAGGCTTCGGACGTCTGTCAGCCTGCAGCCCTGGCAGTCTGTCTTGCTGGTGTTACCGTCTTCTTGGATCGTGACGGGACGCTGAATCCGGATCCCGGGTACATCGGGTCCCCTGACCAGTTCGAATTGTTTCCCGGTGTTGCCGCGGCGCTCGCCAGACTGACGCGCGCGGGCGCTCGACTGGTGGTGGTGACGAATCAATCGGGAGTCGGCCGCGGGTTATTTTCTTCCGCTAGCCTTGATGCAATTCATGCGAAGCTTCGTCGATTGTTGCATGACGCCGGGGCATCATTGGATGCGATCTATGTGTGTCCGCATCATCCGGACGATCGTTGTCGCTGCCGGAAGCCTGAGACGGGGATGGTTGACCAGGCGGTGCGTGAACTGGGGATCGATCTGTCCCGATCCTATCTCATCGGGGACCATGCCAAAGATATGGAGTTGGCCAAACGGGTGGGTGTGAAGCGCGTGTGGGTGACAACCAGCGAGCATGGAGCAGGGGCCCCGTCCGAGTCCGGCAATGATGCGGCAGTGGTCGCATCGTCGCTGGATGAGGCTGTGACGTGGATTTTGGCCGATGCAGCGAAGAGCGGGAAAGGGCAAGACGAGCTGGAAACGCGAGAGGGGCAACACTCGTGAGATTTATGGATTGTGCGCGGCACGCCGGTCTCGCATGTCCCGCTAGCCACGCGGTGCGTCGATGACGGCTGAGCCTCAACGGATTCTTCTGATCAAGCCGAGCTCGCTGGGCGATATCGTCCATGCGATGCCGGTGGTGGCCGCGTTCAAACAGCGCTGGCCGTCAGCGCATCTGACCTGGTTGGTGAAGCGCCAATGGGCTGAGATCGTGCAGCGAATCGAAGGCGTCGATGCCGTGTGGGCGGTCGATCCCAGTCTGGGGTCGTGGGTTGGTCAAGCCATGGCACTACGGGCCCAGCGGTTTGATCTGGTTGTCGATCTGCAAGGACTCTTGCGCAGTGCGCTCGTGGGCCGGATGACCGGATGCGCTCAACGAGTGGGATTTGCTCACGGGCGCGAAGGGAGTCCGTGGCTGTATTCGCACCGTGTGGCTGTGCCGACGCCTGAGATGCACGCGGTGGATCGGTATCTGCTGATTGCGGCGGCTGTCGGTGCGCCTGTGGAGAACGAGCCGCAATTTCGGTTTCGATTGCTGTCTCAAGATGTGACGGCGCTGCGGGAGCTGTTCAGGCGTAAGGGAATCGATCTGGATGCGCCGTGGGTGGCCATGAATGTTTCAGCGCGCTGGCAGACGAAACGCTGGCCGGCCGCCTCGTTTGCCGCCGTGGCGACTCAATTGGCGGCGCGCGGCATCGGACCGCTGGTGGTGATCGGCGGGCCCGACGAACGGGAGGCAAGCGGTCTCATGCGGAGTCTGACGGCCTGTCCGGTGGTCGATCTGACCGGCGAGACCCCGATTGGATTGTTGCCTGCTTTGTTGTCGAAAGCCTGCATATTGATCACGAACGATTCAGGGCCGATGCATGTGGCCGCGGCAGTGGGGAGGCCGGTGGTGTCGATCTTCGGGCCAACCAGTGCGGTGCGTACCGGTCCTTACGGAGCAGGGCATACCGTCTTGACTCATGATCTGCCTTGTCGTCCCTGCTTCAGTCGCGTCTGCCGCAATGCGGTGCCGATGGAATGTCTCGAATCAATCACTCCTGAACAGGTCGTGGCGGCTGTTGTGTCTCAACAGTCCTGCCGTGCGGTGTCACGATGAATGTACTGATCGTGCGTCCCGACGGGATCGGGGATTTGGTGCTCTCGCTTCCTGTTGCGACGCAATTGCGACAATTGATACCCGGAGTTCGCATCGGGGTGCTGGCGAATCCCGTGGCGGCGCCGATCTTGGAGCACCATTCCGATATCGATTATGTGCGAACGGTTTCCTTGCAGGCGTCGATACCCGACATGATGCAAGCTTTTTCCGGCGGGATCGATGCGGTCATTTTTCTCAAGCCGTTTCGGCGCTTGATGTGGGCGGCGTGGCGGGCCGGCATTCCGCTTCGCGTGGCCACTGGCTTTCGATGGCAGAGCGTGTTGGCGAATCGCTGGATCTATGAACACCGAAGCAGTTTTCAGAAGCATGAGTCGGACTGCAATGTGGAGATGCTCAAGGGGCTGCGGCTGACGCCGTTACCGGTGGCGGCGCCTGCGCTTCAACTCACCGAGGTGGAGCGAGCCGATGGGGGTCGACGATGGGGCGGCGCTGCATTGCCGCGAGTCGTCATCCATCCCGGTGGTGTGTCGGCCAGGCATTGGCGACCAGCGCATTATCGGGATCTTGCCAAAACGTTGGCGCAGCAAGGGTATGCGGTGGTGTTGACTGGCAGCCAGGTCGAACGCGATCAATTCCAGAGCGAGGCGTTGGACGATATCGTCCTCCACCCCGAGATCAACAATCTCATGGGGCAACTCGCCATTCGGGAGTTAATGGCGGTGATCGGGGCTGCTCATGTAGTGGTATCTGGCGCAACCGGCCCAGCCCATCTCGCTGCCGCGTTGCATGTACCCACGGTGAGTCTGTTTGATCCGCGCCAAAACAATTCACCGACGCGTTGGAAGCCTTTGGGTCGGGGCGTGCTGCTTCGTCCGGATGTGCCGACCTGTGAAAAATGTATCGGCGAGGCCTGCGCGTATTGGGATTGTCTCGATCGATTTTCCGTTGAGGATATCGCCGCTCGACTCGGTGCCGTGGTTCGATCCGCCCAGCCGTTAACGATTCACCATATCTAGTCGCCGCCGACTTGGCCAATCTTCCCCTAGATCGTTGATATCCCTACCTATTGTGGAATTCTTTCTTGACTCCCTCTCCTAATTGTGTTCATATCCTGAACGTTTTTTAGTGGAGCCTCTAAATGAGATGAATCTTCAGGGACAACGAGACCTCATTTTGCTCACGGAGTTAGAGCGGGACGGTGCGATTACGCAACGGTCCCTCGCTATTAAATTAGGTGTGGCACTTGGTCTCACGAATCTGTATCTCAAGCGGCTTGCGAGAAAGGGATACGTCAAAGTCACGACCATCCCATCTCACCGGATTCGTTATCTGCTGACGCCTCAAGGATTTGCCGAGAAGTCCCGGCTTACCTACCTCTACATGCAGTACTCCCTGTCGCACTATCGGGATATGCGCGCCCGGCTGCGCGATGTTCTGTCGCGGGTCACTGTGGTGGGAGGTCGGCGGATTGTGATCTTTGGGACCAGCGAATTTGCCGAAATGGCCTACCTCTCGTTGCGGGAGATGGACATGGAGTTAGTAGGGTTTGTCAGCGACGAGACAGCTGGGACGTTTCTCTCGTATCCCGTCTCGCATCCGAGTGTCTTGAAAGAGTGGGAGTTTGATGCCGTGGTGCTCGCCGATCTCGATCGGTCGCATGAACACGGAGAAATGCTGGTGCAGTACCAGGTTCCGAATGGCAAGGTGCTCGCGCTCGGCCCCACGGCCTGAGTAGACCGTACCCTCAGGTAGTTTTTTGTGTTCACTGTAAGTGAGAGGGCGAAGCTGTGTCTGAGTCGGCGCCGAAATCCCAGTGGTACGCACTTCGTACCAGGTCGCGCCATGAAAAGCTGGTGCGAGATCAGTTGGAGAAACAAGGGATTGAGCCGTTGCTACCGACAGTGAAACGACTTAGTCAGTGGAAGGATCGCAAGAAGGAGATCGAAGTTCCGCTGTTTTCAGGCTATTGCTTCGTGCGGTTTTCGCAGCACAATAAGCTTCCTGTGCAAAAGGTTGCGGGCGTGGTCGAAGTTGTGGGAAGCGGAAACCGTCCCGAGCCGATTCCAGATGAAGAGATTGAAGCATTGAAGACTCTCATGACCAGTGTCCTGCCATATGATCCCCATCCATATCTCCATGAAGGCATGATGGTGGAGGTGGTGCGAGGGCCACTCAAGGGTGTGCATGGAATGTTGCTCAGGAAAGAGAAGCGGCATCGGTTGGTGATTGGTGTTCGCTTGATTCAGCAGGCGGTAGGGGTGGAGATCGATGTGCAAGACGTGGTGCCGGCGTAAGAAATCAGGAATGCCATGAAGAATCATTTGAGGCTCAGGTCGGCTGAATCGAACATGCCTCGGCGCCATTTGCATGCAAGTATGGTGTGGCCGCGCTTGACTAGAATATGAAGAAGCCAAGATTATTGTTGACAGGAGGTAGTGGTCTGCTTGCGCTCAACTGGGCTTGTGCGATGCGCAATCGATGGGAAGTGGTCCTCGGGATGCATCAGCATACCGTTCAGCTCGCAGGAACGAACGCTTGTAGCCTCAACCTTCAGGATCCTACGCAGCTAGGGCGCCAACTTGATTCCCTTTCTCCGGATCTTGTGGTGCACACTGCCGGGTTGACGAGTGTTGATCGCTGTGAAGAGAGCCGTGATTTGGCCAGGCAGGCGAATGCCGTTATCGCACGCAATATTGGCGAGGCAACCGAAAAGAAGAGCCTAGCGTTGGTTCATATTTCCACAGATCACTTGTTCGCCGGGGAGAGATCCTGCTACTCCGAGCAAGAACCAGTGCAGCCGATCAACGAATATGGCCGATCAAAGGCGCTGGCAGAGGAGTGGGTCCAAGCCGCATATCCGAAGAGTCTGATCTTGCGAACTAACTTTTTTGGCTGGGGGCATCGGTATCGGCAGTCGTTCAGCGATTGGTTGATTTATAACCTTCGCGCCGGCAAACCGCTCACTCTCTTTGATGATGTCTATTTCACCCCTATTTTGGCTGATCGATTGGCATTGGCCGCGCATGAGTTAGTCGAGAAGGGCGCCTCGGGCATCTTCAATGTGGTCGGAGCAACTCGGCTTTCGAAGTACGAGTTTGGACTGAGGGTGTCGGATCATTTCAGCCTGCCGACCAATTTGATCGATCGCGGACAACTTTCCCTCGCTACGTTGTTGGCCCCGCGTCCTCGGGATATGTCTCTGGATAGCAGTAAGTTGCAACAGGTGCTCGGACATGGGCTAGGGACGATTCACGAGTATCTACGGGAGCTGCAGGCACAGGAAGAAGAGGGGCGTCGCTCGGAGATCCTTGAATCAATTGACGGATAGAGGAACGTCTATGTTAACAGGGGCATCTATTCTCATTACCGGTGGCACAGGATCATTCGGCCATACCTTCGTTCCCATGACTTTGGCCAAGTTTAACCCTTCCCGTCTTGTGATCTTGTCCCGCGACGAGATGAAGCAATGGGAAATGGCCAAGTTGTTTCAGCATGATCGAAGAGTGCGCTTCTTTATCGGTGACGTTCGAGACAAAGATCGCCTGCATCGTGCCTTCAGCGGGGTCGACTACGTTGTGCACGCCGCTGCGACGAAAATTGTTCCGACGGCCGAGTACAATCCGTTTGAATGCATCAAGACCAACATCGATGGCGCAATGAATGTGATCGATGCTTGCATCAATCAGAAAGTCAAAGGCGTCATTGCGCTTTCCACCGACAAGGCCAGCAGCCCGGCGAATTTGTACGGAGCGTCCAAGCTGGCATCGGATAAATTATTCGTTGCCAGCAATGCCTATTCTGGTATGCAGAGCACACGCTTTGCCGTGGTCAGGTATGGAAACGTGATGGGCTCGCGCGGATCGGTCATCCCGTTTTTCATGTCGCTCGCTGAAACTGGGAGGTTGCCGATCACCGATGTTCGGATGACGCGGTTCATGATCTCACTCGAGCAGGCCGTCGAGTTGGTTTGGCATGCGTTCGAGGATATGGTGGGAGGGGAAATTTATGTCAGGAAAATCCCTTCCATGACGATTACGGACATTGCAAAGGCAGTTGCACCGGAGGCGAAGTTCGACATCATCGGTATCCGCCCTGGAGAGAAGCTGCACGAGCAGATGATCAGTTCTGAGGATTCATTTTCCACATATGAATACTCGAGCTATTACAAAATCTTGCCTGCGCTGAATGCCTGGTGCGATGATCCCAGGCGCATCAAAGATGGTCGAAAGGTGCCGGAAGGGTTCATGTACACCTCCGACACAAATCCAGAATGGATGCCCGTCTCCTCCCTGCAGGCCTGGATTAGGGAATATCAACAGAAGCCGGGGTTGCCCTAGCGATGGACATGATCTCGTACGGCCGGCAACACATTGATGACGCCGATATTCAGGCGGTGGTGGAATGTCTTCGGAGTGGGGCCCTCACTCAAGGGCCTAAAGTCGCTGAGTTTGAACAGGCCATCGCTACATATGTAGGAGTTCGCTATGCCGTTGCGGTTTCCAACGGCACGGCTGCGCTGCATCTTGCGGCGATCGCGGCTGATGTCGGTTCTTCTTCTGCGGTGGTCACCTCTCCCATTACTTTTGTGGCGAGTGCCAATGCTGCGTTGTATGTCGGTGCGCGGCCGGTATTCTCCGATGTGGATCCTGAAACAATCAATCTCTCCCCATCTGGATTGGTGCATACGCTCAATCAGAATCCTGATGCGAAGGTCATCATTCCCGTGCATTTCGCAGGGCTCCCTTGTGACATGGCTGCAATAGGCGCGGCCGCAGTCAAGGCAGGGGCGGTAATCATTGAGGATGCAGCTCATGCTCTTGGTTCGCGCTACTCAGATGGGAGAATGGTTGGGTCCTGCGCGTACTCGCTTATGACTACGTTCTCCTTCCATCCTGTGAAATCGATCACCACCGGTGAAGGCGGAATGGTCACGACGAATGATGAGCAGGTGTACAGGAGGCTGTTACGTCTTCGCAGTCACGGCATCAATAAGGGCTCGGATGAGTTCTTGGACCGGGACGCGGCGTTCACAGATGGACGGCCCAACCCTTGGTACTATGAGATGCAGGAGTTGAGCTTTAATTATCGGATCACAGATATTCAATGCGCGTTGGGGACTACACAATTAGCTAAACTTGATAAGTTTGTTGCTCGGCGTCGGCAGCTAGTGGATCGCTACGACGAAGCTTTCGCAGGCTCTAAACGGATTCAACCGATCCAGCTCGGCCAACGGGACCGGAGCGCCCACCATTTGTATGCGGTGCGGATTGATTTTGCCGCCGCAGGGATAAGCCGGGCCGAATTCATGACGCGGCTTCGAGAGAGAGGGGTCGTCTGTCAGGTGCATTACATGCCGGTCCCGGCACACCCGTATTATCGCCGTCTAGGTTTCTGCCCGGATCGCTATCCGAATGCCCAGTCCTACTACCACCAGGCCTTGAGCCTTCCGTTGTTCTATGACCTTACAGAAAGACAGCAGGATACGGTGGTCTCCCTTTTGAACGAGTTGCTATACTGAACTCAGTTCTTGGTATCGTTCAATCCGTGCCTCCTTCTCAAGTCCACTCCTGCGCTGGTACGGATCCCGCCGAATCTGTTCTGATATGTCTTGCCCTTTGGAGTGTCTGGGGGCTGGGCGAAATGGGTGAATGATGTCAGTAGCGATACGGTTTTTTCTCAAGCGACACCAAGGGGTCTACGCGTGGTTGGTCTGTGCCCTTGTGGCTTCGGCATTGCTTGAGGCTTTGAGCGTCGGAGCGCTGTTCCCTCTCGTTGCGGAGGTGCTTGGTTCCAAGCCAACTGACTCAGGTGGACGGGTGCTTTCGGCGCTGCACGCTGCTTTGACAGTCTCCCCAGTGTCCGACCCTGTTTTAGGGGCGGTGTTTTTACTAGTTGCATTGGTAACCCTCAAGGCTGTGACAACGCTTTGTCGTGATTATCTTACTGCTGCTGGAAGCGCACAGGTTGTGTGTGAGGTGAAGCAAGATTTATTTCTTCGTTTGCTCAGGGCGCCGTATCAGTATTTTTTCGATCATCGTCACGAGGAGTTGAGTTATCGGCTAACCTCGGCGCCCCAAAGTCTTGGGCTCACACTCCTGCTCCTTTCATCACTCGTGTCACAGGGCGTCATAATCCTGGCCATATGCGCACTCCTGGTTACTATCAGCTGGCAATTAACGGGGGGGCTGATGGTGATCGGAGGGCTTCTCTATCTGGCTCTCCGGCATATGGCAAAGCGTGTCTCTCATGTAGTCGGCCGTCAGCGCACAAGTGCGTTAACAAGAGAGATCGGCGTGGTATCGGAGTATCTTGCCGGGATCAAGGAAATCATGACCGGGGGAAACGGGAGCCGATGGCTGGATTCCTACAGGAAAGAGGGAGACTTCTTACGGATCCTATATGTAAGGGATGGACTCTGGCAATCGGTGCCTGGCGTGGCGATCGAATGGGTTTTCTTCCTTCTTATTGGGGTTTTGGCCGGCGTTCAACATGGGATGGGGCAGTCCGGAAGCACCGCCGCCTTTCCCGTCATGGCGGTATATTCATATGCGGTCTATCGTATGATACGTGCCCTGAGCCTCATGAGCGCTTACAAGCTGCGCCTTGCGAGCCAGTCTTCCGATGTTGAATTGCTCTATCGTGCACTCCAAGAGGAGTTCCCGGAACAGAACACGTCTGGTAGAAAGCCGGTGTGTTTTGCCGACAGCCTCGCGTTTGACAACGTTTCGTTCCGTTATCCCAACCGGTCGGACTATGCGCTTCGGCAAGTCACGTTGGCCATTCAGCGAGGCACAACCACCGCCATTGTAGGGCAGTCTGGATCAGGCAAGACGACTCTCATGAACCTGTTGTTGTGTCTTTATGCCCCGACAGAAGGGCGACTCTTTCTTGATGGGGAAGAGTTTTCTACCTATGACTCCAAAGAGTGGTTGATGACGGTGGGATATGTAAGCCAAGAGGCATTTCTTATAAATGACACGATAGCTGAGAATATTAGATTTGGTCATGCCGGCTGCTCAGATGCCGATGTCGAGGCGGCCGGTCGTGCAGCTCACGTAGACGAGTTCATCCGAGATTTACCGCAGGGATATGAAACCGTGGTGGGTGCAAGAGGGATGGCCTTGTCGGGAGGACAGCGCCAGCGTATTGCGATCGCACGAGCGTTGGTTCGCCGTCCTCAGATCTTGATCTTTGATGAGGCGACCAGCGCACTGGATGAAGTCTCTGAAGCAATGATCCAACGGGCAATGGACGAGCTTAAGAATGGCTATACCATGATTGTTATCGCACATCGTGTTTCAACGGTCCGAAACGCAGACCGCATCATCGTTATGGAGGGTGGTCGTATTATCGAAATTGGAACCCATGATGAGTTGATGTCAAGTAGGGGGCGCTATAGCCTTTTAATGGCATCATCTCTCGCCTAGAAGTCGATGAAGCCTGGTTTGTTATTTGCGGCAGTCCATTTAGGGCCCTATCTTTCGCTTGCGCCGCTTGAGCGCGAGCTTGATTCGATGCAATGCTTTTTTTTAGCAGAGGGCCCCTCTCTCCGATCACGTCAACAGGAGGAGCTCTCCTATTGGACGCATGATGGTGTGGTGTGTGCGCACGGTGATCTACAAGGGTTCATGCGCGATAAGGATGTGCGGGCGATTCTGTGCGGAACGTCGGATGGGCTTTCTGACGGGAATCTTGAGGACTTAGTGAAAGAGGCTGCCACAGAGTGCGGGGTCCCGGTGTTTGTCGTAGAAGACTTTCCCGGCAACTACAGTGCTCGTACTCGCACGCGACTGGATGGGCTGTTCGTCGAACGCAACAGTTTGGAGCAGGTATATGAGTCTCGTGGTGTAGAGGTCGACAGAATTCACCGCTTGGGTAATCCCCGGTACGATCATCTGCGTTTGGTCGAACGAGATCACCTCCGCGAAACGACACGCGCGAGCCTCGATCTCGGAGATGGTTCAGTAATACTTTGGGCAGGACAGCCAGACGGTGAAAATTCCTTTCTGACCTTGGAACGGATGCTTTCGAGTCTCAAAGCCCTTGAAGTCAAATTTATATTCAAGGCCCATCCACGAGATGAGCTGTATAGTGCTGGAGCCTACACGCCGTTGCTTTCTCAATTAAGATCGTGGCGTGATGTGACTTCATGGATAGAAACGAGGGGCTTGTGTTGTGCCGCTGATCTTGTCCTTACCCAATTCTCTTCAGTGGGAGTCGAGGCAAGCTATCTGGGGACCCCAGCCCTGTTTGTATTGTTCGACGATCTCGGGATGACTTATCTACGGAGCCATAAGGGATACGACATAGTGCCATGGGCGAGTGAAAACTGTGCGTTCTTGCTTCGTTCGTCCGACTCGATTTATGAGAGGCTGGAAGCCGCGTTGTTTGATGACGTTGGGCGTTCTGAAATTCGGCGACGATTTGACGATCGCTACGGTTTGAAGCCGCCGAGTGCTCCTGCAATCGCATCGATAATAAATCGGTGTGTGTCAGCATCACATCAATAGGGAGGATAATCCGATGGCCGGTAACGGCTCAGATAAATTGAGGATGTTCGGGCAAGGCGATCTTCTAGAGGATGGAAGTGTCGCATGGAGCGGATATGACCGAAGGGTTTTAGAAAAAGAGGCTAAGGAGGACCAGCCGTTCACGGCGTTGCGACACCAAGAGGTGCGCTATGAAGTGACCGACCATTGCAATGCGATCTGCATCATGTGTCCTCGAGAGCAGCATGAGGATGCCCGTCCTCACGGTATTATGGACTTGGGGAAGTATAAGCGCAGCATTGATGAAGTTGTTTCGCTTGGAGCAAAAAAGATTGTATTGACCGGTTTTGGAGAACCCTTAATTGACAAGACGCTTGAACAGAAAATTTCATACGCGAAAGCAAAGAATCTCAATACCTACATCATTACGAATGGGTCGCTGATTACACCCGCCCGGGCCAAGAGCTTGATCGAATCGGGCTTGGATGAAATGCGTGTCAGTTTTTACGGTATGAGTCCAGAGACATACAACGTCGTAATGGAGAGACTTGACTTTCATGTCGCAACGAACAATTTGTTGGGATTCTTGGAGGAACGATCTCAGAGAGGTTTAAAGAAACCAAAGTTAGAGCTCTCCTATCTAGTGATGAAGGAGAACGAGTCTGATGTCGATGCGTTTCGTGCTTACTGGGAACCGCGTGCCGATGCCATCGAAATGTGGAAGCCCCATAACTTCGGTGACGGTCGATCCTATCGTGAGCGACATCAAGCTGTTGAGCTGAAGGCGACATGTGGCCGGCCAGAAAACGGTCCCCTTCAAATCCAATGGGACGGGGAAGTGATTCCCTGTTGCTATGACTATAACAATCAGATTGTGCTCGGGAATGCGTTCGAACAGCCGGTTCTTGACATTCTTAATGGTGAAAAGTATCGGTTTCTCCGGTGGGCTCACCGCACGAACAATTTCCGGCTATTCCCATACTGCGATCAGTGCGATCAGTTGCTTCCACATGCTGATGCCCTCGTCTATACCAACAGGCATAACTTGCCTCCTGAAGTTGCCGTGCGACTTTCGAATACGGATCTATACGATCTTGTGGGCGACAAGGAAATTGATCCGGAGAATATCAACGCGAAGTATAAGCAGGGGTTAATTGGTGAAGGGGCATGATTTACGTTCATCGATGGGAGTTAAGCAGGGGGTAGGTCGCTATTTGTAAGTGGCATTTAGCTCTTCAGGGATCTCCCTTGATAGACATTTAAGATTATCCTTCCGGCTTCCCATCCATAGCACTGTTGGCGTTGCCATGAAACGGCACAGCTCCTCCCACATGTATTTTTGATCAGAGTAATTTGGCTAACGATCCATCGGAAGGCAAGAGTGCGACCATTGGAATGTGGCGGATTTTGAAGGATGTTCAACCGAGAATTATTCGGTCTTCCCAGGCTTTTGATTTTACTCAACATCATCATTTGCAGACAATTTGAATGGATTGATGCATAGCGAATCGGTGGTTTCAAGGCTGGCTTTGGGTACGGTCCAATTCGGACTGCCCTATGGGGTTGCTAATCGGACCGGGCAAGTTGCCCGGCCCGAGGCAAAAGCTATGCTGCAATTGGCTGCGGCCAATGGGATTGATACGCTTGATACCGCAATTGCCTATGGCGAGAGTGAAGCCTGTTTGGGGGAAGTGGGAACTCAAGCGTTTAAGTTAGTCACAAAACTACCTGCAGTCCCCGATGGTTGTAGGGATATTTCTGTATGGGTTAGGCAGCAGGTACACGCATCCCTTTCCCGTTTACACGCCAGCCGTTTGTACGGCTTGCTGTTGCATTGCCCTGAGCAGCTGTTGGGCAAATTAGGGCAAGCGCTTTACTATGCGCTGGGCGATCTTAAATCGCAAGGTTTGGTGGAGAAGATAGGGATTTCGATCTACGCGCCGGATGAGCTGGAGTCGCTATGCGATGGCTATACATTTGACCTAGTTCAGACGCCCTTCAATGTGCTGGATCGTCGGATAGTTGATACAGGGTGGCTGGCGCGTCTGTATGGGCAGGGGGTTGAAGTTCATGTGCGCTCCATTTTTTTGCAAGGCCTGCTGTTAATGCCAGCCGCTCAGCGGCCAACGTTTTTTACCCGTTGGCAGAAACTGTTGGAGACTTGGGACCACTGGCTGGTTGATCATCAGCTTACGCCCGTGCAGGGTTGTCTGCGGCACATTCTATCGTTTTCTGAGATTGCGAAGGTGGTGGTTGGTGCTGACAGTAAGGCTCAGCTTCAGGAAATCATTTTGTGTGCTGAGGGAACATTGCCGCCATTGCCGTCGAGTTTGCATGTGAGCGACTCGGATCTACTGAATCCTGCCCGTTGGGAACGACGGTGAGAGCTACGCTATCGATGCTTAAGTATTTAGATGTGAGCTCAGGTTGGTATATAGGGGGCTACAATTTACCTTAGTCTCTTTATGTGGATCCGTTTGCAGGAGATGCGTTGGTTGTTCCAAGTGAATGGTTCCAATCGTGATTTGTTTTCGATGTAGCCTCCATTGGTCTTTTCTGCTTTCGGGGTTAGCAATGTCTTGCGAATTTTGTGTCGTTTCTCTTTGTGCCTGGGATGAGCTTAAGCGCGCAGTTGTTTCTGTGAGTGTGATTGCCCAATCGATGGTTATGGTTGTGGCGTGCTCTGAAGTTGTGGTATCGCGTAAGCGTATTTCTGTTTGTGTCTGAAAACATCTTGGAAGGGCAGCTGTCGTTCGGCAATTCTCCTGAAGCGGATATTGAGCTATGAAAAAGAAGACTTTGAAGTATGAGCGGACGAAGATTTGTGCTGATAGAGCACGTCTTCTGATACCAGGAGGGGCGCATACATATAGTAAAGGCGATGATCAGTTCCCGGAAAATGCCCCCAGGATCATTGATCGGGGATTGGGTTGTGCTCTATGGGATGTTGATGGGAACGAATTCGTCGATTTGGCTATGTCACTTGGCACAGTTATTCTTGGTCACGCGTACGAGCCCGTTCTTGATGCAGTCCGTAAAGAGCTCACACGGGGAGTGAATTTCTGTCGTCCGTCAGTGATTGAAGGGGAGCTCGCAGAGCTTCTTGTCGAAATTATCCCATCCGCTGAGATGGTCAAGTTTGGGAAAAATGGGTCTGATGCAGTGACTGCCGCGGTCAAACTTGCTCGTGCCTACACGGAGCGGAAATATATTGCACGGTGTTCATCCGACGCATTTAACGCAATCCACGATTGGTTCATCGGTTCAACGGTGATCCCTCGGGGTATTCCGGTGGAGATACAGGCACTCACACTTAAATTTAATTACAACGATCTTGGGAGCTGTCAAAAGCTTTTTGATGAGTACCCTGGGCAGATCGCCTGTTTTATTCTCGAGCCCGTCTCTCTGGAGGCGCCTAAAGAAGGGTTTCTTGAAAACCTCAAGGCGCTTTGTGAGAAGAACGGTGCGCTCTTGATTTTTGATGAAATAGTTTCCGGCTTTCGGTTTGCTCTGGGTGGAGCCCAGGAAATGGTGGGAGTGACGCCTCATCTGAGTGCTTTTGGCAAGGGAATGGCGAATGGCTTCTCGGTAAGTGCGCTTGTGGGGCAGCGCGAATTTATGCGCATCGGTGGAATTGATCATGACCAAGAACGAGTATTTTTACTCTCTACGACTCACGGTGGGGAGACGCACTGTCTTGCGGCGGCCATCGCCTGTATCAACGAGATCCGTCGGCACAATATCGTAGCGCATTTTTGGGAAACGGGTAAGGCGCTGATGGATGGTGTGCGTGCCGCGGCAAAAGATGTCGGCGCTGAGCGATATATCGACATTGTTGGATATAGTGTAAAGCCGGGGTTCGCGTTTAGGGATGAAACCGGGCAGGTTTCGATGCTGGCGCGCACACTGTTTTTGCAGGAAACGATCGCGCGTGGCCTATTGATGCCCTACGTGGTTCCTTCCTATGCGCATAGGAGAGAAACCATCGAATTTGCCGTAGAGTGCGTCCGCGATGCTCTCGACGTCATGAAGAAATCAGCCGAGGGGGCGGGGATGAGGGCTGCGCTCAAAGGCAAAGTTGTCAAGCCAGTCTTTCGCAAACTCAACTAGAATATTAGGCATGCAAATACGCATTGGTAAGCACACTCTGGGCCCCGGGCATCCGACTTTTATTGTCGCCGAAATGTCCGGTAATCATGGCGGAAGTCTTGAGCGTGGCATTGCCATTGTCCATGCGGCCAAACGTGCTGGTGCGGACGCGATCAAGCTGCAGACCTATACCGCAGACACCATTACACTCAAGTGTGACCGTGACGACTTTTCTATTCCGGCAGAGAACCCTTGGGCTAACCATTCAACCCTATGGGACCTGTACGATAAGGCTCACACTCCCTGGGGGTGGCATGAGGCGATTTTTCGTGAGGCTAGAGGGATAGGTTTGGAGGTGTTTTCGAGCCCGTTTGATGAGTCAGCAATCGACCTACTAGAGCAGCTGCAGGCTCCAGCCTATAAGATCGCATCTCCTGAAATCACCCACCTCCCCCTCCTTGAGAAAGTTGCTCGGACCGGGAAGCCGGTCATCATCTCCACAGGCATCGCGACACTAGCTGATATCGAACTTGCCTTGGCAACTCTTCGTGCGGCTGGTGCCCATGAGATTGTCGTGCTGAAATGCACGACGGCTTATCCCGCCCCTCCAGAGGAGTCTAATTTGCGGACGATTTCGGATATGGCGACTCGCTTTGGTGTGGTTCCCGGGCTATCGGATCACACCGTGGGTATTGCCGCAGCGGTGGCATCGGTCGCTCTTGGAGCCCACTTTATCGAAAAGCATTTCACCCTTGATGACGGAATAGAGACGGTCGATTCGTTTTTTTCTTCTGGGGAAGGCGAGTTCTCGCGTTTGGTCAGAGAGGTTCGCCTCGTCGAGAAGGCACTTGGGCGCGTTAGTTATGAGATCGCGCCGTCTGCCTTGCAAAGTCTTCGTGGCCGGCGTTCTCTCTATGTCTCGGCAGCCATTAGGGCAGGAGAACGCCTTACGCAGTCTAATATCAAGTCAGTGCGACCATCCTTCGGCTTGCATCCGAAGCACTACAAAGATCTCCTGGGTCGTAGGGTCCTGCGCGATCTGCAGCTAGGCGATCGTCTCAGCTGGGATGTGGTGGAATGACCCAATGCCCCGTGGCAGAGATTTTCTGTGATGGCAATGAAAAGGTCGGCTGGGGGCACATACGGCGGTCCTCTGCGCTGGCAGCTCGCTTGGAAAAAGAGGGAATTGGTGTTCGTGTTTCCGGGCTTTCCGAGTCCGCGAGCCGGATGTTACCAACGCCGAAGTATTTGGGAGTTCCTGCAAGGGTGGTGGTATTTGACTCTCATGTGGGAATAGATGACCAAATTCGTACAGCGCATGAAGGTGGACAGACAACTGTGGCGCTTGATTGGTTTGGTGAAACGATTCCGAATATTAATATTGCGGTTTATCCTCACGGAGAGGTACGCGCCACCCGGCAAGCGTATGTCGGATTTCAATATATCCTCGTGCGTGAGGAAATAGCTGCACTCCATCGTACTCCGCCTACCGGACGGGCCAGGCGTGTGCTCGTTGTCATTGGTGGAGGCGACCTTCTTGGGCAAGGACCAGAAGCTGCGCGGCGACTCAGGGATGAAGGCCTCGACGTCACCCTCGTTCAGGGACCTTTGGCGAAAGCCATTGTGGCGGATGCCGGGTATCGCGTTCTCGTCAATCCGCCTGAGCTTCCACAACTTCTGGCTTCTTGTGATTGGGCGGTCACAAACGGGGGCGGCTGTTTGTTTGAGGCGCTTTGCGTGGGGAAGGCGGCGTTCGTATTGCCGCAGACGAGTGAGGAGTTGAAGATCGCTCGTTTTGCCGAAACGCATGGGGCTGTTCTCGGGATCGGGCTTGAACAGCTTCGCGGTTTCGCTCCAGAAGAAGTTAGGGTGGTCTCAGAATGTGGTCTGGAATTAGTTGATGGCCGGGGCGT
Source organism: Nitrospira sp. (assembly GCA_030653545.1). Classification (NCBI taxonomy): domain Bacteria; kingdom Pseudomonadati; phylum Nitrospirota; class Nitrospiria; order Nitrospirales; family Nitrospiraceae; genus Nitrospira; species Nitrospira sp. Next base: position 84,395 of record JAURZE010000013.1, on the reverse strand, counting down.
GGAGAGAGTGTCGTCGATCATTCGAGGTTTGCTGTGAACAATCACGAGAGCTGGCTCATCGCAGTGACCGCAGGCAAGTGGCAGAAGCATGGGATTCAGGAGGCTCGTGCAGCCGGTTTGAAAGTGCTTGCGCTTGATGCCGATCCGAATGCGGAAGGGTTTAAGGAGGCGGATCAGATTTTAAATATGGATCTAAGCGACCATGAGGCCATCATTCAGAGAGTAAAAGGTCTCGGCAAAAATATTCGAGGGGCGGTGAGCATTGTCTCGGAGGCTGGGATGATGCTTGCGGCTCGATTACGCGAGGAGTTGAGTCTTCCTGGGCCTCGTACAGATCTCGTGCTCCGTCTTCTTGATAAAGCAGTTCAAAGGCAAATCTGGACTGAAAAGGGAGTGCCTGGACCAAGATGGCGGCTCTTTAGGCGGGCCGAGGATGTTTTGGCTGCTATCCCAGTATTCGGCTTCCCGTTGATTCTTAAGCCAGCGGACTCTTCTGGAAGTCGAGGGGTGACAAAACTGGAGTCTTCAGCGGACGACCTATCTGATGCTGTGAGCAGGGCGTTTCAGTACTCGAAATCCGGGAAGGTCCTGATGGAGTCCTATATGGATGGGACTGAGTTTACTGTGGAAGTCTTTGCTGAAAATGGCAACATCCATGTCTTGGCTGTAACAGAAAAGAAGAAAGTTGAGGGCACCCGAGGAACGGTTGCACGCGAACTTGCTACACCTGATCGCCCGGCCGGTGTCGTCGCGCGTATCGCAGAAACGGTTGTGGCAGCATACCGGGCTCTTGGCTATCTGGATGGACCAGGTCACGCGGAGGCAATCTTAATGAAAGATGGTAGCGTCGGGATAGTTGAAGTCGCCGGTCGTGGTGGAGGATTCATGGTTTTCGACGGACTCGTACCTGCGGTGAGCGGTGTGAATATCGCGCGGTTAACGGCTTTGCAGGCGGTAGGAGAAGAAGTCAGCGCCATAGCCAAGTGCAAGAAGGCGGCTGTCTTGCGATTCTTTCCTTCCCAGCCCGGTGTGCTGCGAAAAATTACAGGATTCGAATCCGCCAATATGCTGGAGGGGGTTGAAGCAGACGCATTTGCCAAGGTTGGTGATCGATTTCATCACGCTACGGTAGATGGCGATCGTCTGGGCTACATTCTCAGTCATGCATCAACGCCTCAGTTAGCCAGGGAGCTTGCGGATAATGCAGAATCTCTTATCCATTTTGATATAGAGGTCGTCTCATGATTATCGATGCGCATCTTCATCTTGACGAGAAGGTTGACGGCACGGCGATAGGTGCCGTTAGAGAATTGAATCGTCAACTTGAAGAGGCAGCCGTAGATCGCGCTCTCGTGTTGCATCTCGAGATTCAGCCTTGGTCTGCAGCCGAGGTAGCGGAGGCAATTTCGAAGTTCCCGAGAATTCGAGCGTTCATTAACGTTCATCCTCATGGGGCCGACCCAGAGCGGTCTCTGCGTGAGGGAATAGAGGGGTTGGGGTACATTGGGTTAAAGCTCCACCCGCGCCTTCAACGATTTGGCGTCGATGACGACCAAACGGTGCGACTTGTAAAGGCTGCTGGTGAGATGAACGTACCTGTCCTTATCGATGCCTTCCCGGATGGCACGCACCTGATGCAGGGATTTTCTCCGCTAAGATATGCGTCTCTGGCAAAGCAGTGCCCAGGGACTCGCATCATCTGGGCGCACATGGGAGGACATCATGTGATGGATTTCATGATGTTGGCCAAGCGTCTGCCGAATGTATATTTCGATATCTCCTACTCGCTGCTGTATTACCAGATGAGTTCCATCCCTGGTGACATGATTTATGCGATGCGAAGCATGAAGTTCGACCGAATATTCTATGGCTCTGACTATCCAGATAGATCCGTCGCTGTTACGCTGGAGTTGTCCCGTCAGTTCATGCAGAGCCAAGGGTTGTCCGAAGAAGTCATGACGAAGATCTTGGGCCTCAACGCACGAGATTTTTTTGGATGGGATGATTTGTGAAGGATTCTGAGCAGAGTCTCGATCTTTCGAAAGTGGCTAGTCTGTACAATGCCCGTTTCGACGAATATGGGAGCAATGTTAAGACGGTTGGTTGGGGAAATGAGAGTTCGCAATATCTGCGATTCGATGTTTTGTTTAGGGGGCTTGATCCAAAGGGGAGAACGATTCTTGACGTCGGCTGCGGGCTAGGTGGGTTGATCCCCTACTTGGAGCGGCATACAGGAGGTGACTTTCGATATATCGGGGTGGATATTGCTGAGAAACTGATTGGAGAAGCAGCTGCAAAGTATGGTGGAACCGGAAGGGACTTCTATGTAGGCGACATTCATTCAGTCACGCTCCCTCCTGTTGACATCGCGGTGTTGTCCGGAGCGTTATCCTTCAAGGCTGTCGGAGTCGAGGAGTATGCCTACGGCACAATGGAGCGCATGTACGCCTTGTCGCGAAAGGCTGCCTCTCTAAACTTCCTGACAAAGTATGTTGATTATGAACTCGATAAGAATCAACACTATCAGCCGGAGATGATTTTTTCCAAGGCGAGGCAGATTACTCGCTATGTAAATCTCATCCACGATTATCCCCTCTATGAGTTTACGGTGCAGCTCCTAAAGTCAGTGTGATTCTCCTGCCGGGAAATAAAACGGGGGTTTCATGACATACCGAGATCAGATACAAGAGTTTTGTCTTGCCAATCGTGTATCGACAACCGAGGTTGCCGATGCCCTTGGGAAAGCAGGTGTGCTTCCGAAGGTCCTCCCGATCAACTTGAATCAGTTTCGTGTGGGGCCAGTGCGGACTGTCTTCACGGCTAATAACTCAAACTTTTCGGTTCACGATCAGATACGGCTGGTGGAAAAGGGTGAAGTCGTTATCATTTTTGCGCATAACTGCGAGGGCCGGGCAATTATCGGTGATCTGGTTTGCAAATATTTGCTCTTATACAAAGGTGCGGCGGCTGTTGTTGTAAAAGGGTTGGTCCGCGATACTGCACGTCTTCGGCGCGAGGGGTATGCTGTGTGGGCGGAAGGGGTTAGCCCTTTGGGTTGTTATAACACGCTGGCTGCTCCGTATCCGGTAGAGCTCGAGGGGCAACTCCGGCAATCTTACGAAGGTGGGCTTGCCGTCTGTGACGACGGGGGAGTCACGGTCATCGGCCGGAGCTTGCTGACAGAAGAGATGCTCAATCGCCTGCGGCGGATTGAGATGCAAGAGGACATCTGGTTGTTTTGTCTTGATACGCTCAAGTGGGATACGAAAAAGATTGTCTGTGACAGGGCCTATCTCACGGAGCAAGGGCTTCTCTCGAGCGTTCATGTTGAGCAGCTGAAAGAGCTCGAAAAGTCGCTTGACGGCAGAGAGGGGAAAGAAGGGGAGATAGAGAAATGATCACTCCTGAAACTTTGTCGAGAGAGGTAAGTCTTGCAGAGCATGATCAGGCACTGAAGGAATTGGAGTGCTACGGTTACTGCTGTGTTAGAAACTTCCTGAACCAAGGAACAATCAACACGTTGCTGGCGAAGACGAATCAGTACTATGCGGCAGCAAACCTAAAAGCGAAAGTTGAGTATACGGGGACGCCTGCTCGCGACAAGGACGACAAGATTTTATATAGTTTGCACAATCTCGACCGCCTATTCCTGGATATCTTAGTGACTCCACTGATACGCGCTATTGCGTTAGAGAAGTTGAATGATCCGTATTATCGCTTTCTGCCACCCGAAGTCCCCAATTATGTGTTGCTGTATTACAACGCCAGATCGAGCGGAGGCAAGCTTGATCTGCACATTGACTCCCATATTCCGTTTGTTGGGAGTCGCACAATCATGATGCAGTTTGTAGTCTTATTGGAGGACTCTGATGAGGGTAATGGTTGTACGGTCGTAGTGCCGGGATCACACAAGTCTGGTTCGTATACGGACAGGGACCTTCAAAAGATCTATCCGCTGGTGGGGAAGGCTGGAGACCTGATTTGCTGGGATAGCCGCCTTTGGCATGGGACTCTTGAGAATGTCTCAAGGCGATCTCGATGGGCGCTGGTGGCCACATTGGGTATGTGGTGGATAAAGCCTTCGATGGATATAGTTCGAGGAATGAACGACAGTATTTATCAGGCGTGCTCCAATGAACAGAAGCAGTTGCTGGGGTTCTGTTCCATACCGCCTATTAGTCCCCTTGAGCGTGTTAATACCAAATGTGGATATGATGTTCTCAAGTCTTCAATAAAGGATTACGGGTTTTAGGCTTACTGCGCAGTGACCCTACTAAGCTAAAGTATGAAGGGACGGGCTGTGGATCAAAGACTGACTAAAACGCGCTACGGGTTTTGGGAGATAGGCGACAAGCCAACTCCCCAGGAGTTGCAGCAGTATTATTCGAAAAAGTATTACCAGGAGGGTAAAGGCGGGGCACTGGAGTACAGCAAGGATGAAATGCTGCATATTCAAGGCAAGCTAGAAGAGTATTGGCATGTCCTTCAAAAGTGTCTTCTCCCATCAGCGGGCACAAGATCTTTGCTTGATGTGGGTTGCGGGGAAGGCCATGCGTTGTCTTTTTTCCGTTCTCGGGGTTGGTCGGTCAAGGGGTTGGACTTTAGTATCGCCGGTGTTCAATCTAAGCATCCAGAATGTCTTGATCATCTCGTTGTGGGCGATATCTATGAGTCCTTAAGGGAGGAACTGGCGGCGGGGAAAGTCTACGATGTCGTGTGGTTGGAGAATGTTCTTGAGCATGTTCTCGATCCCATTGATCTTCTGCAGGCCTTGCACAGACTGGTTGCAGTGAATGGTATGGCTGTAGTGTCGGTGCCGAATGACTGTTCCATCACGCAGCTCGCTGCGATGACACATGGGCATATCGATAATGCTTTCTGGGTCTCTCCGCCTGACCACTTAAACTATTTCGACCATGATAGCTTGGTAAACACCGCGCAGATCACTGGCTGGGGATGCGAGGAGATATTGGCGAATTTTCCAATCGACTGGTTCTTATTCCACCATGGATCAAATTATGTTCGGGACAAATCGGTGGGAAAGGCAGCACACAAGGCCCGGATTCAAATTGAGAATCTGATTCACGAGAGACCAGTAGAAGACGGGGTTCGGTTCTGGTCGGCGCTTGCCAGGCTAGGGTTTGGGCGAAACCTTGCTGCATTTCTCCGACCATCTGATGAAAATAGGGTAGGCCCAATCCCCAGGTTGGAAAAATGATTAGGCGTCTTGCTATCGTCCCTGCACGAGGGGGGTCGAAGCGCCTACCGAACAAGAATGTGCGCGAGTTTTGTGGCAAGCCGATAATTGCATATATCTTAAATGCGGCCCGTGCCAGCGGCCTATTTGATGTCATCCATGTCTCTACCGACAGTCAGGTAATCAGAGATGTGATTGCTGGGCTTGGGTTTGAGCCCGATTTTCCCCGACCAAAGGAGCTAGCGGATGATCACACGCCGATCATGCCGGTGCTGAAATATGTCGCCGGAGAGTATGCACGGCGTGGTCGAACATTTAGCCAGGTCTGGCTGTTGATGGCCTGTTCGCCGCTGGTCGACAGCAAGGACTTGGTCGAGGCGGAGAAGCTGTTCATTCAGGCGGGCGGACGCGAGCCGTTGTTAGCGATCAGCGAATATCAGGCACCAATCGAATGGGCATTCCGCCGGCAAGAGGACGGTCGATTGAAGCCGGTACAGCCGGGAATGTTCATGGTGCGTTCCCAGGACTTAGAGAAGAAGTACTTCGATGCGGGAACATTTGTCGCCTATCCTGCTGATCTTGTTCTCGGTGCAGAAGGTGCTGGCAGTGATGTAGGCTTTATCGGGCAGATCTTGCCGAAGTACAAGGCGATTGACATCGATACGCAAGAAGATTGGACATTGGCCGAGGCTGTCTATCGCGGGATACGACAGTCAAAAGAAACCTAGCGCCATGGATGTTCTTCGGGCTGGTGATCCTCGTTTTCTCCCATGTTGGCACTCCCTCGCATCCGCATGCTCCCAACAGCGTCTTGCCCTCTATGGCGAGGCCAATTTGGCATACTATCGGGAGTATGTCGGCCACGATGCGCAGGTCGACCACTCTTTTATGGTCTTAGAGGGGGGGAAACCTGTGGCTGGCATGCGAATGTTCTTGCGTAAGACCGAAGGTGGAGACAGCGAGCTTTCGTGCTGCGGTCTTCCTGTGTGCTACCTTGAAAGTGCTGAGAATGTGTCGGCGTTTCGTGCAGGGGCTCATAAATTAGTAAAAGGAGAATTGCTTCGTCTCCTGGATTCTCCCGAATGTCCAGATCTCGTGTCGTATCGAGACCTGCTCGACCAAGGGGAGCTGTCATATCCGAGTCGCGTCCTGCTTGATCTGGGCGCGCAGGTTATCCCTGGATTCACCCAAGTCATAGATTTGAGCTGGTCAGATGACGAGCTTCATCGGTCTATGACGAAGGCGTTCAAGTGGGGAGTCAACTGGGGCGTGAAGAATCTTGAGTTAACCATAATGGGCAGTGACAACATTTCTGTTGAGCATGTAGAGGCATTCAGGTTGCTCCATCTGGATGCGGCGGGACGAGAAACGCGCTCTCGCCGAAGTTGGGAGATGCAGCATGCCATGATTGTTGCCAATGAGGCCTTTTGCGGGCTTGGATGGCTTGAAGGGCGACTCGTAACTGCCGCGCTGTTCCCCCACTCAGCGGCCCATTGCTTTTACGGAGTCAGCGCTTCCCGTCGAGAGTTATTTGATAAGCCTTTGTCACATGCCGTGATATGGACTGCAATGCTGCACGCAAAGAAGATTGGAATCAAATGTTTCGAGATGGGTGAGCAGATGTTTCCGTCGACCGGCAGCCGGCAACCGACCGCAAAAGAGTTGAGTATCAGTTTCTTTAAGCGGGCATTCGGGGGAGCAACAAAGGCATATTTGGATATTCGTTTGTCGAAGCGTGAAGTTGGGCGGTCCGTTTCTACTTCGGCGGGGTCCTGCGCATCTTGAGCGAGAGCCATTTTCTTTGGCCGCAGGGCAGTGCCGTCCGTGCTATCACCCGCTCATTCCGACTGGATTCAGCTACATCGGTTGAAGCTAGGCTCGCCTCCATGTTCTATGGCGGGCATCCTGTCCTGTGTTCTTCCGGTCGGTCGGCAATAGTGCTTGCCCTCATAGGCAGCGGGTTGGGCCGTGCCGACAGCGTACATGTGTTTCCATATGCGAGTCACTGCGTGCTGGACGCCGTTTCTCGGATTGCCACACCATCGACAGGCAGTGTGACCGCAAAGGCTCGAGTAAGGATTTGTTTTCACCAGTGGGGGTATGTGCAGAGCCATGAGCTTCAGGCCGATGACATTGAGGACTGTGCTGACACTCTTGTCGTTCCCGGGTGTAAGCTATTCCCCCGAGGGGGAGCTTTCGAGATTTGGTCACTTCCAAAAATACTGGGAACGATGGGTGGGGGGGTCCTGTGGTGCAAAAGCCCTGAGGTTGCCGATCGATTGAGGTATGTGCGGGATGCTCGTCGAGGAGCTACGATGCAGTGGGTTCTTCGCCTTCTTGGCAGCAAGTCGCCGATTCTTCACGCATGGTGGCAAGGTGGTGAAGGAGTCTGTGGGAGGGGCAGCCGCCTACAGATGGGAGAAGTTATAGCAGCCTTGGGCGAATGGCCGGCCATCGTGGCTGATAGACAACAGAAGATTGAGCTGGCCTGGTCGGTGGCGCCATCCTGGTTATCACGTTCTGCGGAGCGATTGCCTTGTGCCGTGCCTGCTCTGGTTGATGTAGGACCTGAGCTTGTGGATGAACTCGGTCTGACTGCGGGAATGCGCACGATGGAAAAGGTGGAGGAAAATGGGAAGCACACCTTAGTGAAGGTGTTGCCGATCCCGATTCATCAGGATGTATCACTTGCCTGGTTGCGCCGAGTACTAGCCAGGATAGCCAAGCACATGGCTCGTAGTTAGGAGTTGTCCAGACATGCTATATGCAGGACCGGCGCGTGACCAAGAGGAGTTGAATCTTGCTATCGCATTGGCCGGAAGAGCGTTTGCCTCTCTAGCTGATGGCACTGGTCAAAATCTCGAGCGAAAGCGCGCCCACATTCTTGAGCATCCCGGCGCAGGGAAGGATCCGGCGATTGTCGTATCCCTTGGTAGGCAAGGTGTCATTGGTGCGGCTTTCTTAATTGACCGGATGTTCCCTCGCGGCCCGGCATCTATTCGAGGGACATTTCTTTCTTCAGTCTGTATAGACGAAAGTCTGCGCGGTCAAGGCTACTCCAGGATCTTGATTGGAGCGGCTCTTCAGGCATGCAGTAAGAGAGGTGCTGCCATCGCGTTGGTCATTGCCCGGCGAGCCGTCGACCGCTTCTACAATAAGTTCGGCTTCTGGGGCCTCTCCCAATACAACAAGCTTACAGTGGAGTCAGCAGTGTTTGCCGATGTAAACACTGCAGGTCTTCGCTTGCGGCGAGTTTCTATTGATGACATTCGTGTGTGCAGCGCCTTATATGATCTGGCCTACGAAGATTCTTTCGGGCATTGTTCGCGCGATTGGCAGACATGGAAATATGTCATGGAAGAATCGGAGTATCTTCGCGTCACCGTGAGCGTCATCGAAAACGATAGAGCTATCATTGCATATGCAATTCATGACGAGAGCGGGAATATTCACGAAATAAGTAGTGATGGCATCTCGAGCGCTCGAATGGCGTTGGCCCTGCTGGCAAGGTCGGCGGCAGGGAAATTGCTGACTGTGTATATTTCGCCGACGCATCCTGCGGTTCGCGCGCTGGAAGGATTTGATGTGACGTTGACCACGCGGGAGTGTCCCTTCGGGGGGCACATGGTAAAAGTAGTCGATCCGGTGCAATTGGTAGACGCAGCGGTATGTCGCATTGAACAGCTTGCGCGCTCAAAAAACATTGCTCCAGGAACGGAAGATGTCGATGGCGTTCGTCTGATGTGGGATGGAGAGAAGGCGAGTGTCCATCCGCAATGTTCTATCGAGAGCTTTGCCTCGGTAGCACGCCTACTCGGTGTGGCGCATATTTCTTCTGCAGGCAGGCCTCTAATTTTCGATCCCTCCGTATCCTTTAATATTCCCTTGGTTGATCAGATCTGAATGGCTAGTACCGCATACAGCTATGCCGCACTTTCAAGGCGGCTGGATGGCATTGCTCCGCTGGCAGAATCTTGGGTGTTCGGTTTCTGCGGGTATTCAAAAAAAGACGTGGCGTGGCGATTTCTTCAGCGCTGCACTGAGCTCGGCGTGTTTCGGTATACGAAAATTAGCGCGGAAGAGTTTCAGGCAACGGGTTCATTCCCGAGCGATGACAGCACGATTGACTGTGGTGGGCTGAGGTTTATATCTAACCGACAAATTCGAGTTTCGCCGAGTTTGTTCGTTCGCGCTCTGCTCGAATATATTGTGCATTGGACGCATGCGCTTGTAGCGGTGTTGCTTTCGTTGCGATTTCATCAGAGCCATTCCAGATTCACTTTGCTTTATGGTGTGGGGATGGCTGATTTGACGGTCGAGGGTAGCGATCACCGGTTCCTTGATTTCTGTTGTAACGGGAACGTCGAGCCGCTGACGAACTATGACAAAATGGCTGTACAGGCGACTCAGCCAATCAGAGGGACTTGCCCAAGTCGAGTACGGTATGGCCGGTTTCCGCTTTTTCTCGCGCTAGGCTGGCGGGGGCTTCCAGTGCGAGAGTGGGTGCGTGCGCTTCGGAATCACCTTGTCGCTATGTGGTCATTTGTGAGCGCAGTCATCTGCTCCCCTGGGTTGATTCTGTTGGGTAGGGATGCGGCCTACCATGCCATTGCGGAGTCGCTTAGCCGTGTCGGAGCCTTACAGAACATTGTGCTTACAAACTCAAACTACTTCTCGCAGGCATTGTGGATGTGGGCATTGCCGCATCGAAAGCATCGTCTGCATCTAGTTTGGTATTCCCAGAATAACTATCCGGTTGTATATGCGGACGACCCGGTAATTGCCCCAATCCCTAATCTTCGTTTCGTCAAAGCCGACACGCAATGGGTCTGGACATGTGCATTCAAGCGATTTCTTGTTGGCCTTGGTTCGGAATCAGAATTTAAGGTGATCGGTCCGATATTGTGGCATTTGCCGAGCTCTTCTATGCAGAGAAGTCAGCGTTTATTTAAAGTAGCGGTATTTGACGTCACTCCTATAGATAGGGCTACGGAGCGTCTCCTGGGACTAGTCCGCAGTTACTATACGAATCAGACGATGACCAAATTCATCAGCGATGTCGTCGAAATTTCGCGGAGGCTTGAGAGTGAGTTGGGACGGAAGATTGAAATCGTTCTGAAGCATAAGCGTATTCATGGGGCAATCCATGCGGAGAGTTACTTGAGTGTTGTGAGGGAATTGGCGAAGACGAACCAAATCAGCATTCTCCCGCCAACGACCAATTTGTATGATCTCATTGATAGCTGCGATGCGGTAATCGCTGCCCCTTTTTCCTCGCCGGCGTACGTAGGGATTGCCAGGGGGCGTCCAACTGCATGGTACGATTCGACCGGTTCTCTTTGTCCTATAGAGGATGATGAGGGTATATGCCACGTTTCTGGAGGTGATGCCTTGGGAGAATTTATTCGCAGAGCTTGTAAGGAAAAATGTGTGCGCGATGGATAAAGGGCTAGACTGCTCTGATGGGTGATTTCAGTGAAGATGAATCAAAGGCAGACGGTGTCTGTCAACACTGAGGCTAAGCACCTCTTATTTTGCAAGTAAGTAGAAAGCCGAGGTAGTCTGATCGAGTGCCGTGGGAATATGCAAAGCAATGTTCGAGGATGTTGATCCAGACTATCGCTTACGTTGTTCGGTAATTGATTCTCCGCTTTCCCTCTTTTTGTGCTTGAGCAGTTTGATGAAACCTTGGTGTAGTCGGAGGTATAGAGGGAAAGCGCGGCGTGTCAGTTGGTTTTATTCCTGAGGAGGCTCATAGCTTTGCAGTCAAAGATACAAGGTGCCTTCAAGTCTCTCCAGGAAAGAGGGCTCGGTGTTGTCGATGTCGGTTCAAGGGGTGGAATACATCCCATGTTTGATGAGATAGCTTCTCTCGTCGAAGCAGTCGGGTTCGAACCCGATCCCGAAGAGTGTGAACGACTTAATCAGCGGTTTCGGTCAGGCGTCGGATATCGCTCGCTTAAGTGTTTCCCCTTCGGTCTTGGACGCAAAGAGGGAAACCAAGAGCTACACCTTTGCAGGTCAGGGGGTGTTAGTTCCGTGTATCGTCCCAATCGGCCCTTGCTCGATCGATTTCCTGATGCCACGCGTTTTGATGTGCGGGATACAATACACATCCCTGTGAGAGATTTTGATGGACTCTTGAAGGAGTCCCGTGAATGTTTGCCGAACAATATCGACTTCATCAAAATTGATACGCAGGGCTCTGAGTTGGCTATTCTTGAGGGAGCAAGAGAGACGCTGCTACGTCATGTGGTAGCAGTTGAGGTAGAGGTGGAGTTTGCGAAATTGTACGAATCGCAGCCACTATTTCGAGATGTGGACTTGTTTCTATCTAACTGCGGCTTTACCCTCTTCAAGCTCAGGCGTGCTGAATGGGTAAGGCGAGACTACGAACTTCGTCCGTGCGTCAGTGCTGGGCAGCTAATATTCGGTGATGCTCTATATCTGAGAGACCCACTAGACCCTCAAACGTCGTGGATCCCGAGAGACGCGCGTCAAGCAGAGGCCCTTATACTCATTAGCATCTTGTACGATCTGCACGACTTTGCTCTGGAAATCAGCTCAAGCCCACAAATCTCATCCATGGTGGACTCTGAGAGGATACTCCAGTACGTGCATGATCGGAGTGCCATTTTGAGCAGGCCGTGGGGGCATATTCATTCAACTAGAGACTTTTTCAGATGGTGTAAAGATGCGATAGGCATGTTGTGGCGATACAAATCGCATTGGAGTCGTGGTGATGGAAATTTCTACTCAAAATATTGACTGAACGGTTCCGGATAGATTCCGACAGGCAGCATGCCTATCAGCGTGGCGTAGGCCCTACAGGTTATCACAGGTATCAAAGGGGAGTCGAAGGATGGACATTCTGAAAGAGATCAGCAGAGTTATTGAGCTCGAAGGCCTTACCGTGGATCGGCTGCGAAAGTCTGTCGGGGATGGATATGAGAAAGCGGTTCATTTGATATTTGAATCCCATGGGAAAGTCGTTCTCACGGGCATCGGAAAATCAGGCCTTATTGCGCAAAAGATTGCGTCGACGATGGTATCTACAGGGACACCGGCCACCTTTCTCCATCCGGCCGAAGGAATGCATGGTGATATCGGAATTGTCCACAAGGACGATATTGTGATCGCTATTAGTAAGTCAGGAGAGAGTGATGAGCTGATCGCTTTGTTGCCAAGCATACGGAAAATTGGGGCGAGGTTGATCGCCATTACGGCAAAGCAGGGGTCGATGGTTGCAAAGAATGCCGAAATTGTTCTCATTACTCCGATTGATGAAGAGGCTTGCCCGCTCAATATGGCGCCGACGTGCAGTACTACCGCGGCGCTTGTCGTAGGAGACGCGCTAGCGATCACCTTGATGAAGTTGCGAAATTTTCAGCCGGAGAATTTTGCGCTTTATCATCCCGGCGGTCAACTTGGGAAAAGGCTGTTGCTCGATGTGAAAGATGTGATGCGTGCGGGGGACGCCAATCCCGTTATTGAGTCGACGGTGAGCGTCAAAGAGATGTTGTTTGAAATCACTAACAAACGGGCAGGTGCTGTATCTGTGGTCGGTGCAGACCGGCGGCTGCTGGGCCTTGTAACCGATTATGATATCCGCAGAGCCCTCGAGAAATGGGGCAATGTTTTTGCGATGTCTATTTCAGATCTGATGAACAAGACGCCGACCTTTGTCTATGAGGATGAGAAGGCTATACGGGCGCTTGAGATCATGGAGAATAGGGATAAGCCGTTTCTTGTCCTGCCGGTGCTGAATCGCCAAGAGGAGGTCATCGGCATGATCCATTTGCATGATCTTGTCGCCAAGGGGTTATGAAATTTGTCTTGTTGTGTTCCGATCTCGCCTCGCTGAATGCGTCCCTGCCGGCCGAGAGACCCTCCCTACAGTTTCTTATTCTGCATGAGAGCAAGCAGTCTCGTGCTATCCGAGCCGCACTCAAGCACGGCAGCTATGCGAAGGAACTGTCCAGGATGGAGCTGTTTCGTGAGCGGTCCGCCGCCTTTCGATCGGCTTACGTGGAAGCGCTTGGAGGTCTCAATGCGCAAGGCGGATCGGCTAAGTGGTGGGCGATGCCGTTTACTACGAAGAATCCGATTTCAACGAGTCTTTGTCGCGATGCGTTTGAGTTTCTCCTGATTGCCGAGTTGGCGAGTACTGCAACTGCCGGCCTTATTGTGGTCACAGAGAATGTCTGTGTAGCCGGCGAGGTGTCCCGCTGGGGAGCGGCCCAGCAGATTCCCGTCATTAATAAGGTCAAGTCGTTTCAGGGTTTGCAGAAACGCTTCATGGGAATAGGGCCGGTTGCAATCGTGCTGCTGACGATGCGTGCCCTGTGGTTCAGACTGACTGTACGCGGCCTCGATCCTTCCGCTCTGCTTCATCGTGCCGATCTAGTCGTCATGGTTACGCTCGTGCATCCGCATTCTTTTTCCCCGGAAGGTGAATTTCGGGACAGCTATTTTGGTCGCCTCGCCGAGCAGCTCTGCGCGTGGAATGTTCCAGTCGTGGTGGTGGGGCAGATTCAAGGGCTCTCGCGCCGATTGACTGAGCTGTTCAGGAGGAAGGCCTGTTTCAAGACAATCGCCTGTGAAGCGCTGCTTAGCGTGGGACAAATCCTGCGTTGCGGGTGGGACGCCTTGGGGCAATGGTGGCAAAGCGATCGCGAATGGGAAAAAGGGCGGCTCATGCTGCAAGGGGTCACTCTCACAGGATTGCTTCGGTCGGCCATTCAGCAAGCCCATTCGAGCGGGGATGTGTTCAGAAGTCTGTTGGCGTTCAAGAGTGCAGAAAGGTGGGCGTGCCTCTTACGGCCTGTCAGATGTTTCTACCCGTATGAAAACCGTGCCTGGGAAAAAATGCTTCTTCTGGGAGCGCGTCGAGGGTCTCCTCTCACCCAAATGATTGGCTACAATCATGCGTCTATTACGGGAAGCCATTTGAATTTCATGCTGAACAATGACGAGCGGGAGAAAATGCCGCTACCGGACAGGGTCATTACGATGGGTGCGGTAACGATGAGCTGGTTGGAGCAGCAAGGGGGGCACCCTCCCCAGCTGTTAAAGCTCGGGTGTGCCCTCCGCCAGTCGTCGCCTGCTTGTGCTCGTCCTTTGAAGGCTCGTCGTAAGGAGTGTGTTTGCCGGCTGCTGATTGCGCTGGCTACAAGCCAATTGGAATACATTAATACGTTACTGTATTTGCAAGAGGCGTTGGAGCCCAAGCTGAATGAAGGTCTAGGCGGAATCACCGTAAGAATTCGGCCACATCCGACTTTGCGTCTGGAGCAGGCGCTTGAAGTGCTTGATAGCGCGGTCACTTTCCCTTTTGAAGTATCGGCCGGCTCTGTCGAGCAAGATCTAGAGTGGGCAGATGTCGTACTGTATGCGTCTTCCACTATTGGGATCGAGACGGTAAGAGCCGGCATCCCAGCGGTTTATATGGATCTTGGGGACATTCTCAATTCTGATCCTATGGAAGGCTGGATGGAATTCAAATGGATCGCCAAGCGTCCGTCGGATTTGTTGCCCGTACTATCCGATATCCAGATGCTCGGAGAGGCGGAATTTACTTCGCGGCAGCATCGTGGGCGTGAGTATGCTGAAGCCTATTTGGCAGCGGTCACGGACGAACGGTTACAAGTCTTTCAAGAGATCTGAACAGTGTTGCAGAAACGCTCAATTGTTTGTCTTGCCGGATGTGAGTGGGATTTTACCTGGCAGCCTACGCAGGAAATCATGCTTCGGTTGGCCAAGGCCGGCAATCGAGTGCTGTATGTGCAGCCGACCGGGACTCGCACAATGCGAGTGTCGGACTGGCGGCGAATCTGGGAGCGGGTGAGGGGGAAAGTTGCCGGCGTGCAGCGGTCCTCTGCATTACCTCCTGAACTCACGATTTACTCCCCGCTGGTGCTTCCGTTCCCCTACTCCCGCGTTGCCCGTTCTATCAATCGCTGGATCTTATTCCGGAAAATAACTGGATGGCTGGGGAAGCGGATTGACCTGGATGTCATCTTCTGGTTCTACTTTCCATCTCCTCTCAATGCCGATGTGATGCGCCGCGCGAAAGAGAGCCTCACGATTTATCAGATCATGTCTTCAGCCGAAGCTGTCCGTCCGCATCCGGCCTTCATCGAAGCGAACGATGCCATGTTGAAAGGATGCGACTTGGTTTTGGCCAATAGCGGGCGATTGCGGGTGCAGGCCAGTCGGCACAATTCGTCTGCGTATTTGTTTCGGGCGGGCGTCAGCCTTGAGCTATTTGAGGCCGCACGAAGGTCTGAAAAGCCTGACGATCTTCAGGGTATCAACGGACCTATCATCGGGTATGTCGGCGCGCTTCACGAGTGGGTTGATCTGGAACTGATTCGGGCCGTAGCCGCATCGCTGCCCGATTTCCAATTTGTACTCGTGGGGCCGATTGTGCGGGATGTCGAGGTTCTTCGGGGCCTTCCCAACGTGCGATTCCTGGGACAGAAGCCCCATGGGGAAGTACCCCGATACGTTCAATATTTCGATGTGTGTATCATCCCCTATGTCCGTGACGCCTATACGGAAACTACCTATCCGGCCAAGCTCAACGAATATCTGGCACTGGGCAAGCCCGTTGTGGCCACTCCGCTCCCCGAGTTAGTGGATTACAATCAAGAGTTTGACGGAGTCTTGCGCCTGGCAGGGGATGCCCCAACATTTGCCCTGGCATTGCGGGAGGCTGTCGAAGGCAATGCTCCGGAAAGGCAAGCACATTACCGCTGTGTGGCGGGGAAGAACGCATGGACGACAATTATGGAAACCATGTCCGGACTCATTGAAGAAAAACTTCGGACTCGCCGCAATGCAGGAAAACATGCCTGAGATTCGGCCATGGTCGTCTTAGTAACGGGTGCCTCAGGTTTTATCGGGCGTCATCTCATACCGAAACTCCTTGAGCGGCACGTATCGATCAGGGTGGTGACGCGTGACCCGAGCCGGCTGCCGGTAGAGTGGCGAGGTCTGGTCGAGGTAGTGGTCGGCAGTCTGACAGAGCTGAGGGTTCAGGCCGCCGCGACTAAGGGCGTCGGCCTCATTTATAACCTGGCAGCTGAGCTTCGTGACTTCTCCTTGATGAGAGCCATCAACGCCGAGGCTGTGCGAGGCTTGATGGAGCAGGCCGCACATACGGGTGTGAGGCGCGTTGTTCATTTAAGCAGTGTCGGAGTCATCGGAGCAAGGGGAGCAGGGGTTGTGACCGAAGGCACCCCCTGTCAACCCGAGTCGCTCTATGAACAAACCAAGCTTGAAGGTGAGCGAATCGTTCAAGAGTATGCACGATCGGGGCAGATCGAGGGAGTGATACTCCGCCCTACCATTGTCTTTGGGGATCGGAAAGAGGGGGAAGGAGACAGTCTGTTAGGTTGGTTGCGAGTCGTACGTCGGGGAAGGTTTGTGTTCTTCGGGAAGAACGGTGCGGCAAATTATATTTATGTCGGAGATGTAGTGGAATCGTTATTGAGGCTCTCAGAAATTCCAGTCAGCGGGCCTGCGGTCTATATTGCGGCGGATCCCGTCCCGATGTCTGAATTCGTAAGAGCAATGGCCCATGTCCTGGGTGTACCGACTCCCAGGCGTCGGCTCCCGCTATGGGTGGCCTATGGTCTTGGAGCGCTCGGCGAGATCCTCAATCGCATCGTTGGAGTATCGGTGCCGTTGACGTTGTCTCGTGTTCGCGCTCTCTCCAGCGAAACCATCTTCAGTGGAGAGAGGCTCCTTACTGAGCTTGGGGTGCCATTCCCATATGGGTATGAGAGGGGGCTAGATCTGACGGTGCAATGGTATCGATCGGTGGGTCGGCTATAATCGGGAGCCCTTCTATTCGCGGCTTGTATGTCTGCACGATCCCATTTAGAGGCTTGAGTGTTGGGCCTCCAGTCGTAGGTGCTTCTCTTGCTCCAACTGTACGATCTCATTCCTCAGGTTTGCGCTAACGGGGGGTGAACCAGGGATGCAGGTGCGTGTGTTAGGAAACGTGTAATCACGCCGACCTATTTGTGCGGACCCAAAGAAAGCTCAGTCTCATTGTTTCGGCAGTTTGCCTAGCGGGCGTTGTGCTTGCGACGTTCTGCTTCGTCTATGCCGCATCCCTCCTGGTGGTCGAGACTCCGCCCAAACAGGCGGATGTCGGGATCGTTCTGGCCGGTGATTTCAGCCGCGCATTCTATGCATCCGACTTGTACCATCAAGGATTCGTGCCAAGGGTCTGGCTTTCCCGCCCGGAGCGGGAGCGGTCTCTGCGGCAGTTGGATGCACTCGATGTGCCCTATCCCCGCCAAGAAGAGGTGAGTCGTGCAGTGCTTCTCCGAAAAGAAGTGCCTGTCGATTGTATCGAGCTATTCGGTAACGGGGTTGTGAGCACGATTGAAGAGGCGCGGGCTATGGCCGAATTTCTAGTTCAACACCCGGACATCCATTCTCTCTTGTTGATTACGAGCCGGTTTCATGTGCGTCGGGCCGAGGCGATCTTTCGCACGATCCTCAAAGATCATCCGTATCTTGAGATCCATGCGGTCGGGTCGCCGTACGACGGATTTGTGGTCGACCAGTGGTGGAAGGATCGAGATTCCGCCAGGCAGGTGGTCCTTGAGACGGCTAAGTGGCTGCTCTTTTGGGTCTACACGGAGTTTTGATGGCCCCGTATTGGTATTCGAACGGCGATCGACGAGGGGCGGAATCCTGATGGGGGGGAATCGACCGATTCGTGTTCTGCACGTGTGTACGATCTTCCTGACGGCACAGACGTTCATTGCGCCGGTCCTACGGTACTTATCTAGACGTGGCTACGAGGCGGCTGTCGCATGCTCTCAGGAGTCGGCGGCGGATGGTCCGGTCTCCTCGGGCATTCGGGACATCGAAGGGTGCCAGGTATTTTCAGTGTCGATCCCACGAACGATTCGGCCGTTCCAAGACCTTCTGGCGGTTCGGCGACTGCGCCAGGTGATCCGCGAATTCAAGCCGGATGTCATTCATACGCAGACATCTAAGGCCGGCATTGTTGGACGGCTGGCCGCTCGGCTGGCGGGTGTCCCCGTTATCATCCATACGGCCCATGCATTTCCCTTTCACGCCTATCTGCCGCGGCCGGTCAAGTGGGCATATATCTGGATCGAACGATGGGTGGCCGGCTGGACGGATCTCTTAATGGTGGACACCGAAAGTGTGAGAATGGATGGGGTGCGACAGCGGATCGTTCAGGACGCGAGCCGAATCGTGACGGTGCCGATGGGCGTGGACCTGACGCGATTCTCGCCTTCTCTTGGCGGACCTGGTACTCTCCGTGACACGCTTGGTTTGGGAAGACAGGCTCTGGTGGTCGGGACGGTGGCGCGGTTAGTTCCCGACAAGGGGCTGGAATGTTTTCTTCGGATGGCCGCCATCATTCGTGCTGAACGTGCGGATGTGAAATTCCTGATCGTCGGGGAGGGGCCGCTCCGCCACGGTCTTGAGCAGATGGCCAAGTCGATTGGACTCGGACCGGACCTGGTCTTTGCCGGTCATCGAACAGATATTCCTGAGTTAATGGAGGCCATGGATCTGTTTGTGTTGCCGACGAGACGCGAGGGATTCGGCGTGGTGTTTGCCGAAGCGATGGCCATGGGGAAGGCCACAGTCGGAAGCGATATCGGGCCCATCGCCGAAGTTTTGGAGGATGGTGTGACCGGCTATCTGGCTCCAGCCGATGACCCCCAGGTGTTCGCGGCTCGTGCCCTGGAGTTGCTGCGCGATGAATCCAAACGGCGCACATTCGGGGCCGCCGGCCGCCGCCGCGTCGAGCAACTGTTTAGTCAGTCACGGATGTGTGAGTTGATCGAAGGGCACTATCGGCGTCTGCTGGCGCAAAAAGGATTGGTCCTGTGAGTCGGGACGCGCAGCTGATTCTGAAGCACGGATGCGATCGTGCGGCGGCGACTGTGCTGCTCCTCCTGCTTTCTCCATTCTTCATCGGGCTGTCACTCCTCATTCTCGTCAGCAACGGGTGGCCGGCGTTGTTTATCCAGGATCGAGTCGGGAAGGACGGGAAAGTCTTTCGGCTGTATAAATTCCGCACGATGGTGCGCGATGCGGTTCGCCTCGGGCTTGGTACGACTGTCGGGAAGTCGGATGATCGGATCACCTGGGTGGGCGGATGGCTGAGAAATTGGAGCCTGGACGAGTTGCCGCAAGTGTTGAATGTGCTGAAAGGCGACATGAGTCTCGTCGGGCCGAGGCCGACGTTGGACTATCAGGTCGCGCAGTACACCCCGTTTCAGCGGCGGCGGTTGGAGATGAAACCAGGGATAACCGGTTGGGCCCAAGTGAACGGCCGGAACGCTCTGCCGTGGCCTCAACGCATCGAGCTGGATGTCTGGTATGTAGATCACTTCTCGCTCTGGCTTGATCTCCGGATCTTGTGGCGTACTATCGGGGTGTTTCTCCGTCGCGAGGGGTTGTACGGCGCCGGGGGCGTCAATGATGATTTCGGTTCTCCGAGGCAGCCGTGAATAAGAAACGGGTCATCGTATTCGGGGCAGGCGGACACGCGAAAGTTGTGCTGGATGTCCTGGAGCAGATGGGGATCTATCAGATCGTGGGACTTGTCGATGATAGCGTGGAACTGAAAGGAGCGGTCCGAGGCGGCTACTCTGTACTCGGAAACAAAGATGACCTGGCCGGAATGAGCGGAGCGGGCATCGAGGGTGTTATCGTGGCCTTAGGCGATAATTATCGTCGGAAGCTTGTGTATGAAGAGGTCGAGCGGATGGGGTTTAGGCATATTTCGGCGATTCATCCCTCAGCCGTCATTGGCAGCCGAGTCAAGATTGGAGCGGGAACCTTGGTGGTGGCCGGTGTTGTCGTCAATGTGGATGCTGAAATCGCCGAGAACGTGATTGTGAATACCGGAGCCACTATCGATCACGATTGTCGGATCGCGGCCCATGTGCATCTGTCCCCGGGCGTCCACCTGGCCGGTCGTGTGTCTATTGGAGAGGCGTCCCATCTGGGCATTGGCGCGGTGGTGCTGCCCAATATCTCCGTGGGGAAACATTGTGTCGTTGGGGCAGGAGCGGTGGTGCGGGAGAATTTGCCTGACAAGATCGTGGCCGTCGGCAATCCTGCCAGAATCATCAAACAGAATGAGGTGGCCCTTGGGTTCTGATGGAATGAAAATCCCGCTCTCTCAGCCCGATCTGACGTGGGTTGAACGGAAAGCCGTGCTGGATGTCATGGAATCGACGTTTCTGAGTTTAGGGCCGAAGCTGCCGGAATTCGAGCGCGCGATGGCGCAGTATGTCGGCGTGAAGCACGCGATTGCCGTGAACAGCGGAACGAGCGCCTTGCACTTGATCATCCGCGCGCTCGGCATCGGCCAGGGTGATGAGGTGATCACCACGCCGTTTAGTTTTATCGCCTCGGCCAACTGCATCCTGATGGAAGGGGCTCGGCCGGTGTTTGTCGATATCGACCCGGAGAGCTACAACATTGACCCTGCGAAGATTGAGGCGGCGATCACGCCGCGGACCAAGGCCATTCTGGGCGTCGATGTCTTCGGCCGTTGTGCGGAATGGGATCGTATTGAAGCCATTGCGAAACGCAAAGGCCTGCTGGTGATCGAAGATTCTTGTGAGGCGATCGGGGCTGAGGCGTTCGGCAGAAGGGCAGGAACATTCGGCGAGGCGGGTTGCTTTGCCTTCTATCCGAACAAGCAGATGACCACCGGCGAGGGCGGGATGATTTTGACCAATCGCGATGACCTCGCAGCCCTCTGCAAGAGCATGCGCAACCAGGGCCGAGACGAAGGGCAGGCCTGGCTGGAACATGCCAGATTGGGATTCAATTATCGGCTCAGCGATATTCAGTGCGCGCTCGGCATTGCCCAGCTGTCCCGGTTGGAGGAACTCTTGTCCAAACGAGCGGCAGTCGCCGAACTGTACGGCAACAGGTTGGAAAAGTTAGAGGGGCTCATCATGCCGCAAGGGCCGGCACAAGGCCGGATGAGTTGGTTTGTCTACGTGGTCCGGTTGGCCGATCGGTTTTCACGGGAGGATCGAGATTCCATCCTACGCGGGCTGAAGGACCAGGGAATCGGATGCAATAACTATTTTGCCCCGATCCACTTACAGCAGCACTATCGGAATACGTTCGGGTTTAAGGCCGGTGATTTTCCCATCACCGAACATACGAGCGATCGAACCATCGCTTTGCCGTTTCATTCCGCGATCACCGTGGAACAGGTCGAGCAGGTGGCGGTTTGCCTCACTGAGCAGATCCGGCTGGCACGGGAGCGTAAGTAGGTCTGCGCGTCCTTGGGGCAGAGTAGCGAGACGTTCGGTGATGCCGGCCTGGAGAGGGAGTGTCTCGCGGGTCATTCGAGTTGACGTGGGCAGGATGGAGGATGGTCTCCGGAACCTTGATGGATTCTCTAGATCGTGATGAGCCAGCATCGTTGCCGATTGACGGCATTCTCGTCATCAATCCGAGGGATTTCGTCGATCGCCGGACGAGCATCGAACGGCAACTGCAGCCGCTCGGGTTGGCCTACGAGTTCATCCATTCCTATGATGTTGCCGATTTGGACGCCGCGATTACCGCGCGATACTTTAAGGACGAACTGCTCAGTCCCGGGCAGCGGTCCTGTGCGCTCAAGCATCTCCAGGCGTTGCGCCTCGTTGTCGAACGCCAATGGCAGCGTGCGCTGATCCTGGAGGATGATGCGCTCCTCGCTACGCAATTTGTTCCTCGGCTCCAGGCGGCGCTCCAAGAATCTTCGTCCATCGCTTCTCCGCATGTGCTGTTCATCGGCAGCGGAGGGAATCTCTATACGCCTCGGCGCCTGAAGGTCCCGGGCCGGCATTTGTACAAGTCCACTCGCGGGCGATTGGGAGAGGCCTATGTGCTCGGGAGCCACGAAGCTCGCCAGCGCATCGAGTGGATCGAAGCCCATGGAATCCCCTTGCCGATCGATAATTTGTTTGAGCAGATTGACCGGGAATGCGGCATCGATCTTTATTGGCTCGAGCCTCCGATTGTCGAACAGGGGAGTAAGAACGGGCGGTTTCAATCGGTGCTGGAGCCTGCGCCTCCCAAAATCGTTCGGCGGATTACGGCGGCGCTCCAGAAAATTCGGAGAAAGTATCTCTATTAATCGGCCGCCTCGTTCACGTGTCTGTAGGTATGCAGGGTATGTTTAAAATCGAGTCCGATCGTCTCATCGATTTTGCGCGGATCGCAGTGATTGTCGCCTGCGTCGGCCTCTTGTACTCGCCGTCAGTCGGGACGGTGGGGTTGGTTGGTGCGGTCGTAGCCTTCCTTGCCAGCGGGCAGGCGGTGGTTCGTCTAAAGGGGGTGCTCCCGAAGCCGTCGGTTACGTGGGCCATGCTATTTCTGGGGATTGTCCTGATCGGAACGACCTATGCCTCGGTGCCATGGGCTGTTCGATGGATGGACCTGTTCAAGTGGCGCACCATTCTCTGGTTTGTGCTGGTTCTGGCGATTTTTGATGAACGGCGCTGGAGAGAGCGGCTGCTGATCATGTTTATTGGGGGGACGGCCGTGGGGGCCATCGTCTCGTCCGCCGCTGCAGCCGGGTGGATCCCTCTGTGGCGCGCGCCTGAGCATCTGCTCAGGATTTCCGGTACCCAAGGGATGGCCTTTGCCTGCGCCGCGTTGATCTGTGTCTGGGCCATCTTGGAAAAAGAATCGATGGGACAGGTTCCTTGGATTTGGCCACTGCTTGGAGTGGTGTATGTGACCAATATTGTCTTTGTGACCGACTCCCGAAGCGGGTATGCCATCCTGGGCCTGGGCCTGGGCGTTCTGCTGTCATGGAAGGCGTCCTGGAGAGGCCGGACATTGATCGTCGCGGGTTTGTTGTTGGCATTGGGGCTTGCGTTGGTTGTCTCGCCGCGGATGTACGCCAAGGTGCAGCTTGCCGTCACAGAGTGGACGCATGAATCGGAGCTTGAGGGTTTGACCAGCTTCGGCATTCGTCGCGTGTGGTATCTCAATTCGGTCGAAGTCATTGGGGAGCATTGGCTGGTGGGGGTCGGCACCGGTGGATTTCCAGACGCCTACCGGGAGCACATCGCCGGAAAGTATCCTTCAGATGATTGGCGGTCCCTGGCGACGACCGATCCGCACAATCAATATCTTGGAGTCCTCGCGCAGCAGGGGATCGTTGGACTGGCCGTCTTTTTCGCCTGGTTGGTGGCGGTCGGCCGCGATCGGTCCGGTCCTCTGGTCTATCGAAACCTGGCGGTGGCTATCCTGTGCGGGTGGTGTGTGACCAGTCTGTTCAGTTCACACTTCAGGACTTTTGTCGAAGGCCATCTGCTGGCGACGTTTCTGGGGGTGTTCTTAGCCGCTGAGAGCCATCCGCAGCCTCCCGTTGAGCCGATTATTACTGAAGGAGCAACAGGGTGAAGGTCTCGGTCTACATCATTGCCTATAACGAGGCGGGTAAAATTGCGGATACCATCAAGAGCGTGCTGTGGGCGGACGAGATCGTCTTGGCGGATTCCGCCAGCACAGACGGAACGGATCGGATCGCGGCGGAGATGGGGGCGCGGGTCGTTCAGATTCCGTTTGAAGGATTCGGCCATCTGCGCAACCGCGCCATCGCTGCGTGCACGCACGAGTGGATTCTGAGCATCGACACCGATGAGCAGTGCACGCCGGAAGTCCGCGATGAAATTCTCTCCTTGCTGGCCGAATCCCCTGCGCATGATGCGTACCTCGTGCCCCGGCGGAATTATTTCATGGGGCAATGGGTGGCGCATTCCGGCTGGTATCCGAATTTCAGGCAACCCCAGTTCTTCCGCAAAGGCGCGATGACCTATGTGGAGTCCCCCGTTCATGAAGGCTATGAATTGTTGACTCCCAAGCCCGTGGGGCGGTTGAAGCATGCCATCTGGCAGGTTCCGTTCAGAAACTTCGAAGAAGTACTCAAGAAGGCGAACCGCTATTCCACCCTCGGGGTGTTGAAGATTGCAGACAAGCGCGTGTCGATGGGGCAGGCTCTGGCGCATGGTGTCTGGTCGTTCATCAAGCATTATGTGTTCAAGAAGGGATTCCTGGACGGCTGGCCTGGATTCGTGATTGCGTTCGGGAATTTCGAGGGTACGTTTTATCGGTATGCCAAGCGATATGAAGCGCAAGAACATTGGCCGCTTCCTACGCAGGCTCCGCTGCGCCGGCCTGGCGGATCGCCATCGGCATGAAGACCGCCGTCATTGTCACGACCTATAATCGCCCCGATGCCCTGGGCGCCGTCTTGGCGGGATTTGAGGCGCAGACCGATCAGGACTTTGAGCTGGTGGTGGCCGATGACGGGTCGACGTCCGAGACCGCTGCGGTCATTCAAGGTTTTCAGCGTCGGAGTAAGGGCTCTGTTCGGCATGTGTGGCAGGAGGATCGAGGCTTTCGTGCCGCCGCCATTCGGAATCGAGCGGTCGCCGCCACGACAGCGGACTATATTATCTTTACCGACGGGGATTGCATTCCGTCCCGGCTGTTTGTAGGGGCGCACAAGCGCCTGGCGGAGCCGGGATATTTTCTCGGCGCGAATCGAGTGCTGTTGTCTGCCGGGTGTACGCAGCGCGTCTTGCGCGAGCATCTTCCGGCTCATCAGTGGTCATGGGTGCAGTGGGCCTGCTCCTGGGCCCGCCGCGATATCAACCGCCTCTTGCCGCTCCTGGTATTGCCGGACGGCGTGTTGCGTAAGTGGGCCCCAAACCGATGGGAAGGGATGAAGACCTGCAATCTGTCAGCCTGGCGGAACGATCTTTTACGCGTGAACGGTTTGGATGAGGCGTATGAAGGCTGGGGATTGGAGGATTCTGACATGGTCATTCGACTGTTGCGGAGCGGTGTCAAGCACAAGTCAGCGCGCTATGCCGCGCCGGTGTTTCATTTGTGGCATCAAGAGCAGGCGAGAAGTCGGCTGGAGGAGAACCGGACGCGACTGGATCAGGTCCTGCGAACCAAGGACACGGAAGCGGTTGTCGGGGTCAACCGATATCTGATGGGGGCAAGATGAGCGGTAGCGATGGCAGAAACGCC
Organism: Nitrospira sp.; assembly: GCA_030653545.1. Taxonomy (NCBI): domain Bacteria; kingdom Pseudomonadati; phylum Nitrospirota; class Nitrospiria; order Nitrospirales; family Nitrospiraceae; genus Nitrospira; species Nitrospira sp. Next base: position 59,122 of record JAURZE010000013.1, on the reverse strand, counting down.
GGTCTGATTGACAGCGGGCGGTTGATCGAGTGTTGCCCGGTCGGGTGCTCGGACACGTTGGCCGAAACAACGATTGTGTTGCCGGAAGGGCCGTTGCGGCGCTGTCAGTCGTGCGGCCAGCTCGTCAGTCAGATTACAGCAACAGCCTATGCCAGCTCGATGAAAGAGTTCGATACGCCGAGAGGGACGCTCCCGACACTGCGCACACAGCGCCGGCACGATGCTCGGGCTGCCAAGTTGTTTGGGACGGTGCGAGCCCTCATTCGTTCTGAGTCGGGGAGGGGTGCCAGGCTGCTCGATATCGGCTGTTCCAGCGGGGCGTTGCTTCAAAGCGCGGTGACGCAGGGGTTCGATGCCGAAGGGGTCGAGCCTGCGGCGCAAGCGGCGGATTTTGCCAAGAGCACCGGATTGAAAGTCTTTCACGGGTATCTCGAGGATGCACACTTTCCCGCATCGAGTTTCGATGCGGTGACCCTGATGGAGGTCATTGAACATCTTCCGGATCCCAGTGCGCTGTTGAGAGAGGTGTGGCGGATACTCAAGCCGAATGGAGTGCTCGTGGTGGGAACGGGCAATGGCGCGAGTTGGACGGTCCGGTTGGTTGGCGCCCGCTGGGGATATTTTCAGGTGGCGGAGCACGGTGGCCATATCAGCTTTTTTAATCCGAACTCGCTGGCCATACTGGCGCGGCGGTGCGGATTTGATGTCGAGCGGAGCGAAACCCGGCGGGTCTCTCTGGCGGAGCGGAAGGAGGCCGGTTATGTATCGTATCGTCTGCTCAGAATCGCAACAGAAATTCTGGCGATGCCGGCTCGCCTGTTCGGCAAAGGGCATGACATGCTGGTGTTCCTTCGGAAGTGTTCAAGGTAGGCGTTGCCATTGATCGATCCTCTTCCCAGGCTCAGAGTCGCGGTGCTGATCAAGCGATTTCTGCGCACCGGGGGCGCGGAAAAGTATGCCATGGAGGTCGTGCGGCGCCTGGCGTCAGATCACGAGATGCATGTGTTTGCGCAGGAGTGGTCGTTTGCCGGGCCTGAATCTATTACGTTCCACAAGATCCCCAGAGTGTGTCGCAAGCCGGCCTGGTTGAATCAGCTGTTGTTCTCCTATTGTTGTCGCAGGGCGGTCGTGCAGGGCTTTGACGTGGTGCATTCGTTTGAAAAGGTGTCGGCCTTCGATGTGATGACGGTGCAATCGCCGTGTTTCAAGTCTTCCGGCATCGCAGCAGAGAGACCGTGGAAACGGATGCTGGGTTGGATGAGGATGGCGGTGAGTCCCCGGAAACTTGCTTGGATGTGGCTGGAGCGGGAACAGTTTGCTGACGATCCGGCGCGTGTCGTGATTGCGGTGTCGGATCAGGTCAAGCGAAATGTTCAATCGCAGTATCCCCTTCCTGATGAGCGGTTCAGACTGGCCTATACCGGAGTCGAGGTGCCGCCGGAAACCCTGGCTGCTTCGAAGCAGGATCGGGACGAACTTCGAGCTCGATGGGATATCGGGATCCATGACCTGGTTGTTTTGTTTGTCGGGACGGAGTTCAAAAGGAAGGGATTGGATGCGCTCCTGCAAGGTTTTGCCAAAGTGCCGCGCGCGCAATTCAAGTTGCTCATTGCTGGTGGCGGAGGGGAGCGAATCGAGTCCTACAAGAAGCTGGTCGATAGCTTGCAGCTGGGTTCCGAAGTTCGGTTTTTGGGATTGGTCGACAGTATTGATCGGATCTATCCCATCGCTGATATGTATGTTCTTCCGACCCTGGCTGACCCCTGTCCGCTTGCCCCGCTTGAAGCCATGGCGGCTGGGGTTGCCACGGTCATGAGTTCATCGACGTATAATGGAACTGCCGAATTGATTCGACATGGAGAAGCGGTGATTCTCTCGAACCCTCAGGACCCGGAGGAGATCGCGGCGGCCCTGCTCAAACTCATGGACCCTCATGTCCGACAGCAGATGGCGGAGAAGGGACAGCAATTGGTACGTCAACTCACCTGGGACAAGACCGCTGCGGTGACAGTAGCAGCCTATCAAGACGTCATTTGCGCGAGGTCTTTGGGTAGGCAGATCGTCCAAGGAGCTTGAGGGGGCTTACGGCCCGTGTGGCAGCGATTCGATGGAAGGTGGCGGTGAACAAGGCGTATGAAAGCGTGCTGGTGGTCTGCACCAGACGAATCGGCGACGTGTTACTGGCCACGCCGGTTATCCGCTCGCTGAAGGCCGCTGCGCCTCATACTGCGATCGACATGCTGGTGTTCAGCGGGACGGAGGACGTTGTCGCCGCCAACCCAGATATCCGCCGAGTGTGGACCATACCCACGAGAGCTTCTGTCCGGGAGTCGTTGACGCTGCTGTCGAAGATTTGGCGCCGTTACGATCTTGCTTTGTCGGTTTTGCCTGGTGACCGACCGGTGTTCTATGTCTGGGCGGCCGGCCGGCGTTCTGTGGCGACCGTCACTCCTGAGCGGAAGTCCTGGTGGAAGCGGTTGTTGCTTGATGCCCAGGAATCATTCGACAGTTACGATACGCATACGGTGTCCATGAATCTGCGTTTACTCAAGTTGCTCGGAGTGCCCGCGATTGCGACCCCGGTTGTGACCTGGGCAGCTGTAGATGAGGTGGCTGCGCGAGCGGTGTTTCCGGGTATGGAGGGAAGCGAGCGCTACGCCGTTCTTCATGTGACGCCCAAGTTTGTCTATAAGGCTTGGACTGTGTCTGGCTGGGCCATGCTGGGTCGATGGATCAGGGACTGTGGTCTAAAAGTCGTGGTGGTGGGAGGGACTTCCGCAGATGAGCGTGTTACAGTCGCCCGGATATTGGAAGGGCTCCCTTCCGACGTCATTAATCTGACTGGCCTGGTCACGTTGCGCGCGCTTGGGTCCATACTGAGCCGGGCGGCGCTCTATGTTGGGACGGATACCGCCGTGACACATATGGCTGCGGCGCTTGGCGTGCCGACCATTGCACTGTTCGGTCCCTCGAATCCGGTTAAGTGGGGGCCGTGGCCGAACGATTGGCCTGCCGATTCCCCAAGCCCTTGGAAGAAGGCAGGGTCCCAACGACAAGGCAATGTCTACGTGCTGCAGGGAGAAGGCGATTGCGTGCCATGCCTTCACGAAGGCTGCGGGCGTCACGTAAGTAGTGTGAGCGACTGTCTGCAGCAGCTTCCGGTGAGGCGGGTTATCGAAGTGGCAGAGCAGATGCTTCCGCGGCAACACCGGCATCCAGCCATCGTGGAGGCCTGACGAGAATATGAGGGGAAGTTTGTGAGGCGTCTGGCAATTACGCTGTTTCAATGGGCCGTACAGAGGTATGGCCAGCTTGTGCTGCGATCTCGCTCGCTCCTCGTCTTAGCCACTCATCTGGGACTAATTGTGGGCGCGCATTTGAGCGCGTTCGCCCTTCGATTTGAAGGGGACGTTCCGCCACCTTTTGATCGAATGATGTGGCGGTATCTGCCTCTTGTGCTGTTGATCTATTGGGGCGGGTTGTGGCTATTCGGCATCCAAAGCGGATTATGGCGTTATGTCGGGCTGCATGATCTGCGTCGAATCTTTTTGGCCTCTCTTGCGAGTTCTGGAGCGTTTTGGCTTTTCACCCACCTGGCCCTTGGACAGACCCAATATCCCCGGTCTGTTATTGTCCTGACGGGCCTCCTGAGCGGGGTCTACATTGCCGGCATCAGGCTGGTGGTTCGCTGGTTTCGGGAATGGCTTCAGATTGTTGGCCCCACGGCTCGGCGGGTCCTTATTGTGGGAGCTGGGCATGCCGGAGAACTATTGGTCAGAGACATGTTGTCAGACCCCAGCTTCAACAGCCGTCCGGTGGGATTCATCGACGATGATCCCGTGAAGCGAAAGATGAAGATTCACGGGGTGCCCGTGGTCGGGACGATCGCTGACATCAAGCGGGCTGCGGATCGGCTGGAAGTCCACGAGATCATTGTGGCCCTGCCGTCTGCCGGGACCGGCACCAAGCAGAAGATTCTCGCTGCATCTGAAGGCTGTACGGCGCCGATCAAGATCCTGCCGAATATGAAGCAGCTCTTGGGCGATCCGGTATCGCTCCAGCAAGTGCGACCGATGAGTCTGGAAGATCTGCTCCAGCGCGAACCGATTCAGACCGACCGGCAGGAATTGCATCCGCTGATCGCGGGTAAGACGGTGTTAGTAACAGGGGCGGGAGGATCGATCGGATCCGAGTTGTGCCGCCAGATCGCTTCGTATCGACCGGAATCCTTGGTGCTGTTCGAACGTTATGAAAACTCCCTTCATGCGTTGCTGTTAGAGCTGCGTGCGACATTTCCTGCGGTCGGTGTTCTTCCTATCATCGGCGATGTCACGGTTCCTGAACGGGTGGCCGAAGTGTTTCGTCAGACGGGTCCTGACCTCGTTTTTCATGCGGCGGCCCACAAACATGTGCCGTTGATGGAGCTGAATCCGAAGGAGGCAGTTCGGAACAATGTGCTGGGCACCCGTATCGTCGCTGAAGCGGCGTTGGCGGCGGGGGTCGATCGGTTTGTGTTGATTTCAACGGACAAAGCCGTCAATCCCACGAGTGTGATGGGTGTGACCAAGCGCATAGCGGAGCAGGTCATTCAGGGGTTTAATCACCGCGGTCGGACCAAATATACCGTGGTCCGCTTCGGGAATGTCTTGGGGAGTAACGGCAGTGTCGTGCCTTTGTTTACGGAGCAGATTCGCAAAGGCGGCCCGATTACGGTGACGGATCCGGAGATCAAACGATTCTTCATGACGATTCCTGAAGCCGTTCAGCTGGTGCTGCAAGCGAGTGTGATCGGGCAAGGCGGGGATGTGTTTGTGCTTGATATGGGTGAGCAGATCAAGATTGTGGATTTGGCCCGGAACATGATCGTGCTTTCCGGCTTGGTGCCGGGTAAGGACATCGAAATCCAGTTCACCGGGTTGCGTCCGGGGGAGAAGCTGTACGAGGAGCTGTTTGATGAAAGTGAACAGACCGAATCAACGGCCCATGAAAAGATCAATCGTGCGGTCAGCCCGCTCCCGCAGGCCGATCTCGACCGCTGGCTGGATCAGCTTGGAACGAATCTCCTACAGTGGAATGAAGACGACCTCCTGCTGCAACTCCGGCAACGGATTCCGAGTTTCACGCCGTCGGTTCCTCAACGGGTGTCCTGACCATGTGCCTTCCCCGCCTCCATCGTTGACTGCAGATCTGGTAGGAAAAACAGCCTCTTCCCTCTATAGTTCTAACGGGCATCAACCGATATAAACGAGGCAGGGGCGGTGCAGATGGCTCAGATGGGGAGGGACTGATTGTGAAAGGTGTTGTGCTGGCAGGCGGGCTGGGAACCCGGCTCATGCCCCTCACGAAAGTTACGAATAAGCATCTTCTGCCGATTTATAACCGGCCAATGATCTATTACCCGATACAGGCGTTGGTCAATGCTGGGATTCGAGACATCATGCTCGTCACCGGTGGAAACAATGCCGGCGATTTTCTCAGGCTGCTGGGGAACGGCAAGGAATTCGGGTTGAGACACCTGAACTATACCTATCAGGAAGGGGAGGGCGGGATTGCCGATGCGCTTCGGCTGGCGGAACATTTCGCGGATGGCGAGGCGATCTGTGTAATCTTGGGCGACAATATTATTGAACGCAATATCGCTCATGCCGCCGAGGCCTTTCGGCAGCAGAAGATCGGGGCGAAGATTCTCCTGAAGGATGTGAAAGACCCGCAGCGGTTCGGCGTGCCGGTGTTGGAAGGCGAGCGTGTGCTGAAGATCGAAGAAAAGCCGGCCCATCCCAGATCGGCCTATGCGGTGACAGGGTTGTATTTCTATGATGCACAGGTATTCGACATTATCAAAACGCTGAAACCGTCTGGGCGAGGCGAATTGGAAATTACCGACGTCAACAATGCCTACATCAACGCAGGTACGCTGACGTGGGATCTGCTTGAGGGCTGGTGGACCGATGCCGGCACCATCGAGTCTCTTCATCTCGCCAATCAATTGGTTAGTCAAACCGGGGCGAATAAGCTCGAGGGCTGAATGAAGATCCTCCTCACCGGCGGTGCCGGATTTATCGGATCCCACCTCGTTCGCCGATTGCTGGCCAGGCCTGAGCATCAGGTCATCAATCTCGATGCCCTGCGGTATTCCGGCAATCTGGCCAACCTCGAATCTGTGCAGCAGCATCCCCGCTACCGGTTTGTCCAGGGGGATATCTGCGATCAGCCGCTGGTGGAATCGGTGATCCGGGAGCATCAGATCGACGGGGTGATCAATTGTGCTGCGGAGACGCACGTCGATCGATCTATTCTTGATCCGGGCAGCTTTGCACGGACCGATGTCGTGGGGACGGGCGTGTTACTGGAAGCGGCCCGCCTGGCAGGAGTTCGCCGATTTCTCCAAGTCAGTACCGATGAAGTGTATGGCAGTGTGGAAACCGGGACATCGCGTGAAACCGATCGACTGGCGCCTCGCAGCCCCTACTCCGCGAGCAAGGCGGGCGGGGAGTTGCTGGCGCTCAGCTATTGGACAACGTACCAGTTCCCCGTGGTCGTGACCAGGGGAAGCAATACTTATGGCTCTCACCAGTACCCCGAGAAATTCATTCCTCTGTTTGTCACCAATGCGATCGATGCACAGCTCCTTCCGCTCTATGGCGATGGCCGTCAGTGCCGCGACTGGCTTGCTGTCGAAGACCACTGTGCGGGGATCGAGCACGCATTCCTCCATGGAGAGCCTGGGACTGCCTACAACATCGGCGGGGGGAATGAGCGCGAGAATCTCACGGTGGCTGAGATGATTCTCGACTCTCTGGGGAAACCGAAGACCCTCCTGCGATATGTCAGTGATCGCCCCGGCCATGATCGCCGGTATGCGGTCGATTGCAGCCGTTTGCGGGAACTTGGCTGGAAGCCGGGCGTGTCGTTTGCTGATGGGCTCCGTGAAACGGTCCGGTGGTATCAAGAGCATGAATCCTGGTGGCGGCCGATTAAGTCGGGCGAGTTCAAACGCTATTACGAAGAGCAGTATCGTCGTCGATTGGAAGAAGGGACGGCATGCGGATCCTAATTACCGGCGCCAACGGACAATTGGGATGCGAATTACGTCGGGTGTTCGCCTCCGAGACGCTCATCTTGAAGGACCTTCCTGATTTCGACCTGACAGGATCACAGGTAGTAGAAGATATCGCAGGGGCGAGGCCGGATCTTATCATTCACGCCGGAGCCTATACCGATGTCGATGGGGCCGAGCGCGAGCCTGATCGGGCGATGGCGATCAATGCGTTCGGAACTGCGCAGATGGCGCGGGCGGCAGCGCAAGTCGGCGCCCGGTTGCTGTACATCTCGACGGACTATGTCTTTTCCGGCACTCAGCGACACCCCTACAGCGAAGACGATGTGCCGGCTCCCGTCAATGCCTACGGGCTGTCGAAATGGCGAGGCGAGCAAGCGGTGGCGGAGTCCGGGGCGGATGCCCTGATCATTCGCACGGCCTGGTTATACGGGTCGATGGGGAAAAATTTCGTCAAGTCGATCATGCGTGCGGCTCAGACGCAATCCTCCCTCCTGGTGGTCGACGATCAACGAGGATCCCCCACTTCAGTCGAAGATCTGGCTGCAGTCATCAAGGCCACGGCTGCAGGATCGGTACGAGGTATTCTGCATGTGACCAACCGGGGAGATTGTACCTGGTACGAATTTGCCCGGGCGATTGTGGAGGAAATGAACCTCGAAATTTCAGTTCTTCCCATCTCGACGGCGGAAGCAGGACGACTGGCTCCGCGCCCGCCCTATTCGGTGCTTGGACAGCAACGGTTAGCGCAGCTGGGTCTGGCGCCTCGGGACTGGCGTGCGGCCCTGAACCAGTTCGTCAAGGCTGAGCAAGCGTTGGTTTCGGTCCATCCGTAGGGTTATTGGCTATCGTCACTTTCTTTGCCCAATTCAATTTTCCTTTGTAACGAGCAGGTGAATCGGTAAGATGGTGCAGAAGGCTCCTGCCATCCGTAGCTTTTGCTAGGTGAGATGACGTCCATGTCTGGAAACGAGAACACGATGAAAGAGAAGGCCTTTGAGCGGAGCCGGCTAGGCGAAGTTCGCCTGTTTGCTACGGATGTCGACGGAGTGTTGACAGATGCGGGGATGTACTATTCCGAATCTGGCGACGAGTGGAAAAAGTTCAACACCCGCGACGGGATGGGGATCAAGCTGCTCCAAAAAGCCGGGTTTGTGACGGCGATCGTCACGCAGGAACGAACGAAGATTGTAGCGCGGCGCGCTGAAAAGCTCGCGATTCCAGAGCTCCACCAGGGGGTGATGGATAAGCTCACGGTGATTCGCGAGATGGCCGGTCGCCATGGGTTGTCATTGAGCCAGGTCGCCTATATAGGTGACGATGTGAATGATCTTGAGGCGCTGCGCGCGGTCGGCTTCTCGGCCGCTCCAGCTGACGGTATGCCCATTGTGTGCGACGCCGTGCACTATGTGTGTCGGAAAAAAGGTGGGGAAGGGGCGGTGCGCGAAATTGCAGAGATGCTGCTCAGTGCACGTGTGGATGTAGCGTGACTACGGTGTGTTGAGAAGAAGGGGATCGCTTATGAAGGCGCGAAAGCACAATCTGTATCCGGTGATCATGGCCGGGGGAAGCGGTACCAGGTTTTGGCCGCTGAGCCGGCAATTGTTTCCTAAACAATTGCTGAAAATCGGTGGAGATCAGACGCTGATTCAACAGACCATGCAGCGGGTGCTGGGGTGTGCTCCGTCGACTCAGGTGCTCATTTCGACCAATGCGGCTCAGGCGGAATTGATTCGTGGACAACTGGGCGACTGGAAGGATGATCTGAAAGACGGATTCGTTCTGGAGCCTGAAGGGCGGAACACCGCACCGGCGATTGCGCTGGCGGCGCTCGAAGTCGTGCGGCGCGATCCGGACGGACTGATGCTGGTGGTGCCGGCCGATCATGTGGTGTCCGGGCAAAGAGAATTTGCAGCCGCCGTGGGGTTGGCTTCGCAACTGGCGGATGCGGGCTATCTCGTGACATTCGGGATCAAACCGATCAGGCCGGAAACCGGCTATGGCTATATCAAGCCGAATGGACGAAAGCTTTTAGGTACGCGGGGAACGCTCAAAGGATATCGCGTCGATAAATTCGTGGAGAAGCCGAACGCCGCCAAGGCCGCACAGTATCTCAAGGCAGGACAGTACTATTGGAACAGCGGGATGTTTGTGTGGCGCGCCGCGACGATCCTCGAAGAAATTCGGACGCATCAGCCTGCGCTCGGCAAAGTCGTGGATCGCATCGCCCAACTGCAGGCCTCAGGCGCTCCCAAACAAACGATCGACGAAGTCTACCGATGGGCGACGTCCGTCTCCATCGATAACGGCGTCATGGAGCTCTCGTCCAAGGCGGCAGTCGTGCCAGTGAAATTCCGATGGTCTGATGTGGGGAGTTGGGGAAGTCTGGATGAAGTGGCCGAGAAGGACAAGGCTGGAAATGTGCTGGTCGGACGGGTCGTCGACTTCGAAAGCTCACGCTCGATTGTGTATGCCGATCGCCGGGTCGTGGCCACGATTGGCCTTGAGGACATGGTTGTAGTGGATACGCCCGATGCCACGCTGGTCTGTCCGAAGTCTCGCGCGCAGGATGTCAAAAAAGTGGTGGAGATTCTCAAGCAGCAGAAGGCGCCGGAACATCTGGAGCATCTGACGGTCCATCGTCCGTGGGGATCCTACACGATTCTCGAAGAGGGAGCCGGCTTCAAGGTGAAGCGAGTGACGGTGAATCCTGGCGGACGCCTCTCGCTGCAGTTGCATCATAAGCGGAGCGAGCATTGGGTCGTAATTGCGGGAACCGCACGGGTCACGAGAGGTGAAGAGGTGTTTGACCTCCAGGTCGGACAGAGCACCGCGATTCCAGTCGAAACCAAGCATCGGTTGGAGAATCCCGGCAAAGAGACTGTCCATATTATCGAAGTTCAGAATGGTCCGTATCTTGGGGAAGACGACATCGTGCGATTTAAAGATGATTATGGACGAACCGCAAATGCGTAGGAAATAGAGGAGCGGCTATGGGATTGTTTCGCGAATACGACTTGCGCGGCATCGTCGGGAAAGAACTGACCGTCGACATTGCCGAGTTGGTGGGGCGTGCGTATTGTACGCATGTGCGAGGGCGCGGTGCGAAGACCGTCACCGTGGGGCGTGATGGCCGGCTGAGTTCTCCGGAGTTGTATCACGCGTTGGTCAAGGGGTTGCTTGCCGGCGGCCTCAATGTGATCGATATCGGGATCTGTCCTTCTCCGCTGGTCTACTTCTCATTGCACACCTTGCCGGTTGACGGCGGTATCATGATTACCGGGAGCCATAACGCTGCCGAGTACAACGGGTTCAAGATTTGCGTCGGGAAAGAAGCGATTCACGGCGACGAGATTCAGGCGCTGCGGCGAGTGATGGAGCAGGGGCAATTTGTCTCTGGTCAGGGAACGTTGACAGAGCACCCCATCATTCCCGACTACCTGGCCTATATTAAGAAGAGCTTTGCAGGGGTCGACGCAAAGCGATTGCACGTGGTCATTGATTGCGGCAGCGGGGTGGCAGCGCTTATTGCGAAGGATGCCCTGGAGCTACTGGGTTGTAAGGTGACGGGACTGTATTGCGAGTTGGATGGGCGATTTCCGCATCATCATCCGGATCCCACGGTGTTGGAAAATCTTGCGGACCTTATGCAAGCGGTCAAGGAGCACAAGGCGGATGTGGGTATCGGTTACGACGGCGATGCGGATCGGATCGGGGCCGTGGATGAGCATGGGCAGGTGTTGTGGGGCGATCGATTGCTGGTGATCTATTCTCGCGATATTTTGGCGGTCAAACCGGGCAGCACCATCATCTCCGAAGTGAAAGCGTCACAGAGCCTCTACGACGATATTGCCCAGCATGGCGGCCGCCCGGTGATGTGGAAGACGGGCCATTCTCTGATCAAGGCGAAGATGAAAGAAGAGAAGGCCGTCTTGGCGGGCGAGATGTCCGGGCACATGTTCTTTGCCGATCGCTATTTTGGTTATGACGATGCGGTGTACGCCTCTTGCCGTCTCGTGGAGATTCTTGCCAAAAGCGTGAAGCCGCTTTCCGCGCTAGTCGCCGATCTTCCGGATACGACCGTGACGCCGGAAATTCGTGTGGATCTTTCCGATGCAATCAAATTCGATGTCGTTAAGCGGGTGCGTGATCGGTTCGAAACGTATGCCAAGACCAAGCAGGGGCTTGGCCCGGAACAGCGCCGGGTGCGTGAGTTGGTGACAATCGACGGCGTACGCGCGGTTTTCGAAGATGGCTGGGGGTTGATTCGGGCGTCGAATACGCAGCCCGCATTGGTGCTCAGATTCGAAGCCACCACGCCTGCGAAACTGGACGCGATTCGTGCGATTGTGGAAGGCGAGTTGGCCGAAGCCCGTCGGGAACTCGAACGCTAGTGCCGGGGTTAGGGTCTTTGCTCCGACGGATCCTCGGTTCCAATACAACGTGCGTGCTAGCCTGGGTACTCTGCGTGCTTTCAGCCGGGGCCCCCAGTGTAGTCTATGCTGATGAGAGCGCCCTTTCTCCAGCCCGACCGTTCAGGGTGGGGGAGCGGCTGACCTACGATATTACCTTTCTGAATATCAGCGCAGGAACGGCCGTGATGGAGGTCGGTTCAGGCGATGCTGCCGGTGATCATCCGTCGGGGAATTTCATCACGACGGCTGTGTCGAGCCCCAAGGTCACCAGGTTTTTCCCCGTCGACAATCGTGTCGAATCCCTGACGGATCTGACGACGCTGTTGCCGGAACACATGACCTTCCGGAGGCGGGAGGGGAAAAAGAAGGAAGATATCGAGTACGTCTTTCATCGGAAAGACAACACCGTCTCAGCCACGCGAGGCGGGATCACGGAAGTCCTCCCGATTCCAGCCGATACCCAGGATCTGATTTCCTGCCTCTATTATGTTCGAAGCCTGTTGCCGCTGAAGCAGGGGGCATCTCAGGCCTTGACGGTCTACCACGATAAGAAGATCCGCCAGGTTGAAGTGCGGGTTGAGAAGATTGAGATGTTGGAAGGGCCTTGGGGCAATCTTGAAACAGCGCAAGTCCTTGTGATCATGCCGTTTCAAGGGATTTTTCTGAATCAGGGGAATATTCGCGTGTGGTTTACGACCGACGAGCGACGGATTCCGTTGCGCATGAAGGCCAAAGTGGTGATCGGATCGATTGTGGCCGACTTGGTGAACGGAATTCCGGAGGTCACTCACTCGAAGTAAGAGAGCGAACTTTCGTTGCCGGGATCAGGTAAACCCGCTATACTGCCTGCACCATGGGCGAATTTCCCCTTACATTAAGCCGCTTTATCATTCGCACTCAGGCTGAGCACCCGGGAGCGACCGGTGAATTTTCCAGCCTGCTGAGTCAGATCGGACTCGTCGGAAAAGTCATCGCTCATGATCTGCGCCGAGCCGGCCTGATCAACATCCTTGGTACGACCGGTGAAACCAATGTGCAAGGCGAAACCGTCAAGAAGCTGGACGAGATCGCCAATGATACCTTCCTTCGCGCGTTCCAGGGCGACGGTCTGGTCTGTGCGTTAGGCTCTGAGGAAATGGAACAGATGGTCTCTCTGCCTGAGAATTGGCCTCAGGGGAAGTACATGCTGCTCTTCGACCCTCTTGATGGGTCGACCAATACCGATTGCAATATGCCTTTGGGCTCGATTTTCTCGGTGCTGAAGTATACGCGGACCGATCGTCCGCCGACGGAGAGTGATCTGCTGAAAAAAGGCGTTGAGCAGGTCGCAGCCGGGTACCTGTTGTTCGGGTCCAGTACAATGCTGGTGTATACCGCCGGACGTGGCGTGCATGGGTTTACCCTGGATCCCAGCATCGGAGAGTATTTGCTCTCGCATGAACGCATCCAGATTCCCGAGCGAGGGAAAGTCTATGCGGTGAATGAGGGCAACCGCCACAAGTGGACTTCCGGCATGCAGAAGTATATCGAGTTTCTTAAGGCCCCGGACAAAGCCACCGGTCGGCCATACAGCGGTCGATATTCGGGGTGTCTGGTCGCAGACGTGCATCGTATCCTGCTCGGCGGAGGAGTGTACCTCTATCCGGGCGAAGTGGATAAGCCGGAAGGAAAACTGCGGCTCCTCTATGAAGCCAATCCGTTGGGCCTGGTGGTGGAGCAGGCTGGGGGGCGAGCCTCTACCGGTACGACGCGCATTCTTGATATCGAGCCGAAAAAACTTCACCAGCGGGTTCCTTTGATGATCGGCAGTCGGGGCGATGTCGAGACCGTCGAAGCCTTTACTCAGGGCCGGGCGTAACGCGCATTCTTCACGTCATTTTCTCCGGGAGGATTGTCATGGCAGATCGGGTACGGGAAATTCTCAGTTGGTATGAAAGTGATAATGCAGGCACGAAGGCGAATCTGGCGCGGATGCTGCGCCATGGCAAGCTGGCAGGAACCGGCAAGCTTGTGATCCTGCCGGTCGATCAGGGATTCGAGCATGGGCCGGCCCGTAGCTTCGCCCCCAACCCGGCAGGCTATAATCCCCACTATCATTTTCAGCTCGGCATCGACGCGGGATGTAATGCCTATGCCGCGCCGTTGGGATTTCTGGAAGCAGGCGCCAGCCACTTTGCGGGCCAGATTCCATTGATCCTCAAGTTGAACAACCACGATGTGTTGCACGATGAGAAAGATCCGTTGCCGTCCGTGACGAGCAGCGTCAGGGATGCTTTGCGGTTAGGCTGTGCGGCCGTGGGATTTACGATTTATCCGGGATCGGCCCATTGCAATACCATGTACGAGCAATTGCGAGCCATAACGGAAGAAGCCAAGGCCTCCGGTCTGGCGGTCGTCGTCTGGTCCTATCCTCGAGGCTCCTCGCTCAGCAAAGAGGGGGAAACGGCGATGGATGTGGGAGCCTATGCGGCGCAGATCGCCGCGCAACTCGGTGCCCACATCATCAAGGTCAAGTTGCCGACCGCCCATCTCGAGCAGGCGGCTGCCAAGAAGGTCTACGAATCGACCCAAATCCCGCTCAAGACTCTGGCAGAGCGTGTCAAGCATGTGGTGCAGAGTTCGTTCGATGGCCGCCGCATTGTGATTTTCTCCGGCGGCGCCAAGAGCGAGGACAAGAACGTGTTCGATGAAGCACGGGCCATCCGGGACGGCGGCGGGTTCGGCAGTATCATCGGGCGTAACTCTTTTCAGCGTCCGAAGGCGGAGGCGGTAAAGTTCCTCCACACGATCATGGGGATCTATTCCGGAGAAGTTCAATGACTGCTTTGTCGACGATTCATTGGACGAAGGTAGAAGCATGATGGAAACACCCAATCAGAGGCCTGAGTCAAGCCGCAGCTGGATGGTCGCCGCGGTGCTGCTCACGGCGGGGATGATCATCGGATTTGTGGTGGCTTCCGATCTGGGATGGCTCTCGAACGGTCATGCCGTTCCGGATAGCGGGGTTGCCCCGCTGGTCAGGCCGGTTGCCACGGCGCCGCAGCCGGTGTTGCCTGGGATGGGAAACCTGACGTTTGTCGAGATTGCCAAGGCGGTCAAGCCGGCGGTCGTCAACATCTATGCGACCAAGACTGGTAAGGGAGAAGGCGGGGCTCATGCGACGCCGTTTGAGGATCCGTTTTTTCGCAAGTTTTTTGGGGATGAATTTTTCCGCCGGTTTGAGCAGCAACAGCCGAAAGAAAAGAAGGAACGCGGTTTAGGGTCAGGCGTCATCGTTGAGTCGAACGGCTTGATCATCACGAACAACCATGTGGTCGGCAAGGCCGATGAAATTCGTGTGACGCTTTCGGATAAACGCGAGTTCAAAGCCAAGTTGATCGGGACCGATCCCAAGACCGACATTGCGGTTGTGAAAATCGATGCGACGGGCCTTCCAACGGTGGCGTGGGCCGACTCGGATTTGCTGGAAGTCGGCGAGTTTGTCTTAGCCGTCGGCAACCCATTCGGACTCACGCAGACGGTCACGTTAGGCATTGTCAGCGCCCTAGGTCGGGCGGCGGGGATTGCGGAGTACGAAGACTTTATTCAAACCGATGCCGCAATCAATCCAGGGAACTCCGGCGGTGCCCTGGTGAATGTGCGCGGCGAGTTGGCGGGCATCAACACCGCCATTTTCAGTCAGAGCGGCGGCAACATGGGAATCGGATTTTCAGTCCCGAGCAATATGGCCCGCTCCATCATGGATCAGCTGGTCAAGACTGGTAAGGTCGTCCGTGGCTGGCTGGGTGTGTCGATTCAAGAGTTGACGCCGGAATTGGCGAAGCAGTTCGGCGTCACCGACACCAAAGGTGTGCTGGTCAGCGATGTAATGGACGGCAGTCCGGCAAAGAAAGCCGGGGTAGAGCGCGCCGATGTGATCGTAGAGTATGACGGGAAGCCGATGGATTCTCCCACGCATCTGCGGAATGCGGTGGCGCAGACGCCGGTGGGAAAGAAAGTATCCGTCAAGCTAATCCGTGACAAGAAGCCGAAAACGATCGACCTGGCCATCGTCGAGCAGCCGAAATCCATGACGCAAGCGGGGGAGGAGGAGTCGGCTGAAGCGGCGGCGCCAACCGGCATTCTGTCCGATCTGGACGTGCGGGAGCTGACCGATGAAGTGGCCGGCCGGTACGGAATGAAGTCCGGCGAGCGCGGAGTCGTGGTGGTGCGGGTGAAGCCCGGCAGCACGGCCGAGGAAACCGGCGTCCGGGAAGGCGACCTGATTATCGAGATCAATCGGCAGCCGGTGACATCGCTGAAGACCTACGAGCGCATCGCGGCTAAGTTGCCTAAGGACGAGGCCGTGCTCATGCTGTTGAAGCGGCAGGGACGGACGATCTATCTGACGCTCCGCCCATGAAGCGCCAGAGGCGGACCCTGCTTCGCCGATGTCATGAAGAAAATGGGTGGGGATAAGGGCGGACGATGCATCGCATATCCCCGCCCATGAAGCGCCAGAGGTGGACCCTGCTTTGCCGATGTCATGAAGAAAATGAGTGAGGGGACAGGGGCGGACGATCTATCGCATAATCCCGCCCATGACATAGTGAGAGGGTGCCCGGATGGGTGCCATGAGGGAGAGGGGGTTCCGGTATGATATCGCGAGCCATATTTATCCTTCTCAGTGCGCTGGCCGGCATGGTTTTGTTTTTGCGTGCCGAAGGCGCCAGTGGTGCGTTCTGGTTGTATGGGTTTGGGATCGGGGCGGTGACCGGTGGTCTCATCGTCGTCGGTGAATACGCGTTACGGACGTTGTCATTCGGTATCATTGTCGGTGCGACGGCGGGTCTGGCAGTCGGGCTTCTGATGACCGGGCTGGTTGAGTGGGTTGGCGGTGAAATCTTCGATGTGCAGACGTTCCTGTTTCACATCGGCGGACTGGTGTTTCTCCTCGGGTTTCCCTATCTGGGTTTGGTGCTAGGGGCGCGATTCGGGCAGGAACAGTTTCCCGTGTCTCAGCCACGGGCAACCGATCTCTCCGGCAGTTCGAATAGTCTCAAGGTGCTCGATACGAGCGTCATCATCGATGGTCGTGTCGCCGATCTGTGTGAGACGGGCTTTCTGGAAGGCACGTTTTTCGTTCCGCAGTTTATTCTGCACGAATTGCAGCATATCGCGGATTCGTCGGACTCGCTGAAGCGCGCCCGCGGCCGCCGTGGACTTGATATTCTCAATAAGATTCAGAAAATGGCGGATATCGATGTGCAGGTTGTGGAAGAAGACTTCCCGAATGTGAAGGAAGTGGATGCGAAGCTGGTCGTCTTTGCCAAGAAGAAGGGCGCGCGCATCATGACGAATGATTTGAACTTGAATAAGGTCGCCGAGTTGCAGGGTGTTCGGGTGCTCAATATCAATGAGCTCTGCAATGCGCTTCGGCCGGTCGTCTTGCCGGGAGAGACCATTCGGGTGTTCGTCTTGAAGGAAGGCAAAGAAGCCGGTCAGGGCGTGGCCTATCTCGACGACGGCACGATGATCGTCGTCGACAATGCCCGACGGTGTATCGGCCGCAATGTCGATGTCGTGGTGACCAGTGTGTTGCAGACGACCGCCGGGCGTATGATTTTTACCCGCTTGAAGGAAGATGCCGAGCGAGAGGAGCTGCAAGTCGCTCGTGGATAGACGTGTGGTCGCGGTCGTCCCCGCAGCCGGCAAAGGGCTGCGGATGGGCGGCTCAGTTCCGAAGCAGTTCCTCGCGTTAGGCGGTGAGCCGCTTGTCGTTCATTCTCTGCGCGTGCTGCAGTCTTCCCCGTGTATTGATCAGATCATCCTCGCCGTTCCGCAAGCCGATCTCGACTATTGTCTGAACGATTTGGCCGTGCGGTACGGATTTTCGAAAATCACTAAAGTGGTTCCGGGCGGACGGGAGCGGCAGGACTCCGTTCGCCATGCCCTCGAACATGTCCCGGATGAAACGGAAATCGTCGTCGTGCACGATGCGGTTCGTCCGTTTCTGACGGAGCAGATGGTCGCGGAGGTGGTGGCGGCAGCACGCCGGCATGGCGGTGCCATCATCGCGCTCCCCATGCGTGACACGGTGAAACAGGTCGGGGCTGAACATCGCATTGAGCGCACAGTCGATCGCCAGCCGCTATGGCTGGCGCAGACGCCGCAGGCATTCCGGTGTGACTGGCTGCAGGCGGCACATCGCAAGGCGCATGCGGAATCGGTGCATGCAACGGACGATGCGTTTCTGTTTGAATGGGTCGGCCATCCCGTGATGGTCGTGGAAGGCAGCGGAGAAAACATCAAGGTAACGCGACCGGAAGATATGGTGATTGGGGAAGCGATCTTGGGCTCCCGCACTGCCGCGCGTTCGGGAGGATCGTAATGGCGACGAAGATTCGCGTGGGCTGCGGGTATGACGTGCATCCCCTTGGGGCCGGGCGAAAACTGATTCTTGGCGGGATCGAGGTGCCGCACTCGAAAGGGCTGCTGGGCCATTCGGACTCCGATGTCCTGGTCCATGCCGTGTGCGATGCCTTGCTGGGAGCGATGGGCGAAGGGGATTTAGGCCGTCATTATCCCAGCTCCGATCAGAGGTACAAAGGGATCTCCAGCCTCAAGCTCCTCGAAGATGTGATGGGGAAGCTGACGAAGAAGGGCTACCGGGTCGTCAATGTCGATACCATCATTGTGGCCCAAGCTCCGCGCTTGAGTACCTTTCTTGCTGCCATGCAGAAACAGATGGCGCAGGGCATGGGGATCGACGCCGATCAAGTGAACGTGAAAGTGAAGAGCGGCGAAGGCCTTGATGCGGTAGGACGGGAAGAGGGCATGCAGGCCCATGCCGTCTGTTTGATTGAAGCGGTGTGACTGCCGTAGGATAGTGCATCATGCTGAAAGCCATTCGACAGGATCTCCAGGCCGTCTTCGATCGGGATCCGGCGGCCACCAGCCGACTGGAGGTCATTCTGACCTATGCCGGGTTTCATGCGCTGCTCATCTACCGAGTCGCTCATTGGTTGAAGTCCTACGGTGTGCCGTTTGTGCCGCGAGCGCTGTCTCAACTCGCCCGCTGGCTGACCGGTATTGAAATTCATCCCTCTGCCACCATTGGGACCGGATTTTTTATCGATCATGGCATGGGTGTCGTGATCGGTGAAACGGCTGAAGTCGGTGATTATGTCACGCTCTTTCAAGGCGTCACGCTTGGCGGCACCGGCAAAGAGCGCGGGAAGCGACATCCGACGCTGGGTAATCACGTGGTCGTCGGCGCCGGGGCCAAGATTCTCGGCGGCATCAAAATCGGCGACAACGTCAAGATCGGTGCAAATTCCGTCGTCATCAAAAACGTCCCGCCCAATTCCACCGTCATCGGCGTCCCGGCCCGCGTCATCAAGACGCAGGGCGAACGGTTGCCCGATGTCACGATGGATCAAACCAACCTGCCCGATCCTATCAGCGACCGGTTTACCGCGCTTGAACAGGAGTTGATCGAACTCCGCAAAAAGCTCGAAGAGCGCGACTCCCAGCTGCCGTTTTAGCAGGATGCTGAAAAAGGCCGCCAGCGTTGTTCTCGGCTCATCAAAATCCTCAACGTACCCCTGAGGGTACGCCTCCGGTTTTGATTCGCCTGCGGCCTTGCTGGACAGCCTTTTTGAGCATCCTGTGGTAATTCTGGTTTCAATGCGCAGGGAGTACTCAGGCCACATTGTCGCGCGCACCGAGTGTTTCAGAAGCCTGCTAGCTCTTCCGTTGCAGTGTCATTTTCAATTCAGGTATGCAGCACTTTGCGCGCTGATTGCATGGCAGTAGAGGACTCGTTGCAGACGAATTGGCAGGGGTAAATAAGAAAGGATGGAATCCGGCGCGGCGGGAGCCGCGCCGGGGTATCGCTGCTGGTTCGGACTAGTTTGATAGACAGGTGCTCATGAACTTCTTCCGCTCGTCGCCCTTCAAGGTCTTCTCGCCCGCCTCTTTATTGCACGCCTTCATCTTCTCCTGCTGAGCCGTTTTCGCGCTTTTCGCCGGTTTCGCGGAGAGGCACTCCTTCATAAACGCCTTCCGTTCGTCACCCTTCCCTTCTCCCAGCCCCTTCTCGTTCGCTTCCTTATTACACGTTGCCATCTTGTTTGGTTGGCCGGCAGCTTCGCTGGACACCGGGGGCAGCACAAGCACGGCCAAAAAGAGTGAGAGGACGACCAGGCTGGCAATCTTCATGGTGATGCTCCTTGTGTGAGAGGGTGAAGGATCGACGGGGCACTATACCAAAATGCTTAGTGGTTGTCTGTAAGGAGCAGCCCTAGCCCTCAATAGTCGACCCGCATGAGGCAGAGCCCTTGGGGAGGCGCAGTCTTCCCTGCTTTCCGGCGATCTCGTGCGGCGAGAACAGCAGCAAAACTTTCCGGCGCACGCTTCCCCTGGCCGACTTCGACCAACGTGCCTACGATGCTGCGGACCATCTGTTTCAAAAACCTGTCGGCATAGGCTTCAATACGGAGTTCGTGCCCATCGCGAATAACGACGAGGCGTTGGAGATGGCAGATGGGATCTTCGTTTTCGGTCGGTTGCGTTTCGAAGGAGGAGAAGTCGTGCGCACCGATGAGGTGCAGGGCTGCCTGGTTCATCGCCGCATCGTCCAACGGTTTGTAGACGTGCCAGACCAATTGTCGACCCAACGCAGGACGCGGAGACCGGTTGAGGATCCGATATTGGTAGAGTTTGCCTGTGGCTTTGTAGCGGGCATGGAACTCAGGAGGAGGAAAGTCGACGGCGCGGACTGAAATATCGGGAGGGAGATGGGCGTTCAACGCCATCGTCCAGTCATAGGCCGTCATGTCCCGGTCGATGCGAAAGCTGACGACCTGTCCCAGCGCGTGCACACCGGCGTCGGTGCGTCCGGCGGCGACGACGGAGATCGTCTGTTGCGTCACGTTTCTGATCGCGGTTTCGACCGCTTCTTGAATGGTTGGTTGATTGAGTTGACGCTGCCAGCCGGCGTAGTGCGTGCCGTCGTATTCCAGTGTCAGCTTGATTGTTGGCATGCCATGGCCTGAAGGTGCGGCGAGCGGGTTACCGTGCGGTCGGCTTGCCGGTGGCCAGGAATGATTTCACGCCGTTCAGCAGCGAGTCGGCCACATCGCGGATGAACGTATTCTTGCGCAGCAAGTCTTCTTCCGATGGATTGGAGATAAACGCGATTTCAGCCAGGATGCTGGGCATGCTGGTATGGCGAAGCACATAGAATGGCGCAGTTTTTACCCCGTGGTCGGTGACGGTGTAGTGACCGTTCATATGCGTCACGAGAGATTCCTTGGCGGTCCAGGCGAGTTCGAGCGACTCCTCGATCTTTTTCGCCGTGAGCAAATCAGCGACCAGGTATTCCCAGCCCACTCCGGTACTACTCAAAGGCGTGCCGTTTTCGCGGGCGGCGACCTCCAGGGCCCGCTGATCTTTCGCTTCTCCAAAATGGTAAATCTCGATGCCCTTGACCGACCGGGAGGGATGGGAATTCACGTGGATGGAGACGAAAAGATCGGCGTCATGGCTGTTGGCGAACTTGGCCCGTTCTTCCAATTCGACGAAAACATCCTGGTCGCGTGTCATCAAGACACGCACACCGGGCTGCTTGCTGAGCCGATCACGCAGTTGCAACGCCACTTTCAGCGTAATGTCTTTTTCCTCCGTGCCGCGACGGCCGCGCGCACCGGGATCTTTCCCGCCGTGACCGGGATCGAGCACGATGGTCTTGAACGACTTGGCCTGGGGAATCGTCGGCTGCGGCGGCGGCTCGAACGTGCTCGGAGCCGGTGGGGCGGGTGGAGCCGGATTCGATGCGGGGGCGTCCGGAACGGCGATGCCCGGGATCACGTCCACTACCAGCCGCGCAGGGTTCTCGAGAGAGAATTGTTTGTAACGGCGGATAGCGCGCGTCGGCACTGCCACAGTGACGGCCCCGGCGGTGGTCTGCGAAATCTGAAACGGGGCCGGAATGACTCCGCGATCGAGTCTGTGCCTGGCGGCCTGGCTCATCGTGGCATGGGGAAGGAAAAATACCACGTCATCCGAGTCCGCCGATTTGAGTTCGGTCACCTTCGTGTGGCGATCCAGATCGAGCACGAGCCTGGTTCGCTCAGGGGTGGAGAACACGCGAAAGTTTTGCACGGTGGCCGGCATCATTGAGGCCGGGGTGCCTTTGGTTTTACTTTTGTGGGGGCGATGAGAACGGGCGTCGGAAGCGGCCGCAAACGCCTGGTCGAATCCTCCGGTCAGGAGGCCCAGCGTGAGGGCGAGCAGGCACAGGGATGCGAGAGAGATGCGGAACGGGAAAGCCTGCCGAGATCGTAGTCGCATGTGCCTATATTAATTGTAGGGGATAAAAACTTTTCTCAGATGTTTCATCACTTGTCAAGCCGTTGCACCAGTTCCTTCCTGGCATTGACAGAGGGGAACCCGCCCGGTAGCGTGAGCCTATGGCGACTCATCTTATCATTGATGGCTATAACCTGCTCGGGGCCCAGTCTGCCGCGAAGTCTGAGATGGCCAGGGAGTCGCTGTTGCACGACCTGGCCGCCTATCGGCATCGCAAGGGGCATCCGTTGACCGTCGTGTTCGACGGCTGGCAACAGGGGTATCCCGTCGAACATCGCGAGCATCGCGCAGGGGTTCAGGTGATCTACTCACGCCGGGGCGAGAAGGCCGATCAGGTTATTCAGCGGCTTGCGCGCGAGTATGGATCGGCTTGTGCTGTGGTGAGCTCGGATCATGAGATCGTGGCCACGGCCAAGGCGCATGGCGCGACGGTGATGACTGCGCAGTTGTTTATGAGCAAATTGGCAGGGAGCGGACTGTCGTCAGGGAGGATCCAGGGGAAAGAGCTGGATTCGGGAGAGGACGAACGACCCCGCCGGGGACCGGAGAAGAAAGGTAACCCGAGGAAGCTGCCGAAGGCGGTCCGTGAACGGAACCGTCAGCTCAAGCGATTTTGAACAGGCGCTTGGCGTTGCGGGTGGTGGCGAGGGCGATCTTCTCGGGCGACATGGCGACTTCATCGGCCCGAACGGTGGCCAGCTGTTGCGCGACATGCGCGACATAGGCCGGTTCATTGCGCTTCCCGCGAAAAGGGACCGGCGTGAGATAGGGGCAGTCAGTTTCGATCAAGAGTCGATCCAGCGGAACGGTCTTCGCAATGTCACGCAGTGCCGTGGCGCTCGGGAACGTCAGAATGCCGGAGAACGACAGATAAAATCCCAGATCGAGCGCCTCCTTCGCCAGTGCCGCATTCCCTGAAAAGCAGTGAAACACCCCGCCGACTTCAGACGCCTTCTCTTCCCGTAAGATTGTGACCGTATCCGCGTCGGCCTCCCTGGTGTGAATGATCACCGGGAGCCGGAGTTCGTGCGCGAGCTGAATCTGTTCGCGAAACCGGTCGCGCTGCTCTTTCGGCGACGAGTGATTGTAGTGGTAGTCCAACCCGATTTCGCCGTAGGCCACGACTTTCCGATTCCTGGCCAGCCGGCGGAATTCGTCGTACCAGGTGTCTTGAATGTGCTTCACCTCATGCGGGTGCACGCCGATCGAGGCATAGACGAAATCGTGCTGATCGGCCAACGCAACCGCAGACTGGCTTGTGGCAAGGTCGCAACCGATGGTGATGAAATTGTCCACGCCGGCCTCGCGCGCCCGCGCGATCATCGCGTCGCGGTCATCGTTGTAGCGGGCGTCGTCGAGATGGGTGTGCGTGTCGATAAGCATCGTGGTGGCATCCTAGCATGCTGATCGGGGTGATGACGAGATCGGCTGACCTCGATAAAGGGCACTTGACAGCAATGGAGGCAGGATGGTAAATGCAACTCACTTGCAATTAGGAATTGCCGATGGCCGAATCCATTCTCGATAGTTTGCGCGCCGGCGGGAAAAAGCTGACGAAGCCCAGGAAGGCCATTCTCGCCATTCTGGAGCAGAGCACGCTGCCCATTACGGTGGCCGAGATCGCTGATCGGCTGAAGAGGGCGAAGGCGGCGGTGGATTTGGTCACGGTCTATAGAAATGTCGCCATGCTGCAGGAACTCGGGCTGGTGAATCCGGTCGGGCTCCATGAAGGGCAGATGCGGTACGAGGTCCGTCATGGCCGCGAGCATCACCACCATATCCAATGTCGCGGGTGCGGCCGGATCGTCGATCTGATGCTCTGTCCGCTCAAGAAACTGACGGAATTGGTCGAGCGGCAAACCAAGTTTGCGATCGAAGGGCACGCGTTGGAGTTTTTTGGATGGTGCCCGCAATGTCAGTAAGCGCCTCATCATCAGTCCTGATTCGTCTAGGATTGGCAGCAGTGTACCTTGCGCTCGCGCTGGCGCTGAATCCACTCCTGATCGAGCACGACCTCGCCCTCCCGACTGATTCGCACCATAGTGAATCGGATCTCTGTGCCTGGCTCGACCATGTGGCCGGGACTTCGTTGCAGTCCGCCCATCTCACGGTCACGGTTGCGGTGTTGCGTGCCACCGTCGATCTTCTGTTTGAATCCCCGCTCCGATCGGTGTCCCTCTTCGTCGATCCCTCTCGCGGTCCCCCTGTTCTGATCTAGCCCTTTTAGAATCATCGTTT
Source organism: Nitrospira sp. (assembly GCA_030653545.1). Taxonomy (NCBI): domain Bacteria; kingdom Pseudomonadati; phylum Nitrospirota; class Nitrospiria; order Nitrospirales; family Nitrospiraceae; genus Nitrospira; species Nitrospira sp. Next base: position 35,059 of record JAURZE010000013.1, on the reverse strand, counting down.
ACCGTTTCTCTGCCTCCTGTGCAGGAGAGGATCGGGCGTCTGCCCGTTCGTCCTCCTGTCGAGCGGGCGCTCAAGGGGTTGGGCTGTTCTCCATCTGTATGGCGGACGGTGTTCGATCCTTTCCTGCAGAAGATGCATGGAAGGCGGAGTCAGTACCATTACGAGTGGAGGAGGAATATATGCCGACGTCTGAACCGGATCTGGTGCCTGTGACCGTTCTGACCGGGTTTCTCGGGGCAGGAAAAACGACGCTGTTGAACCGGATCTTGACCACCGAGCACGGCAAGCGTGTCGCCGTGATCGTCAACGAATTCGGCGAGGTCGGGATCGACAACCAACTGGTGATCGGCGCGGATGAAGAGATCTTCGAGATGAACAACGGGTGCATCTGTTGCACCGTGCGCGGCGATTTGCTCCGCATTATCGGCAATTTGCTCAAGCGGAAAGACCGTTTCGACTATATGGTCATCGAGACGACCGGCTTGGCCGATCCGGCGCCGGTCGCGCAGACCTTTTTTGTCGACGACGAGATGAAGCGGCGGTTGTTGCTCGACGGGATCGTCACCGTCGTCGATTCGAAACATATCTGGGAGCATCTCGATACGAGTCCGGAGGCCAAGGAGCAGATCGCATTCGCCGACGTGATCCTCCTGAACAAGATCGATCTGGTTCCTGCCGGCGAAGTTGATCGGTTGGAGGCCAGGATCCGGGCCATCAACGTCATGGCGAAGATCCATCGGACGAAGGATGCGCAGATCGAGATCAACCGGCTGTTGAACATCGGGGCGTTCGATTTGAGCCGCAAGCTGGACATCGATCCCAACTTTTTGGGCGAAGACGCGCATCAACACGATCCCAGCGTCTTCTCTGTGGCGCTGGTCGAGGATGGCGTAGTCGACGAAGGCAGGGTCAACGACTGGTTCCGCGAAGTGCTCTCGACGATGGGGACGAAGATCTACCGGATGAAGGGCATCCTGAATGTCGAGGGCCGCGATCATCGGTTCGTCTTTCAAGGCGTTCATATGCTCTTCGACGGCAAAGCCGATCGGGCATGGAAAGCCGGCGAGCTGCGCAACAATCAACTGGTCTTCATCGGGAAGGATCTTGATCGGGATGCGCTCACGAAAGGGTTCCGGTCATGCCTCGTCTAGCGAAGTCTAAGCCCACGGTCACGGTGAGGCCGGTCGGCTATGCCCGCCTGGATGACTATATCCATCGCGTGGCGTTTTCCGCCGATGGGACCAGGCTCGCCGCTTGCGCCGCTTCCGGGCAGGTGGCGATATGGGACGTGGCGTCGTTTACGCCGGCGTGTCAGATCGCGGGGCATCGGCAGTCGGTGCAGGCGCTCGCCTGGCATCCCATGCGGTTGGAGCTGGCGACCGGCGGGCAGGATGGAGTCGTTGCAGTCTGGGACCCGAGTACCGGCGGCGCTCTGGCCACCGTGGAGGTCGGCGGGCAGGGAAGTTGGGTCGAGCATCTCGCCTGGTCGCCGGATGGCAAGCGTCTCGCGGTGTCCGCAGGGAAGCGGTTGCGACTCTGGGATTGGGCCGCTATGGAGGGGCTGCAACTCGCGGGAGAAGTCCCGGCGCATAAGACGACCATCTCCGCCCTGGCCTGGATGCCGCGCGGCGGCGGAGTCCTGTCGGCCTGCTACGGCGGGGCCTGGTTGTGGAAGCTGGGCAGCGACAAGCCGGTGCGCCCCTTTCCCTATGATGGGGCGCTGTTGTCGATCGCGGTGAACCCAAACGGCGAGTATCTCGCTTCGGGAAACCTTGACGGATCGGTTCATCTCTTTCGCACGGACAGCGAGCAGAATTGGCATATGTCCGGGTATCCGATGAAGGTGACCTCGGTGCGGTTCGACCACGATGGGAAAAATCTGTTTACGGTCTCCGGCCCCGCCCTCGTCGCGTGGAGCATGAAAAAATTCGAGGGGACCGGCGGCCGGTTGTTCAAGGGGCATCTGGGATGGATTCAGGAGATCGCCTGTCATCCCTCTCGCTCGATTGTGGCGACGGCCGGTGAAGACGGCCTCTTGTGTTTGTGGGAACCGCAGACGACGAAGCCGATTCTCAGCCAGGAAGTGAACAAGTCGGGTGGCCTTTCCTCGGTCGCCTGGAGCCCGAACGGTACATGGCTGGCCACCGGCACCAATGACGGGGTCGTGTCGTTGTACTCGGTGGAAGGGATCGGAGGCTGAAGATGAACCTGTTCGGAGGACGCCGCACGATCGATTCGGAACAAGCGGCGCGCATTAAAAGCTGGGTGCGCACGACCTGGGCGTTGTCCGACGACACGACTGTGATGGTGACGGAATTGGAGTGCCGTGAACCTGGTTGCCCGCCGATCGAAACCGTCGTCGCGGTGCTCGAAGGCCCGGGGAAGACCACCCAGCACAAGCTCCACAAAACGGCCGCTGAGGTGACTCAATCGGATGTCGAGGCACTGGCATCAGGAGGGGATCCGCATCATGTCCAGTAAGGCCGCGCGAGTCAGAGCGACCGGCTCCCCGATCTATGTGATCGCCGGCTTTCTGGGCAGCGGGAAAACGACGCTGCTGAAACGGGCGCTGACTCATGAATTGGATCGCGGCGTGAAGCCGGCCGTGCTCATGAATGAATTCGGCGAAGTCGATGTGGATGGAGCCGTCCTGCATGAACATCCCCGGTCCAAAGACATTGAACTGCAGTCGCTGCTGAGCGGGTGTATCTGCTGCGATCTCTCCGGTGAATTCAGCGACAAAGTCGGGCATCTCGTGCGGCATTCCGGCGGAGCGCCGGTGTTTATCGAGACGACCGGACTGGCCGACACCGGTCAGGTGGTCGCCGGCGTCGAACGGGCGTTGTCCTCTGACGCGCAGATCGGCGAGGCCGCGCACTTGGCCTCCGTCATCGTGCTGGTCGATGCGCCCAGATTTCTGAAGCTCGGCGTCTACTGGCCCGCCGCAGATCGTCATCTTTGTCAGGCCGACACGATCATTCTGAACAAGCTGGACCAGATCGCGCCCGACCAGGCGCCGGTCGTTGAGCAACGGATCCGGGCCGCGAATCCCACGGCCCGGGTGCTGCGGGCCGTCCACGCCGATGTGAAAGTGCCGCAGTTGCTCAATGCGGCGCCCGCGCGCCGGGCCCCTGTCGTGACCGACGGCGTCATCAAGGATTCAGCGGTCGGCTATCAAAGCGGCAGTTTCCGGCTCACCTTGCCGGTCGATCCTGCCCGCATGGAAGCCTGGTTGAAGCGGTACGCGCGATCGGTCGTGCGGCTCAAGGGATTTATTCGAGTGGCGGGGAAGACGGGGTTTCACGAGGTGCAGTGGATCTTGGGTTCGTTCTCGGTCACGCCCTACATCGGGCGCAGACAGTCCCACGCCAAGATCGTGGTGATCGGCCGGCGGGTAGCCTGGCAACGGTTTCTGGAGGGACTTGAGCATTGTCTGATGCGGCCGAAGCGTCGAACGACACGTCGGCGCCTGGCCGGGAAGAAGGTCTCGAGATGAGGGAGGAGCGATCATGACATCAATGGCCGATCGGGCGCAGGTGCTGCCGTGAGCGATGACCCAGGCGAGTCCCGGAGGTTCGTCCAAGCCGGTCATGATCGGGGGGCGGGGGAAGGGGCGGCGGAGAGCGCTCCCCGTATGGACGCCCGGTCCACTTCGATCGTCCCGCTGATCGTTCTGTTTCAGCGGGCTTGGGAGCTGGCGCACAGCACAGAGATGTCGTTGGCCCGCCTGGAGCATGCCGCAGAAGCCGGCGCGTTGGCGGAGGCCATGCTGCATCTGCTGGCGGAGGCGGGAGACGAGGAAGGCCAAGCGCGTTGGGCCGTGCGGCTTTCAGAGGTCAGACATTGGTGTGCCGTGGTTCACGATGCGCTGTCAGCGCAAGAGGAGAAGGAATCATGACAACGGTTGTATCCGCAGGAGCTTCGGTGGCCGTCGCCGTGTTGACGGTGTCCGATTCACGGACGCCGGAGACCGATACGAGCGGTAAGACGATTGTGGACCGGTTGACGCAAGCGGGGCATCGGATCGCCGACCGCAAGATGTGCAAAGACGATTTTCAGACGATCCGCAAGACGATTGCCGCCTGGGTCGCCGATCCCACAGTGGAGTTCGTCATTGTGACGGGCGGAACCGGCGTGACGCAACGGGATGTGACGCCTGATGCCGTGCGGTCCCTGTTCACGAAACCGATTCCGGGATTCGGCGAACTGTTCCGCTGGCTCAGCTACGCGGAGATCGGCACCTCGACGATTCAGTCGCGGGCCGATGCCGGGGTGTGCGGCGACACCATCGTGTTCCTGCTCCCCGGCAGCACCGGCGCCTGCCGGCTGGGGATGGAAAAGATCATCCTCCCGCAGCTCGATCTTAATCACAGACCCTGCAACCTGGCTGAATTATTGCCTCGTGTGAAGCAGGAACTTCCGCCGCATGCGGACTAGGAGCGTGATGATGATAGGTCCGATAGACGAGGGGCGGTATGGCCGGCGTGACGAACAGTGAGTCTGCCCGGCGAGTCAACCTGGTGGTTTGCCATCTGGATGGGGCTGCTCGGCAGCCTCGGCGCCTTGGTGCCAGCCTGTCTGGTGCTCTTCATTCCTGACGGATGGCGGCATCGCGCCATGCCGTATTTATTGAGTTACGCCACCGGCACGATGCTGGCGACGGCGGTGATCGGCCTTATCCCTGAGGCCCTGGAGCATATTTCAATTTATGAAGTGGGGATCTCGCTGTTGGCCGGGCTCGTGTTGTTCTTTGTATTGGAATGGACGGTCATATGGAGGCATGCACACGGGGAGGAACCTGTCGAGGAGCAACCTGGCCATGAGCACCACCATGGAGAGGTCCATAAAAAAGGCATGCAGGAAAAAACCGGGATGCTGGTCCTGATCGGTGATGCCGTTCACAACATGGCGGACGGCATTGCCATCGGTGCCGCCTGTGTGGCTTCGCCGGGACTTGGGTTGGTGACAACACTGGCGGTCCTGGGACATGAGGTGCCGCAGGAGCTCAGTGATTTCACGATTCTGCTTTCCAGCGGGTTCTCCCGCTGGAGGGCCTTCTTCTGGAATACGCTGTCCGGGCTTGGGACATTGGTAGGCGTTGTCGTCGCCTATGGAGGGCTTGGGCATGCCGAAGCGATCGTGCCCTACGCGCTGAGTGTGGCAGCCGCCAGTTTCCTCTATATCGGCCTGGCAGATCTCGTGCCGGGGCTGCACGGACGAATGGGCGCGGCCAAGGGAATCTGGCAGTTCGCCATGATGATCGCCGGAATGGTGACGATCGCTGCGCTGACGATGATTCCCCATTGATGAGAGCTTCAGAGGACAGCATGAGAACGGCGCAACTCGGGACCAGCCATATTGAATTGCAGGGGGAGTTACCCCTGCCGGGTGAGCGGTTGGAGGCCGACTTCACGATTCCGGTCGCACGAGCGGCCAGCCGGCCGCTTGTGCCCTCCGATCTGCAGGAGGGACTGGTCGTGGTGTCGACCCTGCCGAACATTGAAAAGCATGCTTGTCTGGCCCAGATCGTTGAACTTGAGGAGCGGAGCCACGAGACGATTCCGCATCTGCGTATCGTCCATGTGTCGGCGGATCACGAAACCCATTGGCGGGAAGTGGACCGGTTCCATCCGAATATCCAGGCCGCCGGCTATTCGCTCTGTTGCGCCGACCCGGCCAGCCGGGAGGCTTTTGTCGAGGCCTTCGGGGTCGGCGTCGAGGGGCACCATCGGATCGCCCACGGATTGTTCGCCTTGCTGGACGGCGTATTCCTGGCAGCGGAAATTCCGGCGGATCAAATGAAGCCGGCGGAAGTCCGGACCTTTCTCCACCGGGTGGCGGCGCTCGTCCGGCACGGTAGGCCGGTTGCGGACGAGCCGGCGCCGTGATGGTGATTCGCGGCGGACAGGTGATCGATCCAGGGCATTGGGTCGGCATGGCGGATCTGTTGATTGATCAGGGGCTGATTGTGGCAGTGGGACCGGGGCTCACAGCATTGGGGCGAGGCCGGGCTCATGAGTCATTTGATGCGCGTGGTCTGTGGATTCTTCCGGGGCTGGTCGACTTACATGCGCACCTGCGCGAGCCCGGCTTCGAATACAAGGAAACGATCGCGACCGGTACGGCCGCAGCTGTGGCGGGCGGGTTTACGACGGTCTGTTGCATGCCGAACACCAACCCCGTGAATGATTCGGCCGAGGTGACCGGCTGGATCGTCAGGCGCGCAACCGCCACGGGCCAGGCGAGGGTCTATCCCATCGGTGCGATCACAAAGGCCTCCCAGGGGCGGGAGCTGAATGATTTTGGCGCCATGAAGCGGGCCGGCTGCGTGGCGGTGTCGGACGACGGCAAACCGGTCATGGATGACGATGTCATGCGACGGGCGATGGAGCTGGCTGCGGCAGTCAATCTGCCGGTGATCGATCATTGCGAGGATCTCAATCTGTCCGGCTGCGGGTGCATGAACGAAGGTCCGGTCTCGCGCGCGCTGGGATGGCCGGCCATTCCTTCCCGGTCTGAAACCAGGATGGTCGAACGGGATATTCAGTTGGCAAGGGAAACCGGAGCCAGGTTGCACGTGGCGCACGTGAGCTCGGCAGGCACGATCGACGCGATTCGCCGTGCAAAGGCTCAGGGATGGCCGGTGACAGCGGAGGCCTGTCCGCATCATTTCATGCTGACCGACGACGCGGTGCGCCGGTCGGGCCCCAACGCCAAGATGAATCCGCCGTTGCGGGGCGAGCAGGATCGCGTTGCGGTGATCGAGGGATTGGCCGACGGCACGATCGACGCCATTGCCACAGACCATGCCCCGCACGCGGAATATGAAAAACAGTGGGGCATGGATCGGGCTCCGTTCGGCATCGTGGGATTGGAAACGGCGTTGGCGCTGACGCTGCGTCTGGTGCAGGAAGGCGGGATCTCGATGGAGCGGGCGGTGGCCTGTCTGACGAGTGTTCCCGCCGGACTCCTGCGTCTGCCGAAAGGCACGTTGAAGCCCGGGGCGCAGGCTGATGTGACCGTGGTTGATCCCGAAGCCGATTGGACGGTCGACCCCGAGGAATTTCACTCGAAGGGGCGGAACACCCCGTTTGCCGGATGGCGATTGAAAGGCCGGGTGGTGCGGACGCTGGTTGGAGGGCGTGTGGTGTTCGCTTCCGATGCATCCAGGCCACAAGGAGGACTGTATGAACGATGAGACCACGCCGTTGTCGGGATTTACGTCCTTTCTCCCTCCGGAGTATCGCGGCGAGTTTTCGTATGAATGGCTGATGGGGCTGTCGCCATTTTCGGACAACACCTGTGGGAGCTGCTATTCGGTACAGCAGGGGCAGTGGGTGAGTTTCGGCGAGCGCGCGGCTGACGAACGGTCGTTGAAGTGCGAACGGGCCGCGTAGGGCGTGGACAAGCAACTTGGGAAAGGAGAAACGCATGGCGAAGATCAGCAGTCGGTTGCGGAATGAAAAGCGAAAGCAGTTGGTAGAGAGGTATGCCGGTCAACGCGCCGCGCTCAAGGCGGTGATCAAAAGCAAGACCAGCAGCGACGAGGACAAACGGACCGCGCAAAGCGCTTTGAACGACTTGCCGAAAAACTCCAGCCCGGTGCGCGTGCGAAACCGGTGCGAGATTTCCGGGCGTGTGCGGGGGTATCTGCGGCGGTTCGCGATGTCGCGCATCGATTTCCGGTTATTGGCGCTGAAGGGAGACATTCCCGGCGTGCGTAAATCCAGTTGGTAGGGAGGTGGAGGTATGTTCGGGGAACGACGACGACGCATCATCGACGACACCACGCCGATCGATTTTAAGAACGTCGAATTTCTGCGGCGGTTTCTGACGGAAACCGGCCGGATTGTGCCGCGGCGGATTTCGGGAAACAGCATGCAACGGCAGCGCGAATTGACGCGGGCGATCAAGCGGGCCCGCCAGATTGCGTTGCTGCCATTTGCCGGGCCGGACGGGTACTGAGGCGGAACGTTCCAGGAGCCGGACAGAGATGATCAACGGAGGGGAGTGCGCCAGTGGCGCGGTGGGAGGCAGTCATGTCGGAGCAGTCAGATAGTGCATCTCCGCCGGAGACGCCGACAGCGGCGCCTTTGCGGGTGACGGTCTTGTGCGGTTTCGTCGGCGCGGGCAAGAGCCGGGTGTTACACGACGTGCTGGCGCAGCGACCCGCCGGCCCGTTGGCGGTGCTCATCCATGATCGGGGCGCGGCGCCCGGTCAGCCGCTTGTCGGATTGGGTGACGGGATCGAAGTAATTCGACTGGGCGAAGTCCTGGCCGAACTGATGCAGGAGTGCGTGAGCTGTTCGTTAGGCGACAGCCTGACGGAGGCGATCATGGCCATCGCGCGCATGCGCCGATTCTCCCGCCTGTTCATCGAGTGTTCGGGGTTGGTGGAACCGATGATGGTGGCGGAAGTATTCAACGAGGCCTGGACCGAGGAGTCGCCGATGGCCTCCCTAGCGCGGCTCGATCAGATCGTGACGGTTGTCGACGCCGAGCGGTTCTGGGACGACGCGCACAGTGCGGACGCTTTACAGGAGCGCGGCCTGAGCTGTGGGGCCGATGACGGCCGCACCTTGTCCCAGCTGCTGGTTGAGCAGGTGGAATACTGCACTATGGTTGTCGTGAACAGGAGCGAGCGAATCGATTCTGAGGCGCGGCAACGTCTGCACGCCCTGTTGAAGTATCTGAACCCGGAGGCCGATCTGCTGCAGGCTTCCGATGGGCCGGAGTTGGCCGACCGTCTGCTGAGTTGTCGTCCGTCTGCCGGCGAGCCGGTCGGTTTTCAGCCCGGATGGGCCAAGTTGATCGAAGGGGCGCCGATGCCCGCGATTCACTCGTCGAATTGGACAGCCGGGGTGTTTCGCGCCACCAGGCCGTTCCATCCTGAACGGCTCTGGGCGTTGATCGAAGAAGAGTGGCCCGGGGTGGAGCGGTGCAAAGGATTTTTCTGGCTGGCATCCCAACCGGACCGGTGTTTTTCCTGGGAGCAGACGGCCGGGGTGCGGCATTTCGAATGTATCGGCGACTGGTGGGTGGCGACTCCGCGGGAAGAGTGGCCGACTGGGAAGGAGTTTCAGCAACGGCTCCACAAGTATTGGACGATCGAGTTTGGCGACCGGCGTCAGGAGCTGGCGTGCATCGGATACGGACTGGATCAGCCGCGCCTGTTTCGACGGCTGCGCGCCTGCTTGCTGACCCCGGCGGAAGTGCTGTCGGGGGAAGAGATGTGGCGATGCTTTGACGATCCCTTTGCCCGTGCGACGCAGGAAGCCGCATCACGCGACGAAGAGTCCGATGCGAATTGAGAAGGGAGAAGCAGCCATGACCACAGTCTTGGAACAAACAGTCAGGAGCTCGCGCCGCAGCCCCGACGACCGCCTGCCGGTGACGGTGCTGTCGGGATTTCTCGGAGCGGGCAAGACGACCGTCTTGAATCATGTCTTGCACAATCGGGAGGGCCTGCGCGTCGCGGTGATCGTCAACGACATGAGCGAGGTCAATATCGATGCCCAGCTGGTCGAACAGGGCGGCGCCGCGCTCAGCCGGACCGACGAGCAACTGGTGGAGATGAGCAACGGCTGCATCTGCTGCACGCTGCGGGAGGATCTGCTGAAGGAAGTGGCGCGGCTGGCGGAAGAGCGGCGGTTCGACTATCTGCTGATCGAATCGACGGGGATCTCGGAACCGATGCCGGTCGCTGAAACCTTTCAGTTCGAAAACGAGCAGGGGCGCAGTCTTTCCGCCGTCGCCCGGCTGGATACGATGGTGACGGTCGTCGATGCCGTCAACTTTCTGAAAGACTATCACGAAGCCGAAGACCTGCGGGTCCGGGGGTTGGGCCTCGGCGAAGAGGATGAGCGGACGATCACGGATCTCCTCATCGATCAGATCGAGTTTGCCAACGTGCTGGTCATCAATAAGGCGGACCTGGTGTCGGAACGCGAGATGGCCGAGCTGTCGGCCATTCTGGCGCGGCTCAATCCCGAGGCGGTCTGTCTGCCCGTGTCCCACGGCCGGGTTGATCTCCGCGCCATTCTGGATACGGGGCGATTCGACTTTGAGCAGGCGAGCCAGGCGGCGGGGTGGATGAAGACCTTGCGCGGTGACGCGCGGTCCGAGGCCGATGAATACGGTATCGCCAGTTGGATGTTTCGGGCCCGGCGCCCCTTTCATCCGGAGCGGGTGTGGCACTTCTTTCAAGAGCCCTGGCCGGGCGTGCTTCGGTCGAAGGGCCTGTTCTGGATTGCCTCGCGCCCGGATCTGATCGCCCTCTGGTCGCAGGCGGGCGGGACCGGCGCCGTCCGCTGGGTGGGGCGGTGGTATGCCGCATTGCCCAAGGCGCAGTGGCCGGAGGATGAAGAAGAATATCAGCGCGTGCAGGGCGTGTGGGATCCGGAGTTTGGCGACCGCAGCCAGGAATTGGTGCTGATCGGCCGCAAGATGGATCAGGCGGCTCTCAGGGCCCGGCTGGAAGCCTGTCTGTTGACGGAGGAAGAGTTGGAGCCGGGGCTGGCGTCCTGGCGCGCCGCCACCGATCCGTTTCCCCTCATGGCGGAACATCCGCCGGAGGATCAGGAGGCCGATGACGATCTGTTGAGGGTGTAAGGGGGCGTGTGGCGACAAGGTGATGTGAACAAGGAGGAGTGGATGGGCCAGCAATGTCAGGTGACGGGGAAGAAGCCTGTGTCGGGCAACAACGTGAGTCATGCCAACAACCGGACGAGACGGCGGTTCCTGCCGAACATCCAGCGAAAGCGGTATTTTCTGCCGGATGAAAACCGCTGGATCACCCTGTCGGTCTCGGCGCACGGGATGAAGATCATCGACAAGAAGGGGTTGGTCCGTGTCGTGGCGGAAATGCGAGCGGCGGGAGAAAAGATTTAACCAGGACCAGGGAGTCTGATCATGCGTGAAGTGATTACCATCGCCTGTATCGGCTGTGAGTCGCCGGGGAAGTCGGTCTATTCGACGACGAAGAACAAGAAGAACGATCCGGACCGGATCGAGCTGAAGAAGTATTGCTCATTCTGTCGGAAACACGCGGTGCATAAGGAAAAGCGGTAAGACGATGGTGCGTTGTTCCTATCTTCATCGCGTCGTGCTGGCCGGAGCGTTGCTCGCCTATCTGGCGTTGGCGCTGCCGTTGCCGTTCGTCCTGCTCGATCATGAGCTGGGACTGCTGACCGGCAACCCCGCGCACACGATGCTGGACGATCACGCGTGGCTCGACCATGCGGCCGAGTCTGGACTCGCTTCAGGCGATGCTGGCATCGCGGTGATCGATCTGATCGCGTGGCTCAGTCCGCTGGTCTACGCGTCCCGTGATTCATCACCCCTTTCGTCTCCGTCCGTTCGCGGCCCGCCTCCGGCCATTCTTTCCTAATCAACACACCGTGTAGAGGGTGCCCATCGGACCATTGCGGCCTTGCCGCATCCGTTCCGGTCTCGGCAAAGCAGGGAAAGAACTGTCATCTGATGTGCGGACGTCCGTGAGTTCGCCTCAAGGAGGAATGCTGTGAGTGAGTTTCGTTACATGATCGTGGGTCTATTGGCCGTCAGTGTCGTGACCGGGAGCGCTGTCCTCTGGCCAGGGTCGATTCGCGCAGCGGAAGGCAATCCTGAGGGGCCACAGGAGGTCGAGGTGCCTCCGCTGGAGATTCGCAGTCAGGCAATTCCATCAGCGGGAACCGGGTCGCTGCATCTGGAGGAACAAAGCCCTTCCGCCAGCCGGTTGGGTGTGTCGATTCGCGAGATCCCGGCGAGCGTCGAAGTCGTCGATCAGACACTCATGCAGGAGCGCGGGTTACGGACGATTTCAGAAGCGGTGCAGGGCGCGACGGGCCTGTCGGTGGGCGATTCGCCCGGCAATCCGGCCAATTTTTCGATGCGCGGCTTCACCAACAATCAGCTGCGGTTGCTCTACGACGGATTGATGATCGGGCCGGCGTCCATGACGTCGCGGCCGCGCGATACCTGGAATCTCGACCGGATCGAAATTCTCAAGGGGCCGGCCTCGGTTCTCTACGGGGAAGGGGCGTTGGGCGGGGCGATCAATTTTGTGACGAAGCGTCCGCTGCGGGAGGACCACGTCACAACCGATGCGCTCCTGTCCATCGGATCGTATAACACGCTCCGGACGGCGGTGGGGAGCGGCGGGCCCCTCGGATCCGACAAGCTGCATTATCGCGTGGATCTCAGTTATCAGAACTCCGACAACTATGCCGGAGTGCAGCGCGCGCCCTATACCTACTGGAATTGGACGAGCGCGCTGCTCTATGACGCCGCACCCAACCTCAACTTCGAACTGTCGTTCGATGTGACGCACGATCGCAGTGTGCCCTATTGGGGGACGCCCCTGATGCCCGGCAGCTTTGCCGGCTCGGCGGCGGTCGGCGGCGTCGTCACGACGAACGATGGGCGGACGATCGACGGGCGCATCCTCCGGCAGAACTTCAACGTCGTGGACGCCGATATGAGCGCCACGACGTATTGGACCAAGTTCAAGACGAACTGGCAGCCGACCAGCACGATCGAGATCCGCAATCAGGCCTACTACTATTGGGCGGAGCGGAACTGGCAGAATGGCGAGACCTACCAATTCAACACCGGCACTCAGCTGATCGATCGGGACCGCTTCTTCGTCCAGCATGATCAGTATGTGGCGGGCGACCGGTTGGAAGCCCAGATCAACGAGCGGCTGTTCGAGCACAAGAACCGGTTTGTCATCGGGGTGGATTTCAGCCATCTCCATCTGAACCGGCCCAGCTTCTTCAGCGGGGGCGACAGCATCAACCCGCTGGCGATTCCGAGCGGCTCGTTCGGCTCGATCACTTCGGCCGCGCAGCGGACGACGATTACGACGGCCGCGCTCTTCATCGAAGAGCAATTCAATCTGACGGATGCGCTCAAGCTGGTCGGCGGCCTGCGGCACGACCATATCGATCTGGATCGGAAGCTCTTCAATGCCGCCGGCGTGTTCAATACGACCGCCAGCTTTGAACGGAACTTTAATCCGACGACCTGGCGCGCGGGACTCGTCTACGACTTGCTGCCGAATCTGACGCTGTATGGTCAGTATGCGACGGCGGCCGATCCGGTCGGCACGAATGTCTTCATCGTTCGGGCGGGGGAGAATTTCAATCTGGCGACCGGGGCGCAGTGGGAAATCGGACTCAAACAGGGGCTCTGGAACAACCGGGCGGAATGGACGCTGGCCTACTTCGACATCTTCCGGAAGAATATCCTGACCCAGACCTCGCTGACCACGGCCCAGAATGTGGGACGGCAGACCTCCAAGGGAGTGGAACTCAGCGGCGCCATCCGTCCGACCGACGCCTGGCGGTTGCAGGGCAATCTCACCTTCCTGTCCGCGCGGTTTGCCGATTTTTCGGAAACCGATGGAGGCAATGTGGTCTCCCGCGGCGGCAATCGCCCGCCGAACGTTCCCGAAACGATGGCCAACATTTGGAGCGTCTACCGGGTGCCGTTTGTCGTGCCGTTCGATCTCGGCGCGGCGTTCCGCTACGTCGGCCACCGCTACGCGGATAACGCGAACGCTGTCCGGCTCAATGCCTACATGACCACGGACGCCTGGGTCTCGGTTCCGTACAAGAACATGACCTTCATGCTGCGCGGCCGCAATTTGCTCGATAAGACCTATGCGATCTGGGCGGACCCGTTCTACCCCAGTCAGGTTCTGATCGGGGCGCCGCGAACGGTGGAATTGCTGATGATGGCCCGGTTTTAGTCGATGGGGAGGGGCGGTTCCGTCATTGGGTGGCATCGCTGGCTGGCGCTCGGCGTCGGGCCGGCGGTGGTGCTGTGGTGTCTCTCCGGCCTGGTCATGCTGTGGGTGCCGTATCCGAGTGTGACGGAAAGCGAGTGGTTCTCCATGGCCGGGGTGATCGATCCGGCCCTCTGCTGTGGGGAGCTCGAGGGGATCGTTCATGAGTTCGACCGTCCCGAAGGGATCGAGCAGCTGCGGGTCATCGCCGTCGGGGAGGTCCCCGTCGTGGCGGTACAGTATCTCGACGGTTCGCTGATGGCGCGGCAGGTGAATGCCGAGAACCGGGGAGGACTGCTCGTCGCCGTTGAGGCGCAGCGCGCGGCGGAACGCATGGCGCTGGAAGGCGCGATCGTCTCGATTGGCGCGATCGAACACGATGTCTGGACCGTGCATCAGCGGTTCGATCCGCACCGGCCGTTGTGGAAAGCGGAACTGGCGGGACCGTCGGCGCCGGTGCTGTATCTCTCCGGGACGACCGGCGAAGTCGTCCAGGCTACGACGGTAGCGGAGCGGCGTTGGAATCTGGCCGGTGCGGTGGTGCATTGGTGGTATCTGCCCTGGTTGCGTCGACAGTGGGCGCTCTGGGACAGGACGCTCTGGTGGGTTGGGGCGCTGTCAACGGTGATGGCGCTGGCCGGTGCCTGGCTGAGCCTCAGGGGTCTGACGCGCGATGGATGGAAGGGGTTCTCCGGAGGATCTCGGGGTGTGCATCGCGTGCTCGGAGCGATTGGCGGCGTGGCGGTCGTGTGCTGGATTGCCAGCGGGTGGCTGTCGATGGATCACGGGCGATGGTTTTCAGACGGAAAAGCTTCGGCGGCGGAGCGGGAACGGGCGATGGGCGGGCGCGTGACGGCGCGCGACCTTGCAGGATCGGCGGGAGCGTGGTCCCGCATGGCGGCAGGGGGAAGAGTGAAGGAGATACGGGTGACGAAAGTGGCGGGAACGCTGTATGCGATCGGCCGCGAATCGGCGTCGCATCAGTCCATCGTGGCGCTGACCTATCCGGAGGCGGCGGCGCGGGAAGAGTTTTCTGAGCCGACGGTGCAGTCGTCCGTCAGCGCCCTCCTCGGGGGCGCGCCGGCGCTGACCATCCGGCGCAGAAGCGGGGAGGAGCGGCGGCGCGATTCGGCGATCGCGCGGGAGGCGCTGCCTCCCGTTTTTCGTGTGCAGCGCGAGGACCCGTCGCCTCTCTGGGTCGATGTCGATGCGCGGACGGGTGAGATTCTTGAGATGCTCGATCCCTCCCGCAGGACCTACCACCGTCTGTTTGAGTTGCTGCATCGGTGGGATGCGCCCTGGTTCTTCGGGCATGAGGACATCCGACGGATCGGAATGGCGGGCTGGTGCGGACTAGGCGCAGGGCTCGCCCTGTCGGGATTGTGGATCTGGGCGACTCGCCCATCCGTTTCGAAGGGGGCACGATGAACCGCGGCATAGGGCGCATACCGATCCGTCCCGATCTCAGGAACTGGGGATGCTCGTTGTTGCTGCATGTTCTGTTCTGGGGCGGCGCGGGGTGGGTCTGGTCGCAGGAATCCGTGCCGCCGCAGCGCGAGGTGTTTCAGTGGGACGTCGCGCTAGTCCAGAGTCTTTCCAGCCAAGCGGAGAGACCCGTCTCGGCACTGGCATCGCGGGTGGTGCGGCAGGTATCAAGGCCCCTGTCCACGCCTGCCGCAGACTCGGCCGCCGCCGCTCACGAGCGTACGGTGGAAGCGAGCCGCGCGAGTGCTGAGCCGGTGACGGCCACGCCTGTCATCGACGCTCATCCGGCAACGGTGTCGGGAGCGTCGCGGGCGTTCCCGTCCGATCGAGCGATCGAAGCGAACCCAATGCCATCAGCCGCCGAGGACGTGTTGAGTCATGGCACCAATGACCGACCTTCTCCGCCGGAGGAATCGGCTGTGGCTGTCTCGTCGGCGAACCCTGCGCCGGTCCCTCCGACGGACGAGGCGCCAGCTCAGCTTGCCGTGGAGGCCTCACGGGAGACTGGACTCTCCACTCCGGTCTTTCGCGGGGAGCCACAGGAGGTGCGCGCGGAAGCCGCAGCAGCGGCTCCCGCGCCAGCTCCGGCGGCGGCCGTGTCTTCGGAGTCCATGAATGACAGGCCTCTGCCGCCTGCTCCGGTCCTGGGCGAGTCTGCCACGGCGGCGACCGGGCCGGCGCCGGTTCACGCCAAACCGGATTTCGGATGGTTGATGCAGACGCTCTGGAGCCGGGTGGCGGAGTTGAAGCGATATCCTCATGAAGCCCGGCTGAATCACTGGCAGGGAAATGTGGTCGTGCGGGCGGTCATCGATGAGCACGGCCACTTGCTGGAAGTGACCATTGCGACGAGTTCCGGGCATGAGGCGCTCGATCGTGCCGCGATCGAGGTCATCAAGCGCTCCTGCCCGCTCGCATTACCGCAACCCCTGGGCCGGAGCCAGGTCGTGTTACGCGTGCAGATTCAGTATCGCCTGGATTCGTGATGGGGTCGAAGAGGACGGAGTCAGCATGCCGCTCTATGAATACGCCGCGGCCTATTGTCTGGAGTCGTTGTTCTGCCCGAAACGGTTCTGTTATCGGCAGGAGGTCGGCGATGCGCCGAGAGCGGCGTGTGAACGGTGCGGGGCGCCGCTGGAGCGGGTCCTGTCCACGTTTTCGGCCGGGGTCGATATGGTGGCGAAATCGGAGGCTTGGACCAAGACCGATACCGGATCGGACGCGCCGCCGGCGACCCTCAAAAACCTCTTCGGTGGAGGCCTCGGCGATCTCGGGTGCGGCCATCATCATCCCGACGGCGCATCGGATTCGGGCGGCTGCGGCCGCGGCTGCGGAACGGAGGGGGAGGGGCCTTGAGCAGGCACAGTAAGGTCGCGAAGTCTTACACCGGCTTTGAGACAACCTCTGAGGCCAGCTCGTTCAGCAATGCGGCTGTTTCATCCCAACCGAGGCAGGCGTCGGTGATGGAGACGCCGTGCGCGAGCGTCACGCCCTGCTTCCAGGCCTGCTTGCCGGGGTTGAGATTGCTTTCGAGCATCAAGCCCATGATGGAGTGGCGGCCCTCGCGGAACTGGCGGAGCACGTCGCGGGCCACGAGGCTCTGGCGTTTATGGTCCTTGTTGGAGTTGTCGTGCGAGCAGTCGATCATGATCGGACGCGCGATTCCTTCACCGGCGACCGCCGCTTCGGCTTTGGCGACATGCTCCGCTTCATAGTTGGTTTTACCGCCGCCGCCACGGAGGACGATGTGCCGGTCCGGGTTGCCGGCGGTCCGGATGATCGAGGTTTGCCCTTCGGCGTTGATGCCGACGAAATGATGCGGTGCGCGGGCCGAGGTCATGGCGTTCACGGCGACTTGGAGACTGCCTTCGGTGCCGTTCTTGAATCCGACCGGCATCGAGACGCCGCTGGCCAGTTCGCGATGGGTTTGGCTTTCGGTAGTGCGGGCGCCGATGGCGCTCCAGCTGATCAGATCGGCGATATATTGCGGGCTGATCGGATCGAGCAGCTCGGTGGCGCAGGGCATGCCGGACTGATTGATCTTCAAGAGAATTGTGCGAGCCAGTTCCATGCCGGTGGCGATATCGCAGGTGCCGTCCAGATGGGGATCATTGATGAGGCCCTTCCAGCCGACGGTCGTGCGGGGTTTTTCAAAGTAGGTGCGCATGACGATCAACAGGCGGTCGCGCAGGGCTTCTGCCACCGGCTTGAGCTTGGCGGCATATTCGTAGGCGGCTTCGGGGTCATGAATGGAACAGGGACCGACGATGACGAGCAGCCTGTCGCGGTCCTGGCCATGGAGAATCCGACGGATGGCATCACGCGTTTCGACGACGAGAGCCGCGGCTTCATCCGTGATGGGAAGCTTCGTCTTGATGGCGCGCGGCGAGGGGAGCGCGTTGATTTCTAAGACATGTTGGTTGTCGATGGGTCGGTTCATGTAGGTCATCGCCTTTTTCTGCCGAGGAGATCTTGCAGGAACAGAGGCGGCAGATTCGCGCCACTATAGACAAATTGTAGCACCAAAGTCCACAGGCGGGCATTGAGAGCAGAGGGATATCCGGTGTAGGAGTGAGTGGCTCGCGGGCGACTCCGATTGACATCGTTGTAACGGCCATGATACGTAGCCTTCCCCAAATCAATGGTTCAAAATACTGGATGAATGTCTATTTCTTATCAATGAGCCGTTTCGCGGCTCGTGCCGGTCTTTCGCGGGCCTGCTCCCTGGGCCTGAGTGCTGTGCTCGTGCTGTTGCTCCTGGCAATCGCGCCGTTCGCGGTCGCGCAGGATGTGCATCATGAGCTGGCGGCCGCCGATCACGACGGCCACGAACACTCCGATACCGACCTCTGCCAGTGGGTTCAGCACAATACGGCCGGGTCGTTGGGTGATGGCGCGCCGATTCTGGTCGCCGGTGAGCTGGTCCGATTCGCCGAGCATCCGGTTGAATCCATTCTGCTGTCTGTTGAGCCTTCGTCGTTCGATCCCTCCCGCGCTCCTCCACGCCGCTAAGTTCCCTTCAACGAGTCGTGCCGGGTTCGGCGCAGTCTGTGCCGGGCGCCGGGCTCTATTCTATTTCGATGTTGAACGTGGAGGATCTGTATGCGACGCGCGTGGTTTCATATCTGTGTCGGTCTGATTGTTGGGAGCCTGGTCGGGAATGGTGGGGGGCTGTCACCGGCTCATGCAGCGGAGGAAGCCGTCAGTACGATTCGCGGCTCGGTTCAGAATCAGGACCTTCGCCGGGTCGGGCAGGCGGTGGTGGAGGTGAAGGATCAGGACGGCAATGTGGTGGCGACGGCGGTGTCGAACGATGCCGGCGAGTTCATCGCCTCCGTACCCGCGGCGGGAACCTACTCGGTCAGCGCCGTACAGGATACCTATCGGAGCGAATACGTCGTGTTGCAGATCAGGACGGATGAGCCGAAGCCCATTACGCTGACGTTGTCGAAGACGAAAGAGGTCGCGTTGGAAGTGGTCTCGCCGCTGCCGCCGATTCAGTACAAGGCATCGAGCGAAACCTACTCGGTGAGCCGGAAAGACATCGAAGCGTTGCCGCGCGGCAACAATAACGAATTGCACGATGTGTTGCTGACGATCCCCAGCGCCGCGTACGGCTCGCTGAAACAGGTCCACATCCGGCAGGACCATGCCAACCTCCAATTGCGCATCGACGGCGTGCCGATTCCCGACACCGTCTCGTCCACCTTTTCAGATGTCATCTCTCCCCGCACATGGGAACGGGCCGACATCGTCCTGGGCGGCATGGAGGCCAACGTCGGCAACAAGACGGCGGCGTTGATCGACATCACGACCAAGAGCGGGACGAAGCCCGGCTTTGGATCGTTGCAGATGTTCGGCGGGTCTAATCGCACGGTCAATCCCTCGTTCGAATACGGCGGGACCGTCGGCGAGAAGTTCCGCTACTACATCATGAACAGCCACACATCGACGAACCGCGGCATCGAGCCGCCGACGCTCGGCCACTCGATTTTTCACGGCCAGAGCGAGCGGAACCAGACGATGTTCCGCGGCGACTACCAGCACGACAATACGAATAACTTCACGCTGCTCTTCTTGAACTCCGTGGCGAAGTATCAGGTTCCCACGCTGCCGGGCCAAACGCAGAACGGCACGATCGGCGGGCTTCTGCCGGCTGGTTTTTCGGCGGTGCCATCCGAGCGGGTCGACGAACGGCAGTATGAGCAGAACCAGTACTCGCACTTGGTATGGCGGCATGATGTGACGTCGAATCAGTTCTTCAGTCTGGCGGGCTATTTCCGGCATACCCGCGCGACCTTTAAGACCGATCCGTTCAATGTGTTGGCGTATGTGCCGGATGAAGCGGAGCCGTTTTCAGCGGGCAGCCAGGATCGCACGGCCTTCTCGGGCGGGCTTCGCCTGGATTACACCTACGTGCACAGCAAAGAGCATCTCATCAAGACGGGTTTCCAGTTCGACCGGACACAAGTGGTCAACAAGACCCGGCTCTCGACCTTCCTCGATGACGGCGCGGGAAATCCGACGGGCGATGTCATCGGCCTCAACGCCGACAATCGCTTGGTCGGCTACCGGCAGGAATTCTGGATTCAGGATCAATGGACGCCCAATGACCAGTGGACATTCAATCTCGGGTTGCGCGGCGACGTGGTGCAATATCAACGGGACGAGGCGCAGCTGAGTCCGCGTATCGGCGTGACCTACAAGGCGAACCAGTCGAATGTGTTTCACGTGTTCTACGGCCGGATGTTCACGCCGCCTAACCTGGAAGCGATTTCCTTTGCGAAGCTGAACACGGCCGGCACGAAAGCGGCACCGGAAGATACGACGAATGTGACGCCCCGGGCCGAACGGGCGCATTACTTCGAAATGGGCAGCTACCATGCGCTCTCTAGTTGGGCGACGTTTGAATTGACGGGGTACTACAAGCTGGCCCGCAATCTGTCCGACGCCGGACAGTTCGGCACGACGCCGTTGTTGAACTACTTTGCCTTCAACTATGGCTGGCAGCGCGGCATCGACGGGGCCTTGAAGTTCCAGGTGATGGACAATCTCACGGCCCGGCTGAATGCGGCCTGGGGCCAGTGCAAAGGCTATGGCCTCCAATCGGGACATTTTCTGCTGCACGGCGAGGAAATCGGTGATATCAATTCGCCCGGCGGAGTGTTCTGCGACCACCAGCAGACGATCACCAGCTCGGCGCTCGTCAGCTACCGGCTGATGGAGCGGACGACGTTCAGCGGGCAGATGCTGTTCGGATCAGGCTTGCGGACGGCGGATGAAGGTGCGAAGACGAATTCGACGCATAGCCCGTCCTATACCGTCTTCAATACGTCGATTACCCATGTGATTCCGCTTCCCTGGGAAGGACAGAAGTTTCTGATTGGGTTCGATGTGGTCAATTTGTTCGATCAGAAGTATTTTATCAACCGTGGCGAGGGGAGCATCGGACTCGGTGTCTCGCATGCGGGGATGCCGAGGTCGTTCTTTTTCCGCGGCCAGTGGTTCTTCTAGCCCGCGCGACTCATGGACGCTTCTGCTGCAATCGCGGATTCGTGGCTGCGACAAGCCTGGCTGCTCATCGAGCAGCCAGGCGAGCAGACTCGCTGGTCGGTCAGTCAACGTACCGCAAGGGTACGCCTCCATCCCGCCCAGCTCCGTGTGCTCGTCTCGCACACGACTCCACGATTTCGCGACGAACCGCCACGAATCGCGAGGGCTAAAAGGGACAACGTGTAAGAAGGGGGCTGCAGGTTCCTCTGTGAAGACCACATCAGGAACGGAGGTGTGAGAATAGCGGTCTGTTTGAGCAACTGTGTGTGATGAGGTAGGATGCAAAATACTATGAAACAGATTCTGACGCTTTCGCTAATGGGTTTGTTGTGTTTTCCGGCTGCCGCGTGGGCGGTGGCCGGTGACGAGGCCACGCATGCCGATGACCATCACGAAGATGTGCTGGAGCTGCCGGAGGTGCATGTCCACGGCCTGTCGCTGAACAAAGATCAGCAGCAGGGGCCGGTGGCAAAGTCGACCCCGTGGCCGGGCATTCCCTCATCCCTCGACGGCAAGGAACTCGATGACTGGATGAAGGCCCGCATGCTGGTGTCGAAAGACGCCAAGGTGACGGTGGTGGTGTTGGAGCCGGCCAAGCATCGGGAGCTGACGGCCGCCGGTATCGCAGCTCTCAGTAAGTGGACGTTCGATCCGCAGATGAAGGGCGACGAGATGGTCGATGGCGAGCTGACGGTCCGCATCCACTTCAGAACTCGCTGAGGAGGTTGAAACAGCTCGCTGGCGTCGTTCTCGCGTCGCTCGGAGCTTCAACGTATCGACTCATACGCTTCAGCTCCTTACTTGCTGCGGCCTTGCCATCAAGTCGTTTGAACCTCCTCAGAGTCCTCTACTAGTCGCTGTCCAATTGGCTTCATGCTAGGATGCCCTTGTGAGAATCGACGAATCACTGTTCCTCGCCATCAATGGCCTTGCCGGCCGCTCGGAATTCTTCGATCATCTGTTTCTCAGATTGAGCGCGACCAGCACGCTCTATCTGCCGGTGGCTTGTGCCGCGGGCTATTGGATCATGCGCCGGCGGTGGGAAGCGTTGCTCGGGAGCCCGTTTCTGGCCGGAGCCGTCGGGCTGTCGGATTTTCTCGGCGGGCAGCTGAAGTGGGTGTTTGCGCGAGTGCGGCCGTGCCATGCGATTCATGAGGCCATCGTCGTCGGGGGCGGCGCCTGCGGACGCTTATTCAGTTTTCCCTCCAACCATGCGATGAACACGGCGGCGGCGGCCGCCTTCCTGCAAGTACTGTATCCCAAGACCGGCTGGATCAGCTGGCCGATCGTCGCACTCGTGGGACTCTCGCGGGTCTATATCGGGGCGCACTATGTCACAGATGTATTCGGTGGCTGGGTCTTAGGCGGCCTGATCGGCGGCGGCATCGCCTGGGCGCTGCTGCAGTGGCCGAGGTTTCGCACACCCGCGCAGTCTTCTGTTTCTCTCTCGCGGTAGGGCCGGTCTCTCCTGCCGGTTCGGTTTCTACGCTTCCATGCAAGCCAGCAGTGCGGTTCGCAATGTCTCCACGTCATAGCCTCGCCCGATGAGGACGATGGCGGGGCTGGGTTCGTCGAGGAGCATGATGGGGGCGATGGTGGGAGCTCCGGGCGGGGCGTATTGAAATTCCTGCAGCTCCGGCTCACCCGCGAAGCGAAAGAAGCCTTTGGCCCGTTCGAGTTCCTTAGGCAGCGATTTCGTCCAAGTCTCGAAACGCTTGCGATTCAGCGGTGAGGGAAGTTTCACGGTCGTGGCGATGGGATGATAGTCCGCCCGTTTATGGGAACTTGCAGGGCGGGGTTCGCCGAAGACGACATTCGTGTGTTTGGCCGGTCGCGCCTGGTGCACCGGTGCCAGGAGCGCCGCTGCGTCGATGCGCGCATGCGTGGTTTCCCAGATGCGGGCATAGGGATTCTGTTTCACAATCCCGCTTTTGAATCCCTCCCAATGGCCCGGCACATAGAGATCCTGCTTATTGAGGATCAGTTCGTCCGCGCAGCGAATCGCTTGAGCGGTGACATATTGGCTGGAGTGGCTGGTGTCGCTGGCGATGGGATGGAGCAGGGCAATGACTCGTTCCAGCGTGGCGAGGCGGGCGGTGTAGAGGTCCGTCACGGCGTCGATCACTTCAGCCGGATCGGCCAGCCCCGAGCACTCGATGATGACGACATCGGAGGCGGCGTCGTTCACGAGCTGCGCGATGCCCCAGGAGAGATCTTCCTTCGTATCGCAGCAGACGCAGCCGCCTGCCAGATTCATCACCTGTTCAGCGATGGTGCCCGCGCGCGGGCCGTCGATGCTCACGTCGCCCGCTTCGTTCATCAGCACGCCGGCCCTGAGGCCCTGACTCTTCCAATATTCCAGCAGGCGCATCAAGAGTGTGGTCTTGCCGGCGCCGAGAGAACCGCAAAGGAGATAAAAGGGGACTGGCATATTCATTCCTGGTTATCGAAAAGCTGCACGAAGATAGTGCTCCGTATTCTACCGATCGAAATGGACGCTGAACAACTCAATGGTGATGGGTGAGGGCTTCGAGTTCAGGATGCTGGGCGGCGAGCTTGGTCAGGTCGCAATGGACATCGTCGGGATCGCTGCAATGAGTCTCTAGTTGAACTGTCATGTGCTTGATGCCGAAGTCGGCGGTGATCCGTTCATGGATCGAGCGGAGCAGCGCGTTGGTGAGGACTGCGTCGTCTCCATCCACCAGCACATGGGCGGTGAGCATGATGAGCCGGGGCTCCACGGCCCAGATGTGGAGATCGTGCACGTTCTTCACGCCGGGCAGGGATTCGATGGTTGAGGCGACCTGTGACGCGCTGATCGTGGGCGGGGTGGATTCCAGCAGCACATCGAGGGATTCTCTGAACAGCGGCCAGGCTCCATGGAGAATGGCCGCGACCACGAGGAGACTGATGAGCGGATCGAGCACCGTCCAGCCGGTCAACATGATCGCGCCGCCGCTCAGCACGACACCGAGCGAGACCCAGGCATCGCCCAGCATATGCCAAAAGGCGCTGCGGATGTTTAGATCGTCTTTCGCGCCATGCTGGAGCAGTAAGGCGATGCTGAGATTGGCCGCAAAGCTTATGGCGGCAATGCCCATGATCCACCCGCCGTCGACAGGAACCGGATGCAGCAGCCGCTTGAGGCCCACGAGGGTAATGCCGATCGCCGTCAGCACCAGGATGAACGAGTTGAGAAACGCGGCAATGACGCCGGCGCGATGGTAACCGAACGTGCGGGTTTCGCTGGCCGGCTGCCTGGTGAGGATGTGCGCATAGAGCGCCAGAAAGAGCGAGCCCTGATCGACGAGATTGTGTCCGGCGTCGCTCATGAGGCCGACGCTGTCGAGGAGAAATCCGCCGATGAATTCAGCGGTGATGACCAGGGCATTCAGCCCGAGCGAGAGGTAGAGACGGGAACGCAAATGCTCAAATGAAGCGAGGCCAGTCATAGGCGTAGTGTCGCACGGTTGTCGGGGAAGCTTTTAAGAAAAACCAGGACGTCAGAGAGAATCCGACGCGCCATCATTCAACAATCCAACAGCCGTGCAGTTTGATCGCATCGTACATCGCATCGGGCGCGAGATCGGCGCCATTGGGCCATTGCACGACTCCCATGGCGACGCGCATTTGGGCGAACACTGCCGGGTCGCGCAACGGCTCGAATACCGTGCCCTGGATCTGAGGGGCATTCAGAAAATTCCGCAGATCGACCGTACCTGTTGTGCCATCGACAAACGTGACCCGTAACTGCCGCTCAGGCTCAGCATGCACGGAAGCAACCCGCCAAGGCGCGGTCGGTTGAATCGCCGGCTCTACAGCAGCGGCTCGATTGGATTGGGAGACTTGAGTTGGCTGCATAGATTCCAGTCCTCCATGAGAGCATCTCGATGATCGGTGGCCCACTCAAGAACAAGTGCCATTGCGTGACGGGGGAGCGCCCCGCGCAGCACCGTCAGATTACGCAGATCAAAGATGGCTTCATGTTCTCCGTAGAGCGCATGGAAGTGCGGCGGATTATGATCCCGCCAGAACATTTGAATCACGATACCATAGAAGATGCTGATCGTCGGCATAACCGCTGTTTACTGCACGGCTAGAAAAGAGACGCTGCTCGATCACCCGATGCTGGGCCTATCTTACACAGGTTGAGTGGGTGAAGGAATAGTAGGTCTAGGGTGCAAATGAGGCGTAGCAGGCTGCGAAAAAACTCGGTGTATATGAAAATACGGTTGGAATATTCCGTATGATGTTGGGGCCAGAATAACCTCAGGATGCTCAAAAGGCTGTCCGGCAAGGCCGCAGCGAGCGAAGAGGCGAGGCGTACGCTTCGGTACGTTGAGCCTGTTTGTGAAGCGAGAACGCCGCTGGCGGACTTTTTCAGCATCCTGCTAGAGCGCCGCAGGCATGACAAGCGTGATCTACTTGATGCAAATCAGCAGTGGGTGGTGGTACAAAACCGCATGCGCTGGAAACTCATACTCGGAGCGATGGTGTTGCCGCTGGCGATAGGCGCGTGCGCGTTGGCTGCGTCTTCACCTAGAGGCGACAGCCCGACTCATGCCTCGTTGCCCAGACCCGATCATATCGTGATCGTGATCGAAGAGAACCATTCCTATAGCCAGATCATCGATTCTTCCCATGCGCCTTACATCAATGAATTGGCCGCCAAGGGTGCGTTGTTCACACAGTCGTTCGGGATCACCCACCCGAGCCAGCCGAATTACCTCGCGTTGTTTTCCGGATCGATGCAGGGCATCACCGACAATTCATGCCCTCATACGTTGACCACGCCGAATCTTGGGCATGCATTGCTGGCAGCCGGGCTGACGTTCGCCGGTTATTCAGAAGACCTGCCTTCGGCGGGCTCGGTGATCTGCAAAGAGGGGAGCTATGCCCGCAAACATAATCCCTGGGTCAATTGGCAGAACAGCCCGACCAATGGCCTCCCGGCAGAGATCAATCTGCCCCTGACGAGTTTCCCAGCCGACTATCGTACGCTCCCCACGGTCAGCATCGTCGTGCCGAACCAGGTGAACGACATGCACCACGGCAAGGATCCGGAGGCCATTCAAACGGGGGATCGCTGGCTACGGGACCACATGGAGGCCTATGTTCAGTGGGCGCAGCAGCACAACAGCCTGCTGATTGTGACGTGGGATGAAGATAATGATCACGCGAAGGAGAATAACCGAATCGTGACGCTCTTCATCGGCCCCATGGTGAAAGCAGGGCGTTACGACCAGCGGATCACCCACTACAACGTCCTGCGCACCATCGAAGATCTCTACGGACTTCCCCACTCCGGCGCAAGCGCCGATGCCGAGCCGATCACTCAGATCTGGAAAGTCCCGACCAACCCGTAATACTGCTGCCACGGCACGTCTGAAATTCACTCTCTCAAGTGACGAGGGAATATTCCGTCTCGTTCAGTGGATATCTGATGAAGCCCATCTCGTTATGAGCACCTGTCGTTGACGTACATACATGTTGTATGTACACTATGCCTGTGCGATTCGAATGGGACGAAGCCAAACGACAAGCGAATCTTGCCAAGCACGGCATCGACTTTCTGGATGTCCAGGAGATGTTTCGCAGCCTCATGCTCGTTGGGGTTGACGAGAGAAAAGACTATGGCGAAACCAGGCAGATCGGATTCGGATTCATTCGAGGACGGCTCATGGTCGTCGCGTTTGCAGAACGGAAGCCGGGTCTGATTCGGATTATCTCAGCGCGAAAGGCGAATAAGCGTGAAGAAAAACACTACCAAGAAGCGGTCGCGAACGAACTGGGCAAAAATTGATGCGTTGAAGGGTAAGGCCATCGATACCTCCGATATCCCGGAGCAGGGGAAAGCCTTTTTCAAGCGTGCGGTGCTCAGACTCCCTGAGCCGAAGACGGCGGTCACCATCCGGCTCGATCAACAGGTATTGAAGTGGTTTAAGGCCAAAGGTCCCGGCTATCAGACGCGCATCAATGCCCTCCTCAGGGCCTACATGGAAGCGCACAAGTCCTGAGGCAGAGGGCAGAGTTGAAAGGGACTCCGGATACTTTTCCTTCTCCTGGCAAGTGCGAGCGCACGGTTGGCTTGACTTGGCTGCTAGGGGGCACCACTTAGCACCCCATGAAGCTGGTTTATGAAAACTAACGCTTGATCCGCTGACTTCTGTGCGAGCCGAAATGTAGCTGCCTCCAATTCCGCAGGCAGGACCGCCTTTTCATGAACAAGGTCCTTCCGTATTTCTCTGAGCGCTTGCGCACCATCCAACAGAGATTGGTCAGTTATTCCAAGCTTCGGCAGCCGCTGCTCATAGGGTAGGCGATCAATCTTTCCGGCCTTACCTTTGGTTACTTTCTTTAGAGCGACCAAATACACTGCGGCCTCAAAGTAAATGCCAGCGAACGCAATAGCGATCATGGCCTGTTTCAAAGAACGGCGTTCTGGGTCATAGGTGACAATATGTCCTGGGCTGCCGTCCTGTTTCGGCCTTCGCGACTCGCCGTCCAGTCTTTTCATCTCGGCATGTGCTTCCCGAGCAATGGCCAAGTATGTTTCAACATTTGAGATCATGGGACGCGATCGTGTCCGCTAACGTCGTGGTGAACGGGGAGCCGGGTTTGCGCGTCCGTTCCATCTGGAGTTAGGCAGTTTGCTGTGCATTCCAAGTACCATTGCGGAGACGCTGCTGAATGAACCGCTTTGCCTTGTTCTCCACCGCGGCAAACGATTCAGGGAATTCCGCCAGATCGCGACTGCAACTATCACACCGGAACGCGATATGGTCGATGGCACGGAATGAGCTCACGTCCTGGGGGAATACCTGAAAATCGCAGTGTGGGCAAAAGGTGTGTGCATCATAGATGTCGCCGTCGCTGGAATACCTCCAGCGCCAACGGAGGCCAAAGTAGATGTCTGTCGTGTAGTCGCGCCACGAGGGTGCCTGGGCCTTAGCCGGAAAGACGCTGGTCCACGCGATCGCGCCTGCGAGAAAGAGAGTCGGAAGTGCGAGGAGACCTAAGAGGATAAGAAGCCAATGCGGTGTGGACGTGCTCGCTAGGGCGAACGCAAAACCCTGACTTCCCCAACGACCGAAAGTAGGCCACCAGTCGAGGAAGTAAGTGACGATTGTTGCGCCCAAAGCCAAGATGAGGCCAGCAAATACCTTGCTCCATACCGGATCGTTCCAAAGTTTTGACCACATCGCTCTAGCTACCTACCGCCTTGGTGAACGGCGGGCCGCAGCGGGTGCTTTCGTATTGGCACTGCTGCTCGCGGCCCGTCCGTTCCACCTGTAGTTAAATATGGCTTGCCAGTTCGCTTGGGTTCACGAACCGCACGCCGTATTGGGAAGTTAACCACGCTCGGTTGCTTGCCGAAAATACTGAGTTTGAGCCCGCCGCGGTAGCCGTGTCGCGAGTACACATGAAGTCATTGCTATACGCGATGTGCGCAGAAATGCAGTCGCCGTCGGCCCACTCGGCCACTGCTCGCGCGATTGCGGCGTCTTCGGAGGCTGGTGCTACAGCAAGACCTTCAAACCAGGGCTGCGTTGGCGAGGCATAGCGATTGCCGATCGCCTTGATATGGGCAATACCTGCGCCCGTAGCTTCAATCTTTCTACCCACCTCGCCAAATTTTTTTGCCGTGTCTACCGAAGAAGAGCTATGCGAAGAAAACCATTCGTTACGAAGGTCGGGATTCTGGACCCCTGCCACGCGATGACAACGCATGAGCTTAAAGCCAACGCCAAGCGCATCGTTTAGGTGCGACGCAAGATAGGGATTGTTTCCTGGATGCGCGTTTGGATCTGGCCCCATCTTTATGCCAAGACGTATGGATCCGTCTGGTTGCTCCTCTTCTGAAATCTTGCTCTGCGTCCGGTACTGCGTAAAGAAGGCCTTCCGATCGACTTTCTTTATGCCCTCCAGGGTGAAGACCGTTTCTGCGAGTAAGCCTTCGAACTGACCACTGCGAATTGCATTGTGGATGCGCTGTATAGCCGTGTGCATGGGATCGTTAGGGAAACGGTTCGGGTCGGCAACAGCCCGCCAAACGTTGGAATCAAATGTCACCTTCATCGCCATGTTCTAGCCATCTATAACTCCGCTTAGGTCGATCCGTATAAGAGCCGGACTTACCAGTTCCTGTCCGTGTAGCACGCCGCTACTGTTCGCGAACCATACGCCTTGCCCGTTGTTGTTTCAATGAGTTGCGACTGCGGAAACATCTATCCCAGGTTCTTGGGTAGATTGGCGTAAGAGCCCTCCTTTGGGTCGCATCCCATCTACTGCGCGACAAACTCTAGAAAGTATTGTTTCGGTAGAAAACTGTGCTCGCGGGCGAGCTGGTATCCGGCTGCGGTCATTTCCTGGACGATGGTGTCTCGCGCGACGAGATGGTGTTTCGGGAAGCCGAGGTCGCCGGATCGTTCGTCGGGGTAGAAGTCTACGATGGCAATGCGCGCTCCGGGTTTGAGGGATGACTTGAGATCGCTAAAATATTTTGGCCGGTCCTCAAGATGATGGATGGTGTTGCAGACGAAGAGAAGATCGACGGATGCGAACGGCAGTTTGGGATTATCCGGCTGCGCGAGGATGAACTCGGCTGTGTAGGCGGTGTGCATGTGGATGACGCTCTCTTTGGCATAGGCGAGCATTTCCGGCTCGACATCCACGGCATAGACCATTCCGGTCTCGGTGACGGCCTCGATGAAGCGGCGCGTGAAGTAGCCTGACCCGGAGCCGAGATCTGCGATGGCCATGCCCGGCTTCAATTTGAGCGCGTCGATCACCTCGGCGGGCTTCTGATAGCGATCCCGCTCTGTACTGTTGAGATGCTCCAGATATTGTTTGATGTCGTCCGGACGCCGATGCTGGTGCTGGTCTTCAGCGAGCGCGGAGCCGGCGAGTGTCGCGCACAAGACTGCGAGCAGGACAATCGTTTTCATGGCGAGGACCTTTTGGGGCTGTGACCTCAGGTTGATATCAATGTGTCTTTGACACGCCGGACCTTAATCTTTCCTGCGCGTTTTTCCACCTGGGCCAGGTCGAAGGCAGCCTGCATTCGCAACCAAGTCTCGGCACTGCCTCCAAACGCTTTTTCCAGGCGGATCGCCATCTCGGCTGAAATGCCGGCTTTTCCGCTGACCAGATTATTCATGGCCTGCCGCGTGACACCCAGCGCCTTTGCCCCCTCTGACACGGAGAGACCTAATGGTTCGAGGCAGTCATGCCGCACTGCCAGTCCTGGATGAGGAGGGTTCTTCATTCGCATGGTTAGGCTCCCTGGAGGGTAGTCAATCACATCTGCACGCGCGATGGAAGATGCTCTGAGAGCGGGCAGTGTTACTACCTCGGCAACTTGGGCGGTAATCGTTCGCTCAGCACCGGATACTTGGCTTCGGCTACGCCGAAGTTGCCGCTCGACGGATCAGCCGCGACGACGCGGAGGGTGATGCCGTCGGGCGCATCTTTAGGGAGCGGGACGAAGAAGGGCGCTTCGAAGGCGGCTCTATCGCCGCTGTAGAACAGCTGCAAGCGCTCCATCACCTTCGTGCCGATGAGCAGCTCGCCGTAGATGTGGACTTTACGCGAGTCCCAATCGCCATGGGGACGGACGAGTGCACCGGAGAGGGTGCGGACGGAGGCGCGTAGGACCACGTCGTCTTTCGCGATAAGCCCGCCGCCGACGGATTTCGGATGTTCGATCTGGATGATGTAGCCGTAGAGCGTCAGGACGATGCCGTCGCTGGTCAGGTCATGGCCGGGAATTAGCCAGGCGCGAGTGGAGACGCGTTGAGATGCGGCTGGAAACGCGAGCGGTCCTTCGGCTGCAATATCGACGAGGGTCGGTGTAACCAGGTCGAGCGTGGCGGTGAACACCGCAGCGGGACGGCTGCTGTAGTGGGCCTCTTCCATCAGGCGCGGGGTGCGCATGATCTGATTCTGATCGCCGGCATCGCCTTGCTGGATGCCGGTGGCGAGGATCTGGCCGCTGGCCACATCGGTGATCGTCACGCGCGCGCCGCCGACCTCCTTGCCCAGCACCATGGAGCCATGGGCAACGACGCGCACGAGGATGGTTGTGGGTTTCGGATCGTTCAGGTGCAGGTCGGGCGGGGCGTCTTCCTGCGCGGGGAGGGCGAGACAGGGCAGAGGCATCAGGAGGAGTGCGAGGACGAGAATGCGGAGCCTGATACCCGCTCGGTTCATTTGACCTTGGTGCCCGGTTCCACTTCTTCCAGGATGGTGGCGAGGCCGCGCACTTCGCTGTCCCCGGCGGCCAGGACCATGCCCTGCGACTCGATGCCCATGAGCTTCGCCGGTTTCAGATTCGCGACGATCACGATCATCTTGCCGACGAGTGCCTCCGGCTCATACTTCTTGCCGATGCCTGCCACGATCTGCCGTTGCTCCGTGCCGAGTGAGACTTGGAGCTTCAACAGCTTCTCCGACTTCGGTACGCGTTCGGCGCTGATGACTTTCGCCGTTTTCAGCTGAATCTTCATGAAGTCGTCGATGCTGATCTGTGGTGGCGCGGCCGGTGCGGGCGCTGCTGCCGGTGCCGCCGGAGTTGTTGTTGCGGCCGGGGTCGTGGTGGCTGCGGCGGGAACCGGTTGCGGGGTCGCGGGTGTGTCGCTCACTGGTTTGGCTCCTTTTTTCGATGAATCTTTCTGTGCTTTGGGCGCGTCTTTTGCGGTGGCCGTCTTCGTGTCCGCGGCGATTTCGATCCGGGGGAACAACGGCGCTCCCTTGGCGATCGGGAGATCGGCTACGGGGCTGTCCCACTGGTAGGCAGAGGCCGGGACGGCCTTGGTAAAGTCGAAGTGGTAGCCGAGCTGCCGGGCCAGTTGTTCCGTGGTTTGCGGCATGAACGGATGGAGCGAGACGGCCAGCAGGCGCAAGGCGCGGGCGGCGGTATTCAGGACGGTTTTCAGTTTCGGCGCGTCGTCGGGATTCTTCGCCAGCTTCCAGGGCGCGGCTTTGTCGATGTATTCATCGCAGAGGCTGGCCAGTTCGCCGATTGTTTGGAGATTGTCGCGGAAGGTGAGCGCGCTGAAGCCTCGTTCCAACGTGGCCGGCAATTGCGTGGCGGCCTGGGCGATCTTCTCTTCGAGTTCCGGGAGCGCGGGCGGGCCGCTTGCCGGAATCTTCCCGTCCGCGAAACGCTCGATCATCGTGAGGGTACGGCTGAGTAGATTGCCGATGCCGTTGGCCAAGTCGCTGTTGATGCTAGTGATCATCGCCGTCTGTGAGAAATCTCCGTCTTGCCCGAACGGCACTTCGCGCAGGAGGAAGTAACGGAAGGCATCGATGCCGTAGGTCTCGACCATCTTGTTGGGATCGACGACGTTGCCGCGGCTCTTCGACATCTTTTCGCCGTCGACGGTCCACCAGCCATGCGCGAAGATGGTTTCCGGCAGCGGCAGGTTCAGCGCCATCAACATCGTCGACCAATAGACGGCGTGAGTCGTGAGGATGTCTTTCCCGACGAGATGGACCGACGCCGGCCAGTAGCGATCAACCGAGGGTGTCGTCAGTTTGTATTCCAAGGCGGAGATGTAATTGACCAGGGCGTCGAACCAGACGTAGGTCACGTAGTCGTGATCGAACGGCAATTCGATGCCCCATGAGAGGCGCGACTTGGGTCTGGAAATAGACAGGTCGCCGAGCTTCTGGGTCGTCAGAAACCCCAGGACTTCGTTGCGGCGGGACTCGGGCCGGATGAAGTGCGGGTGCTGCTTGATGTGGTCGATGAGCTGTTCCTGATACTGTCCCATCTTGAAGAAATAGTTATGCTCGCTGAGCTGTTCGATGGGGCGGTTGCAGTCCGGGCAGATCCCTCCTACAACGTCTTTTTCAGTCCAGAACCGTTCGTCGTACGTGCAATACCAACCGGTATACGAGTCCTTATAAATCAGCTGTTTATCGTAGAGCTCTTGAAGATATCGTTGAACGACTTTCTTGTGCGGCGCATCGGTGGTGCGGATGAAGGCATTATTCGAAATGTTCAACCGTTTCCAGAGGTCTTGGAACTGCGGCGCCAGCTTGTCGCAATGGGCCTGCGGATCGATGCCGGCCTTTGCGGCTGCCTGCTGCACTTTCTGGCCGTGCTCGTCGAGGCCGGTCAGGAACATGACGTCGCGACCTCGCAGACGCCAGTAGCGCGCGAGCACATCGGCGGCGACGGTAGTGTAGGCGTGGCCGATGTGCGGCACATCGTTCACGTAGTAAATCGGCGTCGTAATGTAGAACGTGTTTTGATCTCGCATGACGAAGGGGAAGATACCAGGTTGGGAATAAGGATTTCTAGGCAGGCATTCCGGCGGGGGCGAGGCCGAGGGCATCACGGAGTTTGAGCAGGCAGGATTCCAGGGCCATGTGGAGATTCAGATTGCGGGTGGCATTCTGCTGTGTGCGTTCGATCTCCTTGATCAGGTCGAGGAGCAGGGTGAGATCGGTAGTGCGGGAATATTCCTGCAACTGGTCCATCTGTTCGAGGTGGAGAATTTGATCGCGGTCGCCGCCGACATGGACGAGCATGAGATCCCGGATCCAGCGACTAAGCCAGGTCAGCGTCTCGATGCCACGGTCGGATTTGGCGAGGCTCTCGGCCAGTGTCAGGATCGCGCTGATCGATCTGAGCGTCGCGGGGGCTACGATGGCCAAACAGTCGCGTTGCCATTCACGCAGGGCGGCGACATCCAGCGTGAGCGCCTCGCCGATGCGGCCTTCCGTGACGAGCGCCAGGAGTCGCGCATCCACCGGCGGCAGTTCGCGCTTGAGGATCACGGCTGCTTCGACCTGCGTGCGCGCCGGTGTGGTGAAGCGAAGTTGCTGGCAACGCGAACGGATGGTGATCGGGAGCGCGTTGGGCCTGCTGGTAATCAAGAGGAAGAGCGCGTGACCCGGCGGTTCCTCCAGCGTTTTGAGCAGTGCATTGGCGGCGCCGATGGTCATGCGGTCGGCTTCGTCGATCAGGCAGATCTTTCTCTCGCCCATCAATGGGCGATAGACGAACTGCTGTTCGATTTCTCTGACCTGTTCGATCTTGATGGCGGGATTGGCCAATTCACGGTCGGGGTCGATCGCGATGAAGTCCGGGTGGGTTCGCGCGGCGATTTGCAGGCAGGCGCGGCAGGCGCCGCAGCTGTCCAGTACATCCGGTGACGGCGGCTGCTCGCAGTTCAAGGCCTGGGCGAGGTGGATGGCCGTCAGGCGTTTCCCGATCGCGTCTTCGCCATGGAAGAGATACGCATGTCCCAATCGGTCGTGGGAGACGGCGGCCCGCAGGACCGCGATCGGATGTTCATGTCCGGTGATCTCGCGAAAGGGCATGGTTACCTTGTTCGTCCCGTTTGGGGTCGGCGCGTTTCCAGCCAGTCGAACACGAGTGTGCGCACGTCGTCTGCAATCCTGTCGGGGGTTCGCGCCGCGTTGACCGGCTTGATGCGCCGGGGTTCTTTGCGCGCGAGTTGTAAAAACCCGGCGCGCACGTTTTCGTGAAAGCGTCTTGTCTCCCGGTCCAGCCGGTTCTGCCCCGCGGCATCGCGCTGCCGCCGGCGCAGGCCGGTGGCCACGGGAAGATCGAAGAGGAGAGTGAGGTCAGGCGCAAGGCCCCCGGTGGCCCAGCGGTTCATCGTGCGCAGCGTCTTCAGGTCCAGCCCTCGCGCATAGCCTTGATAGGCCAAGGTGGAATCGATGAACCGGTCGCAGATCACAATTGCGCCCTGCTGCAGCGCCGGTGCGATCACGTGATCCACATGTTGGCGGCGGGCTGCGAGAATGACGAAGGCTTCCGTTTCTGCCGCCAGCGACTCCGAATTATTCTTAAGCAGCACCGCGCGGAGCTGCTCGGCTGCCGGCGTGCCGCCCGGTTCCCGTGTGAGGAGCACGGCATGGCCTTCGGCGCGAAGGGCCTGGGCCAGGCGAGCGGCTTGGGTCGATTTTCCGCTCCCTTCGGTGCCTTCCAGCGTGATGAAGATGCCGGCTGTATGACTGCGTCGTTTCGCCACGAGTGGTTCCTGTCACGGGTTCAGAGTTCGTCGCGATCGTAATGCCCTGCCCCCTGAATAGCAAGAACGGCCGGGCCTAGTGTGGTGTCTCAATCATGGCTTTACAATGCTTGATCTTCTTCAGAATGTCGTCGACGGTTTTGGTCCACACGAACGGCTTGGGGTTCTTGTTATTGAGCCGAATGAACTCGTCGATCGCCGCAACCAACTCCGGCAC